>PCCM01000076.1 GCA_002731735.1 Gemmatimonadota bacterium | reverse complement strand
AAGGCAGATTCCTATCGCTCGTACAACACCAGGGCCGCGGGCCCCGAACGGGTTAGCTTTTCATCCTTCGGGGCAGACCCAGAGGGGAGCGCGTTGGACAAGTGGGTCGCAGCTTGGCTTGGCCGGCTGGAACCGTAGTTCGGAGATGTGTGTATCCGTGCTCAGCGCCCGCCGGCGGTGAGTCGCGCGGCCAATTGATTGGCGAAAATTCTGATTGGAGGTCCCGCTCGGAATGGTGAGGGGTGAAGAAGGCGCATCGCAGAGGCCCATGGGTTACGCCCGTATCATCTGGGAATGGACGCGATCGATCATCATCGCGGTCGTGCTGTTCTTGGCCGTCCGCGCCTTTCTCGTCGAGGCCTTCAAGATCCCCACGTCCTCAATGGAGGGGACACTGCTCGTGGGTGACTACCTGCTTGTCAACAAGGCCGTGTATGGCGGAGAAGTGCTGTTTCTGGGCGCGAGGTTACCGGCTTGGCGTGAACCGAGCCGCGGCGAAGTCGTGGTGTTCCACCCACCCCATGATCCGGGAAAGAACTATGTCAAGCGGGTGGTGGGCGTGCCGGGCGACACCTTGGAGATGAGGGATAAGACGCTCTTCCTAAACGGACGGGAGATGCGGGAGAACTACGTTCGTCACATTGATCGTAGCGCCGATGCTACCCATTCCGGCATGAGGTGGCAGCGGGCCCACTTGCTGGCCGGCCGCATCGATCTCAAGCAGCCCTACGGAGAATATGGTGGCACATGGGAGGACGAGAGACGTCGGTCCAGGGCGGACTATCGCCCATCAAGGGACAACTGGGGTCCCATCTCGGTTCCTTCGGGCAGCTATTTCGTTCTGGGGGACAACCGGGACAACAGCGAGGACTCGCGTTACTGGGGCTTCGTAGATCGGCAATCGATCCGGGGCCGTCCTTGGCGGTTGTACTTCTCGTACGACCCATCCAACCGTCGCGGGAACTCCTGGCTTGGAGCCATACGGTGGGGCCGCGTCGGTCAGTCGATTCTTTGACCAAGCGCACGCGTTCGGGCCTGTAAGCCAACGTCGGGCGAGGCCGCTGTCGGGGCCCCCTCCTCCCGGGGCTGTTGGGGGATGATGCCTTTACTTATCATGTTCTGGGCTTGTTGCTGCCCGTCGCGGCGGTCGCGCCAATAATACACATGCTTCACGTCGAGGGTTAGATGGGGTTTGCTTCCCGTAAAGGCGCTTTCCGGGAAGGATCGCTTGACCAATACCTCAAAGAGATCAGCCAGTATCCTCTGATCGACAAGGCTGAAGAGGCGCGCCTTGCGAAGGGTATCAAGCGTGGGGAAGAGGAGGCGCTCGACAAGCTGGTCCGCTCCAACCTTCGGTTCGTGGTGTCGGTGGCGAAGAAGTATCAGAACCAAGGGGTGCCGCTTTCCGATCTCATCAATGAGGGCAACCTCGGTCTCATCCGCGCCGCCCATAAGTTCGACGAGACCAAAGGCATCAAGTTCATCAGCTATGCGGTATGGTGGATCCGCCAGGCAATTCTGCAGGCCCTCGCGGAGCAGAGTCGCATCGTTCGGGTTCCCCTGAATCGGGCAGGCGCACTCCACCGCATCGGACGGAGGAGTTCGGCGCTTCTCCATGAGCTGGGCCGTGAGCCTACGGTCGAGGAGATCGCGGACGATTTGGACATCTCCCAGCAGGAGGTGGAGCGCACGCTGGCGATCTCACAGTCTCATCTTTCATTGGACGCTCCGATCACGCCGGGAGAAGATCACCGGTTGCTTGACTATCTGCCCGATCAGTATGCACCGGCGCCCGAGGATGAGACGTACGACCACGCCCTCAAGGACAGTGTGGAAAGCGCGCTTTCTTCGCTCAAGGAACGGGAGGCCAAGATTCTCCGGCTGTACTTCGGCTTGGACGATCAGCAGCCGATGACCCTCGAAGAAATCGGGACGCTTATGGGCATCACCCGGGAGCGGGTTCGGCAGATCAAGCAGAAGGGCTTGATCCGTCTCCGGCACGCATCGCGGGCCCGGTTTCTGGAGACCTTCTTCTAACGAGCTAGTGAAGGCCGAAACCCCGCAAAATACTTGCTCTTTCCCCCGTTGACACTCCGAAAAGGCTCCACTATCGTTCTTTGCTCTATAGTTGATGTTATGCGGATAGACCGTGAAAACTTACACTCCTAAAGCCGAACACATCGAGCGCCGTTGGTGGCTCGTCGATGCTGAAGGCAAAACCTTGGGGCGGCTCGCCACGCGTGTCGCGGGGATCCTCCGTGGCAAGCATAAGCCCATGTATACGCCGCACCTGGATGTGGGCGATTACGTGGTCGTGATCAATGCCGAGAAGGTGGCATTGACGGGGCGCAAAGCCGACCAAAAAACGTACTTCACACACTCCGGCTATATGGGGCACGAGAAACATATTCCGTTTCGGAGAATGATCGAACGGCATCCCGACCGGGTTATTGAACTCGCCGTCAAGGGTATGCTTCCCAAGAATAAATTGGGACAGCACATGAGGAAGAAATTGAAGGTATACGCCGGTGTGGCTCATCCGCACCAAGGCCAGGAGCCGCAACCCCTCGAGGTCTGAGTAGGAACCGAATTAAGGATCTATGGCAAGAACGACTATTCAGACGGTGGGCCGGCGGAAAAGGGCCGTGGCCCGTGTCATCCTCAAGCCCGGCAAGGGAGAGTGGTGGGTCAACTCCCGCTCCCTCGAAGAGTACTTCCCGCGCCCCACACACCAACAGAGGATCGGAGAGCCGCTCAAGGCTGCGGAGATGGATGGGCAATTCGACGTCCGGGTCCGCGTCCGCGGTGGTGGTCAGACCGGCCAGGCAGATGCTGTCCGCATGGGCCTTGCAAGGGCGCTTGTCGAGCACGATGAGGATCTGCGGCCGGTGATGCGTGCCGGTGGATTTCTTACGAGGGATTCAAGGAAGGTAGAACGGAAGAAGCCGGGTCGCCCCAAAGCACGTAAGCGGTTCCAGTTCTCGAAGCGTTAGAAAACTGAGACGACGAGTTTTATGCAGCAACAGCAGATGGGACTGAATGAGCTTCTCGAGGCTGGCGTCCATTTCGGACACCAGACTCGCCGTTGGAATCCGAAGATGAAGAAATTCATCTTCACGGAGCGCAACGGGATTCACATCATCGATCTGCGTAAAACGCTCGACAGGTTGGTCACCGCAAAAGCAGCCGTGAACGAGATCGTTCTTGCGGGCGAAAAAGTCCTGTTCGTGTGCACCAAACGGCAGCTCCGATCGGTCATCGAGCAAGAAGCGGAGCAATGCGGAGCATTCTATGTCACCGAGCGTTGGCTTGGTGGCATGCTCACGAACTTCCAGACCATCCGAAAACAGATCCGCCGGCTCAAGGAGCTGGAACGGGGACAGGAAGAGAGCGCCTTCGAGTTCTATACGAAAAAGGAGCGACTTCTTCTGGATCGTGAGCGGATCAAGCTCAACAAGTATCTGGCGGGCGTGAAGGACATGACCCGCCTCCCGGGGGCGATGTTCATCGTCGACGTGAAGCGCGAGGCGAACGCGGTTCTCGAGGCGGCGCGCTTGGGTATTCCCGTCATCGCGATCACTGACACGAACGCAAATCCCGATCTGGTAGAGTATCCGGTTCCAGGCAACGACGATGCGATCCGCTCGGTCGGACTGATCACGCAGGCCATCGCCGAGTCGATTCGAGAAGCCGGTGCTCAAGTGCCTGAGGAGCAGAAGCGTAAGGTTCAGGACGCCCAGGCCACAACGTACTCGACGGAGACGGGCGAAGTGACCGAGACTCCAAGTCGCCCGGCGGCTCCCCGCAGGAAGCGTGTGCCCCGTCCCGATATTATCGAAAAACACACTGGGAGTGGGGGTGCAGGCGCGGCGGGGCTGGTGGAAGACAGGGAGGAGGTCTCTCCCGAAGATCCGGACGGATCTGAGGACGAGACCGCCAATGGTATAGCAGCAGCAGGCGGTGGAGATGCCATCGATAGTAAGGCGGCAGCCGACGGTGAAGAGGCCGAAGATGAAGAGGCCATAGATAGTGAGGCTGCAGCCGATGGCGAAACGGACGAGGCAGAATCGGGATCCTGACGACCCAGTGTTCATGCCCCTTCGGGGGGGGGCGGAGAGAGGCGGAGCAGTTGGGGGCTCCCGCCTTTTTTTTGTTAGATTAACCCCACAAGATGAGCGAGTGACGGACAACGCGATGTCGATTTCTGCGAAAGACGTGAAGGCCCTCCGGGACCGTACCGGAGCCGGCATGATGGATTGTAAGAAGGCCCTGACGGAGACCGACGGGGACATTGAGGGGGCCATCGACTTGCTGCGCGCGAAGGGAGTCGCGAAGGCCGCGAAACGTGCGGAGAAGGCCGCAAATGAGGGTACGATCGGATCGTACGTGCATTTTGATAAGCGGACCGCGGTCATTGTCGAGTTGAACTGCGAGACAGACTTTGTAGCAAAGACAGATGACTTCCAGAGGTTGGCCAAGGAGATTGCGCTGCACGTGGCGTCTCAGGCGCCCCTTTCCGTCAGTCCGGATGATGTTCCGGAGGACGTCGTTGCACGCGAGCGAAAAGTTTATGCGGAGCAGGTGAAGGAGCAGGGCAAGCCCGACGACATCGCGGCGAAAATCATCGACGGTAAGCTCAACAAATTCTTCAAGGAATCTACTCTCCTTGCGCAGCCGTTCGTGAAAAATACGGACCAGACAGTCGGAGAATTGATCACCGCGATGTCGGCCAAGACCGGAGAGAAGATAGAAGTTGCACGGTTCATGCGTTTCAAGGTGGGTGAGTGACTAAGGCTTCCAAGTACTCGAAGGTCCTGCTCAAGCTGTCCGGCGAGGCGTTGGCCGGAGACCGAGGGTTCGGCATCGAACCATCGGTGGTGGACCAGCTCACGAACGAAATCATCGCCGTACACGAGATGGGCGTAAGCCTCGGTGTCGTTATCGGGGGAGGCAATATCGTTCGGGGTACACTCGCCAGTAAGAAGGGGATGGATCGCGTCCAAGCGGACTACATGGGGATGTTGGCCACCGTCATCAACGCCCTGGCGGTTCAGGATCTGCTCGAGCACAAAGAAGTTGCGACGCGGGTCATGACGGCCATTCGTATGGAGGAGGTTGCCGAGCCCTACATCCGGAGGAAGGCGCTCCGGCATATGGAGAAGGGAAGGGTCGTCCTCTTCGCCGGAGGTACCGGGAATCCATACTTTTCGACGGATACGGCGGCGGTGCTCAGGGCCATCGAAATGGGATCACAGGTAGTGATCAAGGCCACTAAAGTAAAAGGGATTTACAGCGCAGACCCCACGGAGGACCCCTCGGCAGAGTTCATCCCGTCCATTACTTTCCAGGAGGTCGTGCAGAGGGAGTTGGCCGTCATGGACGCAGCCGCTGTTTCTCTTTGTAAGGAAAACGGCCTCCCGATCATCGTACTCAACCTCGAGAATCAGGGGGCCGTTTCGGACGCCGTACGGGGAGATCAGGTCGGCACGCTGGTATCGTAAGACTCCGGCACGGCGTCCCAATCCGGATGGGACGCCGTGGGTGAACCCGATGTAATGGGGTGGTCATGTCTCTGGATGAAGCCAGAATCAGGATGGAAGAGGCGGTCGACGCGGTGCGTAGGGAGTTCTCGACGGTGCGTACGGGAAAAGCCACACCGGCACTGCTGGACACAGTGAAGGTTGATGCCTACGGGGCCAAGATGCCGCTGAATCAGGTGGCCAGCGTGTCCACGCCGGAAGCGTCGCTCCTGGTTGTCCAGCCGTTCGACAACACGCTCCTGCCCGACATCGAACGGGCGATCTTGACATCGGATCTCGGATTCAACCCTGCGAACGACGGGAATATCATCCGGATTCCGATCCCTCCGTTGAACGAGGAACGCCGGAAGGAATTCGCGAAACTCCTCCACCATATGGCTGAGGAGGGCAGGGTTTCGCTGCGCCACGCGCGGAAAGTTGGGAACGATGAGGTGAAGCATGCCATGAAGGAGCATGAGACCAGCGAAGATGAGGGTCACCATCAACTGGATGAGATCCAGAAGCTGACGGACGCCTGCTCGAAACGGATCGATGAGATGCTCGACAAGAAGGAAAAGGAGGTGATGGCCCTCTAGCGTCTGGCGATCCTTCGTCGCGACTAGGCTGGCTCGGCTGACTCTTCATGGCGTCTTCTGAACTACTGCAGAAAATCCGCCTGAATGGGCGAATTCCCCGTCATGTTGCGATCATCATGGATGGTAATGGCCGGTGGGCCAAGCAACGGAATTTACCGCGCGCGGCGGGGCACAAGCGTGGGATAGTGGCTGTCCGGGAGTCGGTTGAAGGAGCCCTCGATGCGGGCATTGAAATCCTGACGCTGTTCGCATTCTCTACCGATAACTGGCAGAGGCCTCGATCCGAGGTGCTTGCGCTGATGGGGTTGCTCCGTCTCTACGTGTCCAAGGAGACCCAAAAGCTCAGGGAGCAAGGCTGCGAGGTGCATGTGCTGGGCGATCTGGATGCGCTGGATGCTTCCACGACAAAGTCGGTGGAGTTCATCACCACCGAGACTGCCGGTGGCATGCACTTGCGTCTCAATCTCATGATTTCCTACTGCGGACGGGAGGAAATCCTGAGGGCGTGCAGGCAGATGATGAAACGTGCGGCCTCCGGGGACCTCTTGGCAGAGGAGTTCGATGAAGCGTCGTTCGAGGCCGCCTTGTTCACTGCGGGCCTTCCGGATCCGGACCTCATGATTCGCACCTCGGGCGAATCCCGTCTCTCCAATTTCATGCTTTGGCAGGTGGCCTACACGGAACTGCACATCGCTTCGGTCCTGTGGCCCGATTTTTCCAGAGAGGATCTCTTCCGGGCCGTATTGGATTACCAAGAGCGCGATCGTCGATTTGGTCGTGTTACGGTTGGATAGGAAGTGCCGAGGCGAGAGTTAACCAGCCGGCTGATGGTCGCTGCCGTGGGGATTCCCCTGGCAGTCTTCATCATCTATTGGGGAGTCTGGCCCGTTGGGGTCCTCATGGCGGCCGCCGGGGTCCTTGGAGCTCGCGAGTACTATCACTTGAAGCCGGACGATACCGTGGCTTTCAGGGGGCTGGGAGCTGCACTTGCCGGGGTGCTGCCGCTGATGGCGGCGTTGTACCCGGACTACCGAGCTTTCACTTCCTGGGCCTTCGGACTGGTCTTGGGGACGGTGCTGCTGGTGCTCGCCCTCTCGCTTTGGTTTCGCTGGCCCGACGGTCGCCCTATGGACGCCGCATCCAGGACGATCATGGGTGCCCTCTACACCGGTGGTGCGCTCTCGTTCTGGGTCCTGCTTCGTGCACTTCCCGACCAGGTTTCCAACGAGGCCACGGCCATCCACGGTGCTGCCTTGCTCATCTTTCCCATCTGGGTCACCTGGTTGGGAGACACTTTCGCTTACGGTTGTGGATCTCGGTGGGGCCGGACGAAGCTGATTGAGGCTGTGAGTCCCAACAAGACGATCGTCGGGGCAATCGGCGGACTCGTGGGATCTGTGCTGGCTGGCGGCATCTTCGCTCGGCTCTGGCTCTCAGGGGTCCCCGAGTTCGGCCTGTCCTGGCAGGTAGGGGCAGCGTTGAGTGTTCCGATCGCTGTGGTTGGGCAAGTGGGCGACCTCGCCGAGTCGGTGCTCAAACGTGACGCCGGGGTGAAGGACTCGAGCCATCTGCTCCCCGGCCACGGAGGTGTCCTCGATCGCTTGGACGCACTCTTCTTCACAGTGCCGCTCACCTACGCCCTCCTCCTGCTGATCCGCCCATGGCTTTGACCAAGGTCGCCGTCCTCGGATCCACCGGCTCCATCGGCCGGGCCACTTTGTCCGTCATTGCTCGCCATACGGATCGATTTCAAGTCGTTGCGGTGTGTGCACACGACTCTTTGAATGATGTCGCGGCGCAGGTAGAGAAGTATGGCGTGCCGGTCGCGGTGATGGCCGATCCGCAGGCTCTGAACGGCAGCCACAGCTTGCCCGACGCGATGTGGAGAAGCGGGCGGGACGCGGTGCTGGAGATGGTCGAGGATGTGAATGTGGACGTGGTGGTGAACGCCATCGTCGGGTCCGCGGGCCTGGAGGCGACCTTTGCGGCGCTCCGCGCGGGGAAGCGACTGGCGTTGGCAAACAAAGAGTCACTGGTGGCTGGAGGACCGCTCGTGATTGATGCGGCTCGTGAGGGTGGTGGGGAGCTGATCCCCATCGACAGTGAGCACTCGGCGATTCTGCAGTGTCTGCAGGCTCACGACTCCGGGTCCGTGGCACGTCTGGTGCTAACGGCTTCCGGCGGACCCTTTCGCGGGCTCGATGCGGGCGAGCTCGCAAACGTCGGTCCCGAAGACGCGCTCCGTCACCCGACGTGGGATATGGGCGAAAAGATCACGGTCGACTCGGCCACTCTGGCCAACAAGGCACTCGAGATCATCGAGGCCCATTTTCTCTACGGGATCGGCTACGACAAGATCGAGGCCATCGTACATCCACAGTCCATCGTTCATTCTTTTGTCGAGTTCAACGACGGTTCGGTCCTCGCGCAACTCGGATTTCCAACGATGGAACTACCGATCCTTTATGCGCTGTCCCATCCGGAGCATGTGACGGATACCTCGCTGAGGACTTTCGACCCGATCCGGTCTTCACCTCTGACGTTCGAGGAGATCGATCGGGAGCGATTCGAGCTTTTCGCGCTCGGGGTAGAAGCTGGAGTCCGGGGCGGCACCGCGCCGGCCGTGTTCAACGCGGCGAACGAAATCGCTGTGCAGGCCTTCCTCTCGCGGGGCATCCGATTCATCGATATGCCGGAAGTAGTGGCGCACGCGTTGGCGACGGTTCCGAAACGAAACGTGGAGACGCTGGATGACGTACTGGAAGCAGACGCTGCAGCCCGCGCTGCGGCCGGCGATTTTGTGTGCTCACGCCGATCGCTGACGGGCGGTTGAGGCCTGCATAAGCGAATGGGAAGGAAGGTTATGAGAGGGATATCGGAGACCCCGTGACGATTCTCGCAACGATTGTCGTCCTTGGCGTCCTCATTTTTGTGCATGAGCTCGGCCATTTCATGGCCGCGAAATCCGTGGGCATCGAAGTGCAACGTTTCTCGATCGGTTTGGGTCCGACCATGTTCGGCTTCCGGAGGGGCGAAACCGAGTATGTGATCAGCTGGGTGCCACTGGGCGGATACGTGAAGATGGGCGGGATGGACGACGAGATGATGGAACGGATCGAAGGAGGCGCCAGAGAAGGGGCGGAGGAAGGAGCCGGGGAGGGGGCGCTCACTCAGCCCCGTGAGCCGAAGCCGGGCGACTTCGACGCCAAACCCATTTGGGCCAGGACGCTCGTGATTTCGGCGGGCGTGATCATGAATATGTTGTTCGCCTTTGTCGTCTACACAGGTGTGAACGCTCGGTGGGGGCTCCCCGAGCTCGCCGAACATCGGGTGGGGCGTGTTGTGCCGGAGTTACTTCCCCCCGGCGCGGAGGCGCTTTCCGAGTTGCCCTCCGGAGCTCGGCTGGTTTCCATCGGAGGCGTCCAGGTGAACCATGCGGGCGACGTCCGGGATGGCTTTCTCGAGGCGCCCGCCGGGCCCCTTGCGATCGTCACGGACGAGCCGAGAATGGAGGTCGAGATCGACCTCACCTCCGATCCGCAGGAGAGGGTCCGGATTCTACAAGATGGCTTGTTGCTTTGGATCGACGCAGAAGCGGGCCGCCTTGAACCTGGGGACCCGGCAGCGCGGAGTGGGATGGAGGCCGGCGATCGGATGTTGGTGGCAGATGGTGTGCCCATAACCAACTGGTGGGATTTCGTGGATGTCGTCGAGGCCCACCCGGATATCCCCATGGAGGTTACGCTGGAGCGAGAGGGCCGCTCCCTCACGCTCTCGGTGACACCGGAGGCCGCGCAGGAAGAAGATCCCGTGACGGGCGAGACGGTGACCGTGGGGAAGATCGGGATCTACGGGCCGGGTGGGGAGTTTGTGTATAGCGACGTCTCGCTGACCGAAGCCGTGCAGCTTGGTTATGTCGAGACAGTGGGCATGACCGGGCTGCTCTTGGATTTTCTTGGTGGCCTGGTCACGGGTAGAGAATCACCAAGACAAGTTGGGAGTATCCTGACCATCGGTTCCATCGCCGGACAGGCTGCGGGACTCGGGATAGAGACCTTTCTGCGATTCATGGCCCTGCTTTCGGTGAATCTTGCGGTCCTCAACTTGCTTCCCATTCCCATTCTGGATGGCGGCCACCTTGTTTTCCTCGGGATCGAGGCTGTGCGTGGCAAGGCGCTTTCGCTGCAGCAGAGACTGAAGTGGAGTCAATTCGGGTTCGTGATCCTCATGGGGATCATGATTTGGGCTCTATCCAACGACGTTCTTAGGCTGTGGGGGATCTGAAGGCTTCGCGGGTACTCCTTCAGTCCCCCTTGTCGATCACCCTCCTAGAGCAGCGTAAACTGTGCGGGGCCCGTACGCTGGCGTAGTTCTTCGATGTCGATAAAGGCGGTGGGTTGATCTTGGAGGGCGACGTCCAAGAATCCTTCGAAACCCGCTCCACGTAACGCCCCCCCAACCACGGCCGCGGCTAGTTCCGGCCGGTTGCATTCCCGAGACAGATGCGCCAGGAGGACGCCGGCAAGGCGCGGGTGGAGAAGCTCGCAGGCGAAGCGGGCCGCGGCATGATTCGAAAGGTGCCCATGGCTCGAGGCGATTCTCTGCTGCACCGATGCCGGGTACCGGCCCGTTCGAAGGAGTTCCTCGTCGTGGTTGGACTCGAGGATCAAGAAGTCGCTGTGTTCCAAAGCGAGCCGGATCTGAGCGTTGGGGCGTCCTAGGTCGGTGGCGATGCCCACCCGCGCCTCGGTCTCTCGGTCCACCAGGGCTACCGCCACGGGATCCGCCGCGTCGTGCACTGTCAGGAAGGGCTCGACCCGGATCGCGCCAATTTCGAACGCTCTCCCGGCCTGATACGACCTCACCGTTTCGGTCCCACGGAAAATTCCCGAGCACGCGTTATGCGTTCGATCCGTGATGTAGACCGGGGTGCCGTGCCGGCGACTGAAGATGCCGACTCCGTGCGTGTGGTCGCGATGATCGTGCGTGATCACGATGGCGTTGACCGCGCTTGGCGTCAGCCCGATTTGGCAAATCCTCCGCTCCATCTCTCGACCGCTGAAACCCGCGTCGACGAGGATCCTCGTCCCACCCGCCTCGACGAGGGTGGCGTTACCGGCGCTACCGGTTCCGAGAACGCAAACCTTCACCGCGGGTTCTCATCTCGCGAGTCATTCATGCGGGTCGGATCATTGGCGTTCCGGGCGTGTCCGCTCCCACGCCCGCCGTAGAAGTGTCCGGGCAGCTTCTTCGAGGGATATTTCTCTCCGAGACATGGCCAGTGCAGCCGTGTCCAGGAAGCGCTCGATATCGTACTCCTCGAGGTTCTCCCCCATACCCCAACTGAACGCAGGGACGTGAAGCGGTGCCATGACGCCGCCGAAGAGGTTGCTGCCCACACCTATGACGCATCCCGTCGGGAGTAACGTGCCGATGCCCGTTTTCACGTGGTCGCCAAGGAAGCATCCGATTTTGATGAGTCCCGTATCGACCGACCCTTCCGGGGTGTGGACCCGCACCACGCCATAGTTGTTCTTGAGGTCGCTGTTCGTCGTGAGTGCTCCGAGGTTCACCCATCTGCCCACGTACGCGTGGCCGAGGTATCCCTCGTGGGCCTTGTTCACGTAGCCCAGCAAGACGGTGCTGGAGACCTCGCCCCTGACGCGACAGGCGGGTCCGATGGTCACATTTCCGAGTGATCCACCCAGGACGCGGGTATCGGGCCCTACAAAGGTTGGCCCGGCCAACCGGGTAAAGGCCGAGATGTGAGCTCCGGCCGACAAACGGATAGGCCCATCACTTGCGTCCAAATGAACGCCGGCTTCCAGTTGCACGCCATCTCCGAGCGACACTCGCTCGGCTCCCGACACGTGAACGCCCTCAGCCAACGTGAACCGACTCTCGGGAAAGAGGACGGGCACGTCGAAGCACACTTGTTCGCCATTGCCGGCCGTGAGATCCCAGATGTTCGATAGGACTCGGCCCGGGATGTCCACTTGCGGGAGACCCATGTTGGAGCCGTCCGGGTTCAACAGGTCATTCTCGTCCGGGGAGTCTGCCCCATGGGGCAGAACCCAACCGACGATCTGCCCCTCCATGGTCAGAACCGCCGGCTCGTCGATGGGAGGGGCGGGGGTAAAATCCGGCACCGCTCGGCTCAAGAACAAGATTTGCGCCCCTCCTGCCCCGGTGTCGGGGGCCGAGTCCAACGTGTTGATTTCCAGGACAGGAGCGGCTCCAGGTTCGGCGAATCCTTGGAGGCCAGCATCCGCAATGTGGCCGACGCAGGCCTCTCCCCAAAAGTGTTCCGCGCGCTCCCGGAGTGTCAGGCACCCGAACAGCAGCTCCCCGGCTGGCCGTGTGAGAGTCAAGGGAGTCCAGGCGCGGGCACGATCATCATCGAACAGGACGAGGGCCATCAGTCGGTGCCCCCGGGTGTTGTGGGTTCGCGCACCGAGGCGGGGAGTTGCTCGAGAAGCCGTTTCAAGTCCGGTGCCCGCTCCGTCGTCGAGACCAGAGTGATGTCGCCCGATTGCACGACGACCAGCCCGTTCACACCGAATGTCACGACCGTGCTACCTTCCGTGTAAATGACGTTGCTCTCGCCCTCCACGACGTGCCCGAGACCTACCACGACGTTCCCGCTGGCATCGGCCTCGCGACTCCGCGTAAGATCTTCCCAGCTTCCCACGTCGTCCCAGTCGAACGTGGCCGTGACCGACGCCACTCGCGCACTCCGCTCCAGCACAGCGACATCGACGGTGGCACTGGGCACCTGGGCAAAAAACGCCTCAGAGGATTCGTCATCGATGAGCGGCAGAAGATCCCCGATCTCGGGGGCGACCTTCCTCACTTCACCCAAGAAGGCAGCAGCCGTCCACACGAAAATGCCGCTGTTCCAAAAATGCCCCTCGGTGACGTAGCGGCGTGCCGTCTCGGTGTCGGGCTTTTCATGGAACGCGGCGACTGTAAAAGCTTGAACGCCGGCAGGCGCGTCGAGCCGTTCACCGGGTTCGATATATCCGTAACCTGTCTCGGGACGGTTTGGCGGGACTGAGACCGCGAATAAGCGACCGGTCTCTTGTGCCAGGTCGGCGGCGTCCCGCAAGAGCTGCAGGTAAGCAGTTATGGGCTTGATGATATGATCGGCGTGAAGCGAGACGATCACCGCGGCCGGATCGATCTTGGCGATCTCCCATGCGGCCCACGCCAGCACGGGCGCGGTGCCTCGTGCCTGCGGCTCCACCATGAACGCCTCACGACCGAGGCTTGGCAGGACCTCTAGGATCAGTTCCGTGAGGCGGTCCGACGCGAGGATTCGAATCCGCTCCTCGGGCACGAGACCGAGCGCCCGGTTCACGGTGTCGACAATCAGAGGCTCGTCAGAGGCCAGGGATAGCAACTGCTTTGGCCGGCCGGGCGTGCTGGCTGGCCAAAAGCGACTCCCGACTCCGCCAGCAAGCACCGTGACGTAGACATGAGGATCAGTCCCCGTCGATGATTTCGTGGATTCTGGCAAGGAGCTTCTTGGGGCTGAAGGGCTTGGTGAGAAAGTCGTCCGCCCCGAGGGAGAAAGCCTCTTGCCGGTCCGCGTCCTGGCCCTTGGCGGTGAGGATCACGACCGGAGTGGATCTCCTTTCGTCCAGCGCACGGATCTTTCCAAGGACCTCTAGGCCGGTGGCACCGGGCATCATGATATCCAAAAGGATTAGATCGTAGTGCTCATCACCCCTGACCGCCTCAAGCGCATCGTTTCCATCACGCCTGAGGTCGACCTCGAACCCAGCTATTTCGAGGACGGTCTGGAGAATACGGCGGATATGAGGCTCGTCGTCGGCGATCAGAATGCGCTTGGGTGATGTAGAGCGGTGCACCGCTGTGTGCATCAGTTGCAGCCCCTTTTTGGAGCAGGATCGGCGCGGGAACCTACCCGGCAAACGGTGTAGAAGTCAAGCAACTTCGACGGTTGGAGCGTTGACATCGTCCCCTTGATTTGAATAGCCTTGGTGCCTTCGGGCAACCTTGAATGCTCTTGTGACTCATACAATGAATAAATCTTTTCTTTCTAGATTTCGACCGACCGCGGTGGCGCTACTAGTCGCCTCTGTTTTGGGCATAGCCGCGTGCGGAGAGAACATCTTCGACGTCAAATGGGTTAACCCGAAGGTGCAGACCGTGCTTCTCTACTCGCTGACTCGTCCCGACCTCAACGTTCCGTCGGGTTACGATTTCGTGAACCGGGAGCCGGTGGAGATCCAGGAAGCCGGGGCGACGGGCTTCTGGGACCTCCTGGTCGATATGCGGGACGGCCAATTGGTGTTCATCCCCCCGAGAGCCCTGGGGATCGCCAGTGACGTTATGGTTCTGCCGATGCCGGGCATGTCCTTCGACGAGGTGCTCGAGGCGCCGGAAGATTCCACTCTGTACATTAGGGACCAGCCTATTCCTGCTGAGGTCGGCACCACGTACATCCTGAGGACCCATGAGGGCCAGAGTGATTTTGGAATACCATGTGTCTTCTGGGGGAAGTTCGAGACGACGGAAGTCCACCCGGCTGCGGAAACGGTAGTATTCATATACGATGTGAGCCCGCTCTGCGATGATCGCGGGCTGGTACCCACCGGCTAGCTCTTCAGGGGCTCGACGTGCTTGACATTCGGTTGCTCCGAAGTGAGCCCGACACCGTAAAGGCTGCCGTCGCGCGGAGGGAGACCGAGGGTCTCGAGGATGCGGTCGACGAGATCCTAGCGCTGGACGAACGCCGCCGCGCCGCGCTCCGTGAGGTCAATGAACTCAAAGCCCAGCGAAACGAAGTCTCCAAAGAGATCGGTCGGATCAAGCGTGATGGCGGCGACGGCGACGAGATGATCGTCGAGATGCGTGAAGTGGGTGCTCGGATTTCTGCCATCGATGAGGAGGTCGGCCGGGCTGAGGAGCGAATCCGGGAATTGATGCTGCTGACCCCGAATCTCCCGCTCGACGAGGTCCCTTCCGGCGGTGTCGACCAAAATGAAATCGTGCGCGTGGTCGGTGCTCCTCCGGAATTCGACTTCGAGCCCAAGTCACACTGGGATTTGGGCTCGACACTCGGACTTCTGGACCTCGAACGGGGGTCGAAGGTCTCCGGTTCGGGCTTCCCCGTACTCATGGGTTTGGGTGCCCGACTCCAGCGATGTCTCATCGACTTCATGCTCGATATTCATACACAGGACTTCAACGAAGAGCCTGGGTGGCATGGATACACCGAGCTGCGGGTTCCGTATTTGGTGACGCGGGATACACTGTCGGGGACGGGCCAGCTTCCCAAGTTTGCGGAGGAATCGTACCAGACCGAACGCGACGACCTGTGGCTGATTCCCACCGCGGAGGTGCCCATCACCAATCTTCATCGAGATGAAGTTCTGTCCGCCGAAGACCTGCCCGTCCGCTACGCGGCGTACAGCCCCTGCTTCCGTCGGGAAGCCGGTGCGGCCGGTGCGGACACCAGAGGGCTGTTACGGGTGCATCAGTTCGACAAGGTGGAACTGGTGCGTTACGAGACACCGGAGCGGAGCAGAGACGCGCTAGAGGAACTCACCGCTGAATCGGAGAGCATTCTCGATCGATTGGGCCTTCACTACCGCGTTCTGAAGTTGGCGTCCGGAGACCTCGGATTCTCCGCCGAGATGACCTATGACATCGAAGTTTGGGCGCCGGGGGTCGAGCAGTGGTTAGAAGTGTCGAGTTGCAGCACCTGCGGTGACTTCCAGGCGCGGAGGGCCAATCTACGGTACCGTCCGTCGGGCGGAGAGAAGCTGCGCTTTGTGCACACCTTGAACGGATCGGCGCTCGCCCTTCCTCGACTCATGGTGGCTCTGATCGAGAACTACCAACAGGCCGACGGCGCGGTGCGAGTGCCTGAAACGCTTCAAGAACGGCTTGGCCAGGAAGTCATCGAGCCGCGCCCGCCCGCTGAGTAACACGGGAGTGCTGACGCCATGATTCGCATCAGGTGGCCCGTCGCACTGGCTACGCTCTTCCTGATCGTCTTTGGGTGGTACCTGGTCTACACGCAGTTGCTCCAAGACGGGCTCAGAGAGAACCAAGCATTGATGAGCGAGGTGTTNGCTATCGCACAGGAGCTCATTCAGGACACATCACGCAGCGAGCGGTTGGTCGGTGGTCGCCTTCAGGACGTCCCACTCTTCGACCTTCANGAAGTGATGATTCGATCANGAATACCGATGATCATCATCAGCCCGGCGGAAAGCGTGGTGTCCGNGGAGAACTTGCCGTTCGAGGCAGACATTCTGACACCCGAGGGGCAGGAAGANGTGCAGGCCTACGTAAGCCGGATCGAAGCGACCGGCCAGGAGCCNGTGCGAGGAGCCGGGGGGANCTTGATCTACCTGGGCGATCCGCCGCAGCTCTCAAACCTCCGGTGGATTCCGTGGCTTCAGGCCAGCGGGCTCACGCTCACGGCGCTCATCGGATTCTTGGTCATCCGGTACCAGCGGAGTGCTGAGCAGGACAAGGCCTGGACGGCNATGGCCAGGGAGNTGGCGCACCAGCTCGGCACGCCTATCTCCTCCCTNAAGGGATGGCTGGAANTCATGGGTCTTCCGGATGATGAAAGACCCGAGGGGGTGAAATCCGATACGGTNGCCATGGGGATNGAGAGAGANCTGGTCCGTCTGGAGCGCATCAGCCACAGATTCGAACTCATCGGTCGAGATCCGGACCTGGAGATCCTCGACATCCGAGAGGTAGTGCGAGATCTGGAGCAGTACCTACAAGCNCGATTGCCGCGCCTCGCTTCGGAAGTGCTACTGGTCGTGGATGTCCCGAAGGACATGCCCGAGATTCTGGGGAGTGAGGTACTTCTCTCGTGGGCCCTCGAGAACTTGGTGAAGAATGCCCTCGACGCGCTGGCCGGAAGAGGTGGAGAGATCCGGCTCAAAGTCAGGAAAGGTCCGTACGGTTGGCTGCACCTTCGCGTCCACGANACNGGTCCGGGAGTCGATCCGGAGTTGCGCGACANGATCTTCGATCCGGGCGTGAGCGGAAAGGNCCGGGGTTGGGGGGTGGGTCTCACGCTGTCACGTCGNATCATTGAAGTGACGCACAAGGGGCATATCTTCCTGCTCAATAGCGAGGGAGAGGGGGCCACTTTCGACATCCGGCTTCCGACGGCGCAGGCGTGACCAGGGTCTAACCCAGGACAAGTCTCCGCCTAGAATCAGTCATGGCCGNTCATGCCCAACACTTCATCTGAAGCATACCTGGAGCAGCTGAACCAGGAACAGCGAGAAGCCGTGGACCACTTCGAGGGTCCTTTGCTGGTCCTGGCGGGGGCGGGATCGGGCAAGACNCGCGTCCTCACTACCCGAATCGCCCATCTCATTCATGAAAGAGGCGTCCCGCCGGACCGAATNCTGGCGGTNACCTTCACTAACAAGGCCGCGGGTGAGCTACGAGACCGAATCTCNGGTCTACTGNGGGAGGCGCCCAAGGGCATGTGGANCGGGACGTTCCANGCGCTCGGAGCGCGCATATTGCGGCGCCATGCGCCGCTCCTCGGGTGGAGTAATACGTTTACGATTTTCGACGCCGAACAGAGCCTCAAATTGATCAAGAGGACGACGGAGGATGTGGGTGTGGACACGCGCCGCTGGAANCCCAAGGCGATTCGCGGCCACCTCAGNAGCGCCAAGAATCAGCTCATCGGTCCNCAGCAGTTCGTCGAGGAGAANGCTGACGGTTTCGACATCTTCGCACAGAATGTGGCCANGATTTATCCGGCGTATCAGAAATCGCTTTTAGCNCAGAATGCCTTCGACTTCGATGACCTGTTGGTGAAGCCGGTTGAACTGTTTGAGTCGAACGCTGNGTTNCTGGCGATGTATCGGAGTCGCTTCCTCTTCCTTCTCGTGGATGAGTATCAGGATACGAATCGAGCCCAGTTCCGTTTNGTGGAGCTTCTGGCGTCCGAACACCGAAACCTCATGGTCGTCGGGGATGACGATCAGAGTATTTACGGCTGGCGCGGCGCGGACGTCCGAAACATTCTCGACTTCGAGACGGCGTTTTCGGGCGCCCACACTGTCCGTTTGGAGCGAAACTACCGGTCCAGCCCCGTGATCCTATCTGCGGCGAACGCCGTCATTGCGGAGAACGTAGATCGGAAGGGTAAGACACTTCGCACCGATCGTATCGGCGGCGAACGAATCACACTGGTCACCACCTCCGGCGAGACGGACGAAGCCCGCTGGATCGCCGACCAGATCGAGGCCGGTTTGACCGAAGGGCCGGGACTGGCCTACCGGGAGATGGCGATCCTCTATCGCACCAACGCGCAATCACGCGCTCTGGAGGACGTGTTTCGACGGCGCGGTCTACCCTACCAAATCGTGGGCGGTGTGCGCTTCTATGAGCGCCGGGAGATCCAGGATGTTCTGGCGTACCTGAGGCTCATTTCAAATCCGTTGGATGCGGGTGCGTTCGAGAGGGTTGTGAACTATCCCAGACGAGGGATCGGCAATACATCGCTGGATCGGCTCTCCACCTGGGCCAAGGCTGAAGAGATCAGGCTTCTGGAGGCGGCGGCCCGGGCCGATGAGGCGCCGGATGTTCCCAAGGGAGGTGTGAGGGGTCTCATCGCCTTCGCTAGCTTGGTCCAGAGGTATTCTGCGCACGCATCCCAGATGGGGGTGGGGGAATTGTTGGAGGCCCTGGTGGAGGAGCTGGACGTTTTCCGGCACCTTGCGGACGAAGGGCCGGAAGGAGAGGATCGAGCGGACAATGTCCGGGAGTTGATTGCCGGTGCGCTGGACTACAACAGCGAGCTTCAGGAAGACCTCGAGAGCGAGACACTGGATCACTTCACGGAATTGGACTTGTTCCTTCAACAGGTGGCACTCGTGGCCGACGTGGACCGCCACGATCCGGATGCATCAGCGGTTACATTGATGACCCTGCACAATGCCAAAGGCCTCGAGTTTCCGGTCGTGTTCATCTCCGGGCTCGAGGACGGGCTCTTCCCGCTTGGCCGTGCGTACGATAATCCGTCTGAACTCGAAGAGGAGCGGCGTCTGTTTTACGTTGGAATTACCCGGGCTGAGAACAAACTGTACCTGACCCATGCCCGTCGCCGCCGGCGCGCCGGTGAGGTCATGTACGGTCGCTTGTCGCCGTTCGTCGACGCGATCCCCGGGCACCTTGTCGAGAAGGTCACAACAGCGGTCGCGGGCGAAAGCGATGGTTATGCTGGTCGCCGAGCCGTCCGTCCGGACTCAAGCAGGTCGATCGACCTCGGCATACAGGACGACGATCTCGACTTCGACACGGGACTCAACCAGGATCTGCCACGTTTTGTGAAGGGTGAGGCGGTTGTGCACGACACTTTTGGTTCGGGGACCGTCGGCGAGGTCGTGGGTTTCGGCCGAGATCTGAAAGTTACGGTCCACTTCGATAGCGTCGGCACGAAGCGGCTCCTCGTCCGGTACGCCCGTCTTCGCCGCGACTTCGACTGAAGGGACGTATCGTGTCGATCACCCGAGAAGAAATCCTCCAGATCGCGAATCTGGCTCGACTGCGACTTACGGACTCGGAGTCCGAGGCCCTTTCACATGATCTGAACCAGATTCTCGAATACGTCGATACGCTGGCCTCCCTACAGGTACCCGAAGGCGAGCGACTCGGCTTGGGACCGCCAGAAGCCCCGGAGCGGCCGACCGGCCAGATTCCGCCCGACCCGATGGCGCATCCGCCCG
>PCCM01000075.1 GCA_002731735.1 Gemmatimonadota bacterium | reverse complement strand
CTCCCGAATCGCTTGTGAGGTGAAAGACTTCGATCCGCTCAGTTTCCTCGAGAAGAAAGAAGCTCGCCGGTACGACCGTTTCGCGCAGTTCAGCGTCGGGGCCGCCGCCGAGGCCATGCGAAGCGCCGGACTCGAGGGCGCACCCCACGGTGTCTCCGCCGAACGCTTTGGTGTGATCTTCGGCAGCGGAATCGGCGGCATCGCCACAATGGAAGCCCAGCATGATCAGCTGCGCGCGCGCGGTCCTGGGCGAGTGAGCCCTTTCTTCATCCCTATGTTCATTCCCGACATTGCGGCGGGCCTGATTTCGATCCGCTTCGAGGCGAAGGGGCCGAATTATGCGACGGTATCCGCGTGCGCGTCAGGCGCCCACGCAATCGGGGATGCGTTTCGGTTCATCGAGCGCGGTGATGCCGACGTCATGATCGCCGGGGGCGGGGAAGCCACGATCACTCCGCTGGCCGTGGCCGGATTCGCGTCCATGAAGGCGCTCTCCACCAGAAACGATGATCCCGCTTCTGCCTCCCGCCCCTTCGACAAGGGCCGGGACGGATTCGTCATCGGAGAGGGAGCTGGTTGTGTCGTCTTGGAGGCATGGGAGACGGCGGATGCCCGTGGTGCGACGATCGTCGCCGAGGTAATCGGATATGGTGTGTCGGCTGATGCGCACCACATCACCATGCCGGCGCCGGAGGGACGGGGTGCCCAACACGCCATACGGATGGCCATGGATGACGCGGGATTGAGCGCAGAGGACGTGGACTACATCAACGCCCACGGTACGTCGACCCAAGCCAATGACCGGAACGAGACCGCGGCGATCAAGCAAGTTCTGGGGGATTCAGCGTATTCGGCGATCGTGGGCTCGACGAAATCCATGACNGGCCACCTGCTGGGTGCGGCCGGCGGCGTCGAGGCCGTTGTCACGGCGTTGGTCTGCCAGCATGGTCTTATTCCCCCCACCATCAACTTGACCGATCCAGACCCGGATTGTGACCTCGACTACGCACCGCACGGTGTCGTCGAACGCCCGGTGAANGTNGCACTTTCCAACTCCTTCGGATTTGGCGGGCACAACGCTTGTTTGGCCATTCGGGCCTGGGGAGGGCAATAGCTCCACTGGGAAAGCTCCAATGNGCTGAACGGNGGGCGATTACGATGGGCTCGATGANGATTGGCTTCGGATACGACTCGCACCGCTTCGACNGGGCACGTCCCCTTGTGCTTGNNGGTGTCCGGATNCCGGATCACCCCGGACTTCGAGGGCACTCCGACGGAGATGCCATCGCGCACGCGGTCACGGACGCCTTGTTGGGCGCCGCNGCCTTGGGTGACATCGGGCGGCATTTCCCCCCTTCCGAGGCTCGGTGGAAGGACGCGGACTCTATGGAATTGCTGGCGCGCGCCGTAGAACTCATCGGTGAATCCAACTTCNGGNTCTGCAATCTCGACGTCACCGTGATCACGGAGCAGCCCAAGATCGCCCCCAACNNGCANGAAATGGTAGCGCGGCTCTCANAGGTACTCGGTACCNCTCCCGATGCCATTTCCGTCAAAGGNAAAACGAACGAGGGNATGGGCTGGATCGGGTCTGGGGAGGGNATGGCAGTNCACGCGGTGGCACTTCTGGAGAGGGAGGGNGGCGATGACNCCCGTCGGGTCCCCTAAGGCGGCTCGCTTTGCCTCCGCAACAGCTTTCGGTTGAGCGAGGNCGTGGACGGGCTTCTGGTCTGGCTGGGGGACGTACCCCCGTTCCTGATGTATCTGGTTCTGGGTATGGGCGCCGCGCTGGAGAACGTCGTCCCTCCGATTCCCGCAGACACGTTCGTGCTGCTCGGCGGTTTNTTGTCTGCCCGAGGAAGCGCTGCAGTGGGGGTCGTCTTCTTTGTCACGTGGACAGCCAACGTGCTTTCTGCACTTGCGGTCTACACGGTCGCCTATCGCTACGGCGATNTGTTTTTCCANACTCGACTCGGGAGATACCTGCTCGANCCNAAGCAAGTCGGAATCGTGCGAAAGTTTCACCAGCGGTGGGGGGNGGCGGCCATTTTCTACACACGGTTCTTACCGGGGTTGCGGGCGATCGCGCCCGTGTTTGTNGGTCTCATCCGACAGCGNCCACTTACAGTGGTGTTCCCCCTCNTGCTGGCTTCGGCNATCTGGTATGGAGCCCTCGTCTGGATCGGAGCATTCGCNGGGCGCAACATCGACCATCTCCTNAGNACACANACCCGTCTCAANTGGACCCTGGCCAGTATCGCGGGCGTGATTCTTGCGCTGTTGGCCTGGTGGTGGTTCCGTTCTCGGGNGANTGGAGGAGNGGATGCCGAGGTGGGGTCGGGGCCGGGGCAGCAGGGTGACGAACCCCAACAACCGAATGANTGAGCNAANCAAATTTCGGGNCGAACAATACGCCGAACATCTGAATTTCGAGAGAGGCCTGTCCNCACTTACGGTCAGCGCGTATGGCCGGGAGCTCGAAAGATTCATCACCTTCGCTGTCATGAAGGGGCGCAANGACCCGTCGTCGGTGGGGGCGGATGATGTGCGGGACTATGTCTTCCACCTCGGCGACGTCGGTCTTGCCTCTAGCTCCGTGAGNCGTNCTCAGTCGGCGCTCCGTACCTACTTCAGNTTTCTGGTGGAGGAGGGCGTTTTGGAAAGCGACCCGACGGAGGGGCTTCAAAGCCCACGCGTTGCCCGGCCACTTCCANANGTCCTCGATGCCGNCGCTGTCGCCGCCCTGTTGGAGGCACCGCGTTTGGACTCGNCCGTGCACTGGCGCGATCGAGCGATCCTNGAATTTCTGTACGCCACCGGNGTGCGGGTCTCGGAGCTCGTGGGCCTGCTCTTGACCAATCTCGATCTNGAGGAGGGNCTATGTACGGTCTTCGGAAANGGCTCAAANGAGCGCATGGTCCCGCTNGGCCGTCCGGCGTGCGTGGCTCTCTCCCGATACCTACATGAGGTGAGGCCGGCCTTGGAAAAGGGTAAGGGCAGGGGGTACGTCTTTCTGAATCAGCGAGGGCGTCCTCTGTCNAGGACGGCCGTATGGAAGATCGTAAANGCTGCTGCGCGGCTGGCTGGCATCGAAGGTAGCGTGTCCCCGCATGTGCTCAGGCACACCTATGCGACGCACTTGCTGGAGGGTGGCGCGGATCTGGTGGCGGTCCAGGAACTTCTAGGTCACGCAGACATTTCNACGACCCAGATCTATACGCACCTGGATCTCCAGTATCTTCGTGACGTCCATCGTAAGTACCACCCGAGGTCGTAGACGNCGAGCCTAATTCGACTGATTCGNGTTCGACGCATCNNCGGCGGCGAACAGTTCGGCTTGGGTTTCAACCTCATCCAAGAGCCGAAGGGCCTCCGCGAGGACCGGNTCACGGAGCGCCCGGATCTCCATGGCCTGACCGATCCGGTCCATCCGTCGCGCAATACGCTGAACGACCAAGTATTCCAGGTAGCTCCGCACCTCTTCGTTATNCAGTAACACTCGGTCGGCGCCCTCTTCGACGAGCCCGGTCAGGAAATCCTCGAAGGCGGCGNGNTCGATTGCAGGATCGTTGCCCTCGGCCCGCAGNTTTTGGGATTGATCGAACGAAAACTCCTCGATGCGGGGGTTCAGCGGCACGCCTGCGGTGGCCGCCTGNGAGNTGAACTCGCGCTCGAGGAGNGTGAGGGTGTCGTTTCTGATCTCGAGATCGGGGAACACCCCGCCCCCAGCGACCAGTTCACGCCCGGCTGGAGTCGTCACCACGGGGAAAGTGCTCGGATCTTCGGGCAGGNGGTTACCCTGAGCCGTNCGAGGNCTGTGGAGNGACCTCCGTAACGGGGTATACCACTCGCCGGTCGTGANCCTGAGGTGACGTGTTTCGCTGAGCCGGAATACGTTCTGAAANACNCCCTTTCCGAAAGTCCTCTCGCCAATCACCAAAGCCCGGTCNTGATCCTGTAAGGCTCCGGCAATGATCTCGGACGCGGATGCGGAGAATCGATCGACGAGNACGATCATGGGTTTACCCGGTATACGATCCGGGCCTTCGGCTGTCCACGCCTCGTCTAGGCTGCTGCCCGTTTCACCCGGGACACGACTTTCAGCACTGGCAAGGCGGGCTCCTTCGGGGAGGAAGAGATCCGCGAGACTGAGAGATTCGTCGAGGTACCCGCCCGGATTACCCCTCAGGTCGAGGATAAATCCACGTGCGTCCTCCAAGTCGGAGAGGGCGTCCTCCACCTCGTCGGCCGAGCCGCGAGCGACGCGGTCGAGCGCAATATAGGCGATGTTTTCGCCGACCAGATCCGTCTCGGTAGCTACGACGTGGACACTGTCCCGGCGCACAGTCGGCCTGAGCGGGACACTGAGTCCCTGGCGAGCGATCGAAAGGTCGACGGTCGTTCCTACTTCACCACGGATCGCATCAGACGCGTCCCCGGTTGTCCATCCCTCGGTACTCTCCTCATTCACTGCGATGATCAGGTCTCCGACCTGGAGGCCCGACTCCTCGGCGGGAGTGCCCGTGAATACAGCCGTGATGGTGATGACTTCGTTGAGGGTCGTGATCTGAACTCCAATGCCCGCATAGTTGCCGGTATTGCTCTCCTGAAATTCGTCGTACTCAGCCGGCGCGAACGCTTGCGCATACGCGTCGTTGAGTTCTTGGATTAGCCCATCGACGGCACGGAACCAGAGTGTCGAGTCAGAGTGTACTTCTAAGGCGTAGTCACGAATGATCTGAAAGGCGCTGAGGAACTCCTGCGCCCCCGGGGTTGCGGCCGCCTGCCTTCCGGAGCGGCTCCCTCCTGTGTCATTCTGGGAATGGCCTGCCGAAGGCAAGACGAGGACCAGGGCCAACACAAGGCTGAGGACGGGCTTACGGATCATCGGTTCACTTTCAGTCTGGGCAGCAGTCGTGAGGCCAGTTGATAAACCCCATGCAATCCTGCCTCGTTCCGATCGATACGCAAGGGCCTTCGACTTCGGACGTTGAATCCTTACTTTGTCGATAGACTGTTGTCTTACGTTTGATTGCAGNCGTACCCCGGAGACGTCGCTCATGAAACGACCGCCANGANGGCCCAAGCTACGGGTAGGGCTCGCCCAGTTCAAACCCAAGAAGGCNGATGTCGCGTNCAACATCGCCCGAATTGGTGAGATNGTCTCCGAGCAAACAGGGACGGTCGATCTTCTGGTGTTCCCCGAGGCTGTTCTGACCGGCTATTTCCTGGAAGGTGGTGTTGCCGAGGCAGCANGCTCGGCCACNTCAGTCGCCGAAGGACTGGGCCCGCCACCGGAAGGGGCTCCCGATGTGGTGCTCGGTTTTTTCGAGCGGCATCGTCGGAGGCTCCACAACAGCGTGATATATCTGACGCCTGGCGAGCAAGGCTGGGAGGCGACCCACGTCCACCGGAAGATGTTTCTGCCGACNTACGGCGTCTTCGACGAGGCACGCTTCGTTGAGGCAGGGAAGAGTGTCCGGGCGTTCGATACCAGATTCGGACGCGTAGGTCTCCTCATCTGTGAGGAAATGTGGCACTCGCTGCCGCCCACCATCCTGGCCGTAGGGGGCGCAGAGTTAATCATCGCGGTNAGNGCGTCTCCCGCGCGTGACTTCACTCCGGGTGGGNAAGGNCGNCCCCATAACCTGAGNCGNTGGGAGGCATTGGCCCCNGCTANAGCCCTCGANCACGGCGTGTTCGTGGTGGTGAGNCAGCTCGTCGGCTCAGAGGGCGGAAAGGTTTTCCCGGGTGGATCCATCGCGGTTGCGCCGGACGGTGCGGTACTGGCTCGTGGCCCATTGTTCGAGGAGGGTGTGACCGTAGCCGACCTGGAGTCGGCCGCCTTGGACCGGGCCCGCGTGGCGTCGCCCTTGTTGGCCGATCTCGAGCAAACACTGCCACACCTACAGGCGTCACTGACCGCCGCACAGAGCCCGGATGCGGCACGCCCGTCGGACAGAGTTGGTTCGGAGCCGGCTGGGCGCGAGCTCGAATCCGAGGACTCGACCGCACATACGCCTGTCCATCCCGAGGACGATGCGCTACTCAATCTGGATCTGGTCAGCATCGAGACGGCGCTGCTGGAGTTCATCCGAGAAGAAGTGGCTCAACGCGGCTTCGAGCGCGTGGTGATCGGTCTATCCGGAGGAGTGGACTCGAGCGTGTCGCTCTTCTTGGCGGTGCGCGCGCTCGGCCCCGAGAATGTGACGGCGTTTCGCCTTCCCTACGCGACGTCGAGCCAGGAGAGCTTGGATCATGCGGACCTCGTTCTGGAGGCGTGTGGTGCCGAAAGCAGGACGATCGAAATTACGAGCGCGGTGGACGCATACGTCCTGGAGCATGAACCTGACCTTTCGGCCCTCCGCCGAGGCAACCTGGCGGCCCGCCTGCGATCAGTGATCCTATTCGACCAGTCCGCCAAGCTCGGGGCACTCCCGCTTGGGACCGGAAACAAGTCGGAGCGCCTCCTCGGGTACTACACATGGCACGCGGACGATTCACCGCCGATCAACCCGCTGGGGGATCTCTTCAAGACGCAGGTCTGGGATCTAGCCAGGCACCTCGGTGTGCCCGACGTCATCATCGACAAGCCCGCGTCGGCCGACTTGGTTCGGGGAGTGCACGATGAGGATGAGCTCGGTATTTCCTACCATAAAGCCGATCCAATCCTTCACTGGCTTCTCAGCGGGCATACGGCTGACGAACTCAAACGCGACGGGTTCCCCGAAAACGAGGTTGACTGCGTCTGGCATCGGCTGTCGGCGACCCATTGGAAGAGAGAGCTACCGACGGTAGCGATGCTTTCATCCACGGCGATCGGAGAGTTTTATCTGAGGCCGGTCGACTACTAGAAGGCCACAGTCAGAAGGCGCCGGCTCGAAGGCCACGGCCGCCCGACTCACCCGATTCCGGTGACCTTCCTCCGAAGGCTTTCCATCATGGGCAGGGGTGTGAGCTCTCCATCGATGATGGAGGCGAGTTCCTCCTCCCTTTCCCAGTGCGCTTCGACTTCGGCCAATTCGAGCTCGAGAAGGTGTTGTTCGACCGTGTCGTTAGCCGCGATCTCCAAGGCGATCGCACTGGTGCGGTCAAGATCACCGAGCCGACGTCCCCCTTTGATGACGTTGCGCGTGAGGTCTTCGGGACTCCCAGCCTCTTCGATCAAGCGCGTTGCCGACCGGACACGCTTCTCCGAGGCACCGGCATGGTGATGATAGGTGAGCAACCGCCGAGAAACGTATTCGCCCTCCTTGCCCCGGAGGTGCAGGCCCCCATCACCAAAAACACCACAGAGGGGGCATGGTTGGGTCACAGACAAGGCATCCTCTGGCTCACCCCCAGGCGAAAGGATCACCTGCGTATAATTCCCATAGGCGATACTACGAAAAACTTGTCCACAGCTAGCGCTAGCGCAGCGTTGGTTGCCCCGCCAGGCGCTTCCGCCGAATCGGAGCCATCGGGCGGCCAGTGTCACTTGCTCCGGCGCGTAATCCCAGAGAAGCCACGCACCAAGCCAGGTGATTCCACCGGTTGCCCACCCACCCGCGATCGTTGCGCCCGCGACTGCGGTTCCCATGAAAGTGAGCCTTCGGTGCTTTTCTGCCCGGGAGGTGAGTTCCCGTCCGTACCTCCACCACGCTTCCTCCGTCAGGTTGGCTCGGCCGACTCTAACCACGTCGAGATTGCTCGCGCGTAGGAGGGCGACGTTGTTGGTCTGTGAGAGAAGTTTCGCCCGGTCCTTCACGAGCTTCTCCAGTTCCTCGAGGGCCTCCCAGCGTTCTTCGATGGGGGCGAGCGACCACCTCTTGCAGGATCGGCAGATCGCCCAGAGGCGCCCGCGCTGGGCATCGTACGCTACCCGGGTGGACGTCGAGAAGTATTCCAACTCTTCGTTCGGTGGGAACGGTGTGTGACAGACCAGACATTGTGTGTACAACGGCACTCTCCGTCGACCAAATCCCGGGGGAAGTCAACCCGGGTCTACTGTTACACCGAGCCTTCCCCCCTTGTTACGGGCGGGCCAAGATGATCCTTTCCACAGCCTCCGGGAAGGTTGTGGAAGATGTACAGCGGGGGTCCACCTCAGGAGAGCGGTATGTTAC
>PCCM01000074.1 GCA_002731735.1 Gemmatimonadota bacterium | reverse complement strand
CACCAGTGCGCGAGAACTTGAGGATGTGGCTATCCACGGTTGGTGGGGGCCGCGGCCCGGCCGCAGCACCTCCACGACCGCCAAAACGACCTCGGCCGCCCCCGCGGCCTGCCGCCGCAACACCACCACCGATCCAGACATTCCCGTCGCCGTCGACCGCGATCGCGTGCGGCCGGTTCGGCCACGGATATCCCATATCCGGGCCGCCCCACTCACGGACGTGCGAGCCGTCTGGAGCGTACTCCACCACGGCCGCCGTCGGCCTGCAGCAGTCGCCCGTCTCGGTCACCACGTTGACCTCGTTGGCGTTGCTGAATCCGTCCTGGCGGGTCACGATCAGGATGTTGCCATCATCGGCCACCGTAACGCCGGACACCGGCCCCAAGATGTTGGGATATTCCAACGGCATGGGCCAAAAAGCATCCACTTCGAAGGTCGGTACGTTGTCGCCGGGACCACAAGCGGCACTCAACCCGACCAGCAGCGGCGCGGCCACCGCTCCGACAATCCCTCTACGCCTGTCCCTCATCGGCTCTCCACCTTGTCCATGAGTAACTTCCCAACAGTTGTTAGGACCGGAGATAGTACACCCCCCTTTCGCATCCGTCCAGACCGATTCGGGCGTGAGGTACACGTCGCGAAGCGGTGCAGTTTGGCCGCCGCGCGACCTTGACGTTGATGGAGACCGACCGCTAGTCATTCGAGGCTTCATGACGATCCTGATACGAGGACCATCCTGATACGAATCTCGAGGGCAGCAGATGAACTCTGAATCGATCAAAACCTCCGATAGGTCAACGAGAGTAGCGGGGGCACTGCTCGTGGGTGGGGTTCTCTTAGCGGCGCAGCCTCTCGCAGGGCAGTCCATCGACATGAACTTCTTTCTCGTGATCGCAGGACCGACCTGGGGGCCTACCCAACCCGACGTTTCCATAAGTGATTCCCACTGTTACGACCAGGGTTATGCCGCAGGCTTCGGGCACCTTACGTGGCACGTCTATCTCACGGGGAGCGCAGAGGATGGGGAGGAGGGTGAGGTCGCGCGCGCACGAATCGGAACCGGTCCCTGGTACAACTACTATGGGGTCATGATCGCCGAGGATGTGGCCCAGCTGCACAGCGACGCGAACAACCTCTGGCTCGAGTCCGCGGTTACCGTCAGGGGCGAGACGCCGCCCGAGGAGGTGCAGATTCCCGTGGGCTCACAACTCGATGGAGGGGACTTTTCGCGGGCCGGACCGTTCCTCTGCTTCGGTGTTCCCCAGTGACGGGAAGGTTTTTTTCCTCCGTGTGATCATCGCAGGAAGCAACGCCGTCGGCACTTCTATTCCTCGGTAGACGCGCTTGTAGAGGTGTTGGCAGCCGGATTCCACAGCCTCCCGAACGCCAGCCATCCCAAAGCCCCGACAACCAGGGCCACCATCAGCCAACCGAGCAGTGAAACAAAGAAACTCACGCTGAGCGCGGGCCACTGGATCTGGTATTGGCTGAAAATGGCCCAACGCTCCGCCATCCAATGCCATGAGGTGTGTGCCACAATCGCCGAAAGTATGATCGTTCCCATGCGTTCTGCGACCGCGAAACGAAAAAGAAGCTCCAGGGCAGGAACACAAAGAGCCAGGACAAGCAACTGTCCGAGTTCGACCCCGACGTTGAACGACAACAGGGACGTCAGTAAGTGGTCCCCCGCGAACTGGAGGGATTCTCGGAGCGCGAAGGAGAACCCGAAACCATGGACGAGTCCGAACCCGAACGTGATGGCCCAGCGACGGCGCACGTTGGCTCCCACGATGTTCTCCAGAGCCATATAAACGATCGAAGCAGCAATCACGGTCTCCACGAACGGTGGAAACCATAGCCCACCCGGGGCGAACCCATAAGCCGATGCGATCAGCGTGACTGAGTGGGCCACCGTGAAGGCGGTGATGATCGGAAACAGAGCCCCGAACTTCCGGAATGGGATCACCAGACAGAGGAGGAAGAGCAGGTGGTCAGTTCCATCCAGGATATGGAAGAAACCATCAACTACGAAGCGCCAGGCCGCCTGGAGCCACCCCGGGTCGAGGGGGACGAGGCCCGGGTCCCCCATGAACTGGAACGCCCGTACGACACCGGTGGGCGGCATGAAGCGGAGAACCACTTGGACGCGGGACGCGAGCCGCTCGAGTCCCGGCCGGATCGAAAAGTCCGACGCCGCCGACTGAATCGGATACTCGAACAGCACGTCGAGCATCGCCTGCGTCCATACGAGATCGGCCACCGTACACTCCGGATCGAACTCCGGGTCATCCTCATCCGGACACACGCTGGCCATATCGGGGTCAACGCTGGACAGCAAGGGGCTGAAGACATGCGCCAGAGCAGTGTCGTACTCCCGGAACGATGGATCCGACGGAATGGACACCTTGATGGCGGTGATCTCGGGGAAAGGCAGTCGGTCGCCGTTCTCGAACAGTTGCAGGGGCTCGGCGATCCACAACACCGCGCCCTCTCGGAGCTCCTCGTCTGCCTCGTCGATCTCCAGATAACCAGGGCCGCGCGTCGGGAAGTTGATGTCCTGCATCGCGGTCAACGGCACCCGAAGCAGTACGCGAAGGGTTCGTCCTTCCGGCTTGACGAACATCTGAACCGTCACGTCGGCGGGTGTGTCGTGAGCCGGGGCGCCCAGGGGGGTCGCCAGGATGAGGCTCACCACTAGGGTAAGCGTGGCGGTCCATACGATGACTTTACGCTGACGACCGGACACTGACGTCCTCTCCCGAGCGAGCATGGTGGTGGTGTTTTCCGGAAGGCACTTGCGAAACCAACATACAGCAACTTAGATCGGGTAGCGACTGAGACCACGAAACACTCGGTCACGTCGGGAATGATCCCGTAGACTGCCCCTTTTTCAGGGTCGGTCTCGGGATCAATTTGCCGGTAACCATCCGCGCCCCCGACAGCACTACTTCCAAGAGGACGGAGGAAGGTCGATGAAAAGCAAATTCCAACTTCTCGTTGGCATAACCGTGGTTGCACTCGTAAGCGGGTGCACGGCCGGCGACGTGGCTCCTAGCTTTACCGGTGATTATGGCGACGCCGGCATGGCCCCCAGATTCCAGGTGAACCCGCTATTTCCCCAGCCGCTCCCAAACCACTGGCTGGTGGGACCGATGATCGGTGTTACGGTGGACGCACGGGATCACATCTGGGTCGTTCATCGGAACACGGAAGATCAGTTCATGGCTCAGGAGATTGGCCTCACCCAGGGCGTCAGTGAGTGTTGCCAACCAGGTCCACCCGTCTTGGAGTTCGACCAGGAAGGCAATCTGATCTCCTCCTTCGGAGGGCCCAGCGAGACGGGCGAGTACGATTGGCCCACGTCGAACCACGGGCTGGCAATCGACAACATGGGCAACATCTGGATCGGCGGGAACGGTGGCACCGACAAGCATGTCCTACAGTTCGCCACCGATGGCACGTTCCTCAGCCAAATCGGCGATCCGGAAGCACGGAGCGGACGTGACAGCAATGACATGATGAACTTTGGGCAGGTGGCAAAGCTCTCCAACCATGCCGCGACCAACGAGTTGTTTGTGGCGGACGGTTATCAGAACAAGCGGGTCGTGGTCCTAGACGCGACGACCGGCGAGTTCAAGCGCACCTGGGGCGCCTACGGGAATCCGCCGGACGACGNGGAATTCTCGAGCATGACTCGTTGGAACAACGCGAACGGCACGCCNCCNCCNCCGCAGTTCCAAGGTCCGGTGCACTGCGCCGAGCCGAGCCTCGACGGGCTGGTGTACGTCTGCGACCGTGGGGCAGANAGGGTCCAGGTCTTCACGTTGGACGGAGAGTTCGTGCAGGAGGCCCACTTCGCGCCCAATACGCGTTCACAGGGTTCGACCTGGGACATCGCTTTCTCGCCTGATGCAGNCCAGACCTACCTCTANCTGGCCGACGGCCAGAACATGAAGGTCTACATCATCCTGCGTGAGACGATGGAAGTCCTGACGAGCTTCGGAGACGGCGGGCGGCAACCCGGACTGTTCTTCGCGGTGCACAGCCTCGATACCGACTCGGACGGAAACATCTACACGACCGAGACATACGAAGGGTCGCGGCTCCAGAAGTTCGTTTACCTCGGCATTGGCCCGATCCCGANTGCGGACCAGGGTGCGCTCTGGGAGGGTCAGACAAATACCTACGGTAATAGCCAAAACAGTGGTATGTAGACATAGTAGGTTTGAAGAGGTCGACACTTTTAGGGGACTCTGAGCGTAGGGTCCACCTTGAGAGGTCGGTGAGACCGGCCCTGTATGCGCCCGCATGCAGGGCCGGTCTTCGGACATTGGGAGTTTTCTGTCACTNGCAACTGAGAGGAACGCCATGACGAAGATTGGAGTCTTTTCCCTGCTTACGATCGCTGTCGCTGTCGGCTCGTGCGCTCCGGCTGAAGAAGAGCCCCCTGCNCCAATGATGAGCTTTTTCCTCACAAGCGCTGGTCCCGGTAGCGGTGCCGCTCTGGGTGGCCTGGAGGGAGCCGACGCGTACTGCCAGTCCCTGGCCGACGCCGTCGAAGCGGNCGGGACCTGGCACGCCTACCTGAGCGCGGCGGCTACAGCCGACGCATCGGCAGTCAACGCGCGGGACCGGATTGGGACAGGGCCCTGGCTCAACCAGGCCTTGGTAGAGGTCGCGAGCGATGTNGCCAACCTCCACAGCGAGAANAACAACCTCACTAAGGAGACCGTGCTCAATGAGCNNGGCGGCATGACCAACGGCCGGNGCGACACTCCGAATCGGCACGACATCCTGACAGGCTCGAACTTGGACGGCACCGTTGCCGTAGGAGATGGCGACACCACGTGTGACAACTGGACGAGCAGCGGGGAAGGCAGCGCACTGGTCGGTCACTTCGACCGTACCGGTGGTGGNGCCAACCCGAACTCCTGGAACTCCGCCCACGCCAGCCGTGGCTGCAGCCAGGANAATCTGCAGGGTACGGGCGGCGACGGGCTGTTCTACTGCTTCGCGATCTAGGCGCTTCCGAACGTAAACGTCTGAAACCAATCCCGNTCGGCACGGCTCACGTGGTGCCGACCGGAAGCTTTNAAGGAGTGTAGCGGATGGGCACTTTCACGAGATCAACGGTCCTCGGCCTGTTTGTCGCGGTTGTCGTTTCGACACCCGTCGCCGCCCAGCAGGGCGCGACGGACGGCCAATGGCGTTACTACGGTGGCGGCCCGGGCGGGACGGCCTACTCGCCGTTGGACCAGATCGACGCGACCAACGTCGGCGATCTGGAGATCGCCTGGACCTGGGCTGCTCTTAACCAGGGACCCCGCCCGGAAGGCAAGAACTCTTCGACCCCGCTCATGGTGGACGGTGTCCTCTATGTTACTGCGGGCTCACGCCGAAACGTCGTCTCGTTGGACGCCGGTACCGGTGAGATGCTCTGGATGTGGCGAATGGACGAGGGTGAGCGGGCTCGCAGCGCCCCCCGAGCGAACTCGGGCCGCGGTGTCGCTTACTGGTCGGATGGGCAGGGAGACGACCGCATTTACGTCATCACACCAGCCTATCACATGGTGGCACTGGACGCTCACACGGGCCGCGAGATCGAGTCCTTTGGTACGAATGGGGTCGTGGACCTCAGGCTGGAACTCGACCGTCCGGTGGACCTCATCGAGGACGTCATCGGATCGTCTTCGCCTCCGGTCATCGCGAGGGATGTGATCGTGGTGGGCGCTGCGCTGGCAGTGGGTTCGCGCCCGCCCTCGATGGAAAACGTGCCGGGACACGTCCGCGGTTACGATGTCAGGACGGGCGAGCGGAAGTGGATCTTCCACACCATCCCGCAGGAGGGCGAGTACGGGAACGAGACCTGGGAAGACGGTTCGTGGGAATACACCGGGAATGCCGCGGTGTGGCCTCCCTTCACTGTGGATGTGGAGTTGGGATACGTATACCTGCCCGTGGAAGACGCCACCGGCGACTACTACGGCGGCCATAGGCCCGGCGACAACCTGTTCTCATCGAGCCTGGTGGCACTGAACGTTGAGACGGGCGAGCGGATCTGGCACTTCCAGATGGTGCACCATGACATCTGGGACTACGACGCTCCCACCGCGCCGATTCTGACGGACATCACGGTCGACGGCCGGGACATCAGAGCCGTGGCCCAGATTACCAAACAGGCCTTCCTCTACGTATTCGACCGGGTCACGGGAGAGCCCGTTTGGCCGATCGAGGAAAGACCGGTTCCGCAGGGTAACGTGCCGGGCGAGTGGTACTCCCCCACCCAGCCCTTCCCCACCAAACCCGCACCGTTCGACCGGCAGGGTATCACAGTGGACGACCTCATCGACTTTACACCCGAACTCAGGGCCGAAGCCGAGGCGAGGGTGGCCAACGTGACACTCGGGCCACTCTTCACACCCCCGTCGACCGTAGACGACGATGGCGTAGGGGGCACCATGATGATGCCCAGTCAAACGGGCGGAGCCAACTGGGAGGGTGGAGCGTTCGATCCCGAGACCGGCGTGATCTACATCGCCTCGAAAACCGACGGCGGCACGCTGACACTCGGGGCTTCAAACGCCTCGGATATGAACTACGTCCAGAGCTTTGGAGGCGGCGGCCGAGGGCGTGGGGGCGGCCGAGGCGGCCGGGGCGGCGCCGCAGCCCGACCCCAGCGGTCGGGGCTTCCGTTGATCAAGCCACCGTGGGGACGCATCACCGCCATCGACCTGAACACCGGTGAGCACCTCTGGATGCAGGCCAACGGGGATGCGACCGAGCGGGTCAAGAACAACCCGTTCCTGGAGGGCGTCGAGGTCGGCCGGTGGGGTAAAGCCACGAGGGCCGGCATCTTGGTCACCAGGACGCTGGTGCTGGCGGGTGAGGGGTACGGCGGAGACCCCCATTTCTACGCCTATGACAAGGCCACGGGCGAGATCATCGCCGACCTGGAGATTCCGGGGACCCAGACGAGTCTTCCTATGACCTACATGCACGAAGACGAGCAGTACGTCGTCTTTACTGTGGGCGGCGGCGGGCAGCCGGCGCAGTTGATCGCCATGACACTCCCCTAGAGGGGGCCTGGAGGCTGATCACTGTCGCGGTCCAAAGACCGCCGAAGGCCTAACCAGAAGCGGCCACTTCCAGATCCGGGGGTGGCCGCTTTTGCCACGCCCGGACCGCGAGCGGTAAGGTTACCAGCGCCATGGTGGCCGCCGTCATCGTGCCCAGGATCACCGCCAGCCCAAATCGACCGGTGGGTGGAAACGTCGACAACCCAAAGATCCCGAACC
>PCCM01000073.1 GCA_002731735.1 Gemmatimonadota bacterium | reverse complement strand
TGGGTACCGACGTCACGGCCGACGCCGTACGCGAGGCGGTCTCCGAGATCACCACTCTGGTCGCGGATGGGCCGACCGCAGAGGAGGTTGATGCCGCTCGGGACTACCTCGCGGGCGTATTCCCGCTCGAGTTGGAAACAACCGGCCAGATCGCGGCCCGGATTGCGGAGCTTCTCGTCTACGATCTCCCGGACGACTATTATGCGGACTATCGAGATCGTATTCGCAGTGTGACGCTCGAAGAAGCCTGTGAGGCCGCACGCGGCTGTATCCGCCCCGACGAGATGACGGTGGTAGTCGGTGGGGACGCCGATGAGGTCCAGGGCCCGCTGGAAGGACTCGGATGGGGAACCGTGACGGTTGTCGAGGCGGTCTGAGTACGCACGTGCCTGGACGGATCGACAGCGAGGTCGTGTACGAGGGGCGGGTAGTTCGGCTGAGCGTGGACACGGTTCGGTTCCCAGACGGGAGCGAAGGCCAACTCGAGATGATTCGGCATGTCGGCGCGTCTGCCGTGTTGCCCCTCCTAGGCGATTTGTTGGATCCTGACCCCGATGTGCTGCTGGTGCGGCAGTACCGATACGCGTCCGACGGCTATCTCGATGAAGTCCCGGCCGGCATACCCGCAGGTCCCGAGGAGAGTTGGGAGGAATGCGCGCACAGGGAGCTGGAAGAAGAAACCGGGATGCGGGCGTCACAAATGACAGCCCTCACACGTATATATATACCACACCCGGTTTTACGGACGAGGTGATCAGGCTCTTCATCGCGACGAATCTTGAGCCTGGCGAACTCTCCAGAGACCCGGGACGAATTCATAGAAGTGGTGAGAGTCTCCTTTTTTGAGGCGCTCGATATGGTCTGGGACGGACGGATCGTGGACGCCAAGAGCATGGCCGCCATCCTCTTCGCGGATCGATTTGTGCGAGGCGATCACAGTGGGAACGGACCGACTGGGCCTGCGGATGTGCGCCGGCGTGTGTTCCCCGCTAAGATCAAGCGTCCCCTAGGTGGGACGATGAGGGGCGTGGGATGTCTGAAATTGGATTACTTTGCACTTAACCGAAGTGGCACGGAACGTGCGATGCTCAAAACCCAAGGGCTACGCATAGCACAAAGTAGTCGGGTGGCGCTACGCCATAACGGGACGCGGTAGGGGGAGCCGCAACGTGAAGAACACAGCCGAAATCCAGGTTCTGCCAGGTGGTGCGGCAAAAGAGCATCGCAAGATGCTCGAGCAACTCGGCGACAGTGATGTCGTCCGGGCCTTCCTCGGCGGTGACGAGCGTGCGTTTGGGGAGTTGGTGAAACGGTACGATGGACGCCTCTTGAACTTTGTCTATCGTACGGTCGGCGACCGTGAGCGGGCGCAGGATCTGGTGCAGGAGACGTTCGTCAGGGTGTACCGCCATATGCACCGTTTCGACCAGACCAAGAAGTTTTCGACGTGGATTTACACGATTGCCGGGAATCTGGCCAAGAACGAGCTGCGCAATCGCTCGAGGAACCCGTTGGTGCTTTTCCAGACCATCCGGAAGAACTGGGAGGCCGATCACAGGCCGCTCGAATGGGAGGACTCCACCTACAGGCCCGACGATCTCTTCCGCAAGCGGCACCTCAAGGACTTGGTGGAGAAGGCAGTGACGCAGCTGCCAGAACATCATCGCATCGTTTTTGTGCTGCGCGAACTCGAGGGCAAGACCTATGAGGAGATCGCGGAAATCACGGGATGTAATCTGGGCACGGTGAAGAGCCGCCTGAACCGGGCGCGCAACAACTTCGCCCGAGTGATCGCCCCCTCGCTCGACTGACTCACCGGGACCTCGTTCCTCGTCGTCCTGATCCAAGTAGGGAACACCGCCGACCGGTGCACGTAATAATCAAGCTCGACTACGTATGCCGTTCGCGAATCTTGGATCAGGAGTCCGTATCAAGCTATGGATTGCTCGGAATTTCTAAGCCGGTTTTCCGAGTTTTATGACGCCCCGGAGGAAGCCCCGGTACGGAAGGAAGCCGAGGCCCACCTGGCGGCATGCGGAAAGTGTGCTCGGTACCAGGAGGTTGTGACCCGGAGTGTGGCGCTGCTCCATGTGATGCCCAGGCCTGAACTCGCCGAGAGTTTCCGTCCGCGACTCCAACACCGCTTGTTTCACCTAGACGAAGGCGGATCGGCGGCCCGGCCCGGCAAAGCTTCCGCCATTCCGGCGGCAACCGTGCTGGGTATGGCGATCCTGCTCACCGCAGTCGCATGGTCGCCGATGATCGGCGGTGGTGTTCCCGAAGTCGACCTTCCGGCCATCATCGTATCGGGTCCGCCGATGCTCGAGTCGCTTGTCGGCCCTGATGTGCCAGGGCTCACGCCAGTCTCTTCCGGTCTGTTCCCGGGAGGGTTATGGTCTGACACGGAGGATCTCCTCTTCGAGTATTCTCCGATGAGTGAGCGGAATCGTGGTCAGCAGGATCGTGGCGAACGGGTACTCCGAAGAACGGGTCTTGACTGAACGGACGGAATTGGACGGACGGACACATCCAACAAATCGCCCCCTATGAATAACCCTCTCCCGAAGGTCCTCACGCAAGGATCCCGGGGTGGGGTTTTTTTCCTTTATGGCGGGGATGAGCATCGCAAGAGGGAGGCGGTTCAAGCCCTGGTAGAGGTCCATCTGGATCAAGGCACTCGTGACTTCAACCTGGACGTGGTGCAAGCCTCCGACGTGAGCGTCGATGATCTCGCCCGAATACTGGCCACGCCTCCGATGATGGCCGAGCGGAGGGTGGTCGTGGTGAGGGGCACCGAAGCGTTTGCCGGTGCGGCACGATCCCGGGACCTGATCCTCGGCCTTGTCGAAAATCCCCCTTCGGATCTCGCGCTGATTCTTTCGGCGCGGATTCCCGAACGTTCGAAGGCGAAGTTCTATCAGACCTTGATCAAGCGGGCTCAATCGGTCGAATTTGCAATGATCGCGCCGGAGGACGTGCCCGGGTGGTTGATGGAGGAGGTCACCGTCCGCTTCAGGACTGTCATGGAGCCTGACGCCGCGAGGGCCTTGGGCCAAGCAATTGGGACCGACCTGGGTATCCTCTCGCAGGAGATCGAAAAGCTCAATACGGTTGCGGGAGAAGAAGGTCGTATTACCCTAGAGCATGTTCGGGCGGCCGGAATCGTCTTGCCGAAACAGGATCGCTGGAGGTGGTTCGATCTCGTGGGCCTCAGGCGTTTTCGGGAGGCCGTAACGGGCGTTCGAGTACTCTTGAACCAGGGCGAGAGCGGTGTCGGTCTGACCGTCGGGTTGTCGACCCACCTGTTGAGAATCGGCTTGGTAGTGGAGAGTGGCCCCCGGGCCGTCGAGGAGGTACTTCCCCCTCACCAGCGGTGGCTGTCCCGGCAGATCAGCCTTCAGGCCGGGGGATGGAGTGCGGATGAGATCAGGTCGGCGGTATTGGGCCTGCTTCGGGTCGATCGTTTGCTGAAGGCGAGTTCCCTTTCCGACGAGCACCACCTGGAAGAATGGCTTCTCACATTGATGAGCCGCGAAGACGTCGCGGCGTAGGCCTCTTATCTGCCGTGATCCTGGCAGTGGGCGTCGCGGTTCCGGTAGGCGCTCAGGAGAGCCTGGCTACGGTGGATTCACTGGCCTTGGCTGGCCGTGCCGATGAAGCTCGGACCGCGCTCGATTCTTGGTGGCTGAATGAACGGGCTGGATCGAACCGACGCGACCGGCAGCACGGCCTGTGGTTGAGGGCCATCCTCACTGTGGATCCTAACACGGCTGGCCTCGACTTCCAGCGTTTGGCTTTGGAGTATCCGGGTGGTTCTTACTCTGATGAGGCGATGCTGCGCCTCGGCTTGATCTCAGCCGGCGCCGGGGATCTTCCGCGCGCAGCAGGTTACTTCCGGACTTTGGTTACGGATTATCCGAGGAGTCCGAGGCGCCGCCAGGCAGAGGAATGGCTCTCCGATCACTTGGTAGGGGTTGAGGAGGCCGAGGCCGCGGCCCGAGAAGCGGAGGCTCTAGCCCTTCGCAGTGCCGATTCGGCTACCGGTGCCGATGCTGCCGCTGCCGCCACCGTTCAGGAACCCGAGGCGGACTCCCCTCCCGGCGCCGAAACGGCGTCGCTCCGCTATGCTGTTCAGGTAGGGGCATTCGAGAGCGAGGAGCGCGCGAGAGATCTGTTGGCGGCGGTGAACGCCTCCGGCTTCCGCGCGAGAATCGTCCGTGTCCCCGAGAGTCCGCTCGTGCGCGTGAGAATCGGGGCGTTTTCCGATCGGGCCGGAGCCGCCGAATTGATGGATCAAGTGAGGAGACGGGGGCACGAAGCCACCATTGCGGCTGATGTGCCCGATGAGGAGCCCGTGCCGTGAGAGCGCCCCAAAGGGTGGAGAAGACGGGGTGGCACGTCGTTCTCGCTGAGGACGACGACGCTATTGTCATCGAACGAGCTCTTAAGGAGGCCGCTGGAGTCCCCGTGGAGATGCGGAGAGCTTGCACGGGCTCCGAAGCTCTCGAGGAGATCAAACGGGATGATAGGATCCGTTCGATCCCCGTGGCGATTCTTACATCGTCCGACCGCGACGACGGTGTTGCCAAGAGCTACAGACTCGGTGGCAATCACTTCATCACGAAACCGAGCAATCCCCTGGAGCTCGAGGCGAATCTCAGTGCCCTCCTTCGGAACGTCACGGAATTGGGGGCGATTCGCCGAGGGGCGACGGGTGCGTCGTCGACGGCGGTCAGTGCTGTGGACCGCCAATCGATGGCGGCTGTGAAAGTGCTCCGTTGGGTGGCGGTCGTGGGGGTGTTGATCGCGCTATATTTCTACGGAAGAGTCACGGGCGCGTTTTAGAAGGCTGTTGAAGAAGTATGGATTCATCTTCCCCTGAGGTCGGTCCGGCTCCCTCCGCGGCAGAAGCCGGTTCGGCAACCACGCTCCTCACGCAGGAGATTCCGATTACGGGCATGACCTGCGCCGCGTGCGTCCGGCGTGTGGAAAATGCGGTGGCCGGCGTTTCCGGCGTTGCTCACGTGGACGTCAGCCTCGCAACGGAAGCCGCGCGTGTACAGTATACTCCCGGAGCCTTGGAAAGGGATGCCATTCGGGAAGCCGTGGTGGCGGCCGGCTACGGGGTCGACTCGGTCGCCGAGGCAGAGGGCATCGAAGAGACCCTCCGGCGTCGCGACGAGGAACGGGAAGCGGAAGCAAGCTCGCTTTTCCGCCGCTTCAAGATCGGAGCCTTGCTGGGTGTGCCTGTCGTGCTCATAGGGCACGCTCAGTTCATCTCCGGTCTTCAGGACCTGAGTCCCAGTGTGATGCGGGCCCTGTGGACGCTCAGCGGCTTCTTGACTGTCCCCATCATGGTGCATGTCGGTGGCCGGTTCTTTACGGGGGGATGGTCGGCCTTCCGGCGGCACGACGCCAACATGGACACGCTGGTTGCGCTCGGGACGGGGGCCGCCTGGCTGTACTCGACTTTTGCGGTTGCTTTTCCCGGGCTCTTTCCTGAGGGGACGGCTCACCCGTTCTACGAGGCAACGGCGGTTGTGATCACTCTCGTGGTGCTCGGCCAGGCGCTCGAGGCCCGCGCGAGAGGCCAGACCTCTCAAGCGGTTCGGCGCCTCATGGACCTTCGCCCCCTGGTCGCCAGGGTCATTCGCGGGAACGCCGAGGTGGAGATTCCGGCCGCCACGGTGCGGGTGGGTGACATTGTGGTGGTGCGCCCCGGCGAGAAAATTCCGGTTGACGGCCGTGTTCACGATGGCCGGAGCGCTGTCGACGAATCGATGGTCACCGGGGAGAGCATCCCCGTCGAGAAGGCTCCGGGGGACGAGGTCGTCGGTGGCACGATCAACGCCTCTGGTGTCATCCAATTCGTGGCCGAGCGAGTTGGAAGTGAGATGGTCTTGTCTCGGATCGTTCAGATGGTACGGAGCGCACAGGGGGCCAAGCCGCCGATCCAGAAGGTAGTGGACGTGGTGGCTAGCTACTTTGTGCCCTCTGTCATGATCATTTCGGTGGTTTCGTTCGCCGTCTGGTACACGTTCGGTCCGTCGCTGAGTTACGCGGTGGTTGTCGCCGTCGCCGTCCTGGTCATCGCCTGCCCTTGCGCACTGGGTCTGGCCACGCCGATCTCGATCATGGTCGCCGTGGGGAAGGCGGCGGAGTACGGCGTCCTCATCCGGAACGGGGAGGCGTTGCAGAGGGCCCGTAACGTGGACACCGTTGTGCTCGACAAGACCGGGACGGTCACGCAGGGTGCGGCGACCCTCACTGATGTGGTTCCATTGGGAGGTGTGAGCGACAAGGACCTTCTGAGGTTGACCGCGGCGGTCGAAGCGGGATCGGAGCACCCGCTCGGGATGGCCGTTGTCGATGGCGCCGCGGCCCGCGGAATCCGCTTCGAACGGGCTACGGATTTCGTGGCCGTTCCGGGGCGCGGCGTGCGGGCGGCGGTCGGCGGGAAGACCGTGCTCGTGGGTACCGCCTCTTTCCTGGCGGAAGCCGGTGTAGACACGCAGGACCTAGAGAGAAAGGCTACCGATCTGGCGGCGGAAGGGCGCACACCAATTCTGGCCGCGGCCGACGGGAGGCCTCTCGGCGCACTTGGAATTTTCGATCCTGTGAAGGCGGATTCGGTTGATGTGATTCGCCGGCTCCAGGCCCTGGGTAAACACGTCGTGATCTTGACTGGCGACCACGAAGCGACCGCCCGGGCCGTAGCACGCGAGGTTGGTGTCGATACGGTGTGGGCCCGTGTGCTACCGGACCAGAAGGCGCAGCGAATCGCGGAGCTGCAGAAGAGGGGTGCGCGGGTGGCCATGGTGGGTGACGGCATCAACGATGCACCGGCGCTTGCCCAGGCGGATATCGGGATCGCCATCGGAACCGGGACGGATGTGGCGATGGAGGCCGCCGATGTCACGCTCATGGGCGGATCCTTGGGGGGTGTGGTCGATCTCATGGAAATCTCAGAGGCTACGTTCGCCAATATCCGGCAGAATCTGGTCGGCGCTTTCATTTACAACGTGCTCGGAATTCCGGTGGCGGCGGGTGTGTTCTATCCCGTGTTCGGCATCCTCTTGAAGCCCGTCTACGCAGGGGCGGCCATGGCGTTCAGTTCGGTCACTGTCGTGACCAACGCCAACCGCCTAAGGAGTTTTAAACCCCGGGAGCCTCGCCATACGGAGGAGTTGACCGGACCGTCGGGGTCAGGGTGATGCCCATCGACGTCCTCTTGGTAAACGTGGGCGCCGCGCTGGCGATCGCGTGGATCGTCTGGTACTTCTGGATGTCCGGAGAGGGCTGAGCGTGAGGGGGACGACCCCGCCTCAGCTCAGTGGCGCCCTCGGAGTTTCGTAAAACAACCCCTCCCATCCGTCGAGCATGCGCTCGTACGAAAAACGCTCCCGATAACACCGTTCCGCGGTGCGCCCCATCTCGTCCAGGATACTTCGGTCGTACAACACGGAGTTGAGAGCTGAGGCGATCTCGGGGGGTGTGAAGCCCGTGACCAATCCGGGCGCTCGGCCCTCTGCGTCGGGCTCCAGGGCCTCACGCGCGCCGGAGACATCGGTAGAGATTACGGGGACGCCTCTTGCCATGGCTTCGAGCATCGCACTGGACATGCCTTCCCGGTTCGAGGTGATGACGAGAGCGTCCACCGCGTCCAACAGGGGTGCGATGTTCTGCTGGTGTCCGAGAAAGTGCACGCGGTCGCGGATTCGCAGCGCGCGGGCCTTTTGCCCGAGCGCACTGCGGAGTGGACCGTCTCCTGCGATGGCCAGACGGGCGTTTTCGGGTAGGAACACTTGGGCCTCCATCAATCGGCTCACCCGTTTTTGGGACACGAGCCGGCTCACGTTACCCAGCAAGGGCACCTCCAACGGAAGACCGAGGGCCCGCCTCGCCATTTCCTTGGTGAGGCGTGGGCCCAGTGGCGGAATACCTTTCGAAATCGTTACTAGTCGATCGGTTAGTTCCGGGAGCGTTTCGGCGTACGATTTCCGCATCACATCCGCCACGAAGACGATGTGGTCCACCCAGCGTCTCATCACCAACCGATATTTGAAGTTTCTCGCGGTATCGCTGGAGAGCCCGATGCGCACCACGAGTTTGGGGACCAGGGCCATCCTGGCGGCTGCTGCCGCCAGCCAGAGCTTGCGGAAGGTCCCGACGATGACAACGTCCGGCCGCTCCCGCCGCAGGACCAGAGCCAGACGAACCGCGTCGTGTACCGCGAGGTCACCTCCCAACCTCAGGAGGCGCGTCTCGACTCCTCTCTCTCGGGCCGCCTCTGCGACCAGCCGGCGGTTGCAGAGGAGCGTTACCCGATGGCCGCGGCCCGCCAGGCCGAGCAGGAGATGAGTCAGCGCGATCTCCCCACCACCCCACTCGGGCGCACCGTTGTGGGCGATGATTCGCAGCGGTGCTCTATCCTGGCGAGACATGGTAAGGTCCTCTTCACCTTCGGTCGGTTGATCGTGTTCCGGCGGGCGGGTATCCTATCTGTGATGTTCTAAAAAGTGTCTCGGCCATTCGAACACATTCGCTGGTCACAGCGTGCCCGAGCCCCTGTAACTCCACGCAATGCCACAGGCTGACGATACCCCACTGATGCGCCAGTGGCGAGAGGTCAAATCCCAGCACAGGGATGCTCTCGTCTTCTTCCGAGTCGGCGACTTTTACGAATTCTTCTTCGAGGACGCCGAAAAGGGATCCCGACTCCTTGGATTGACGCTCACGTCTCGAAACAATGGAGCAGCGGCTCGTGTGCCCCTCGCGGGGGTGCCGGCCAAGGCGCTGGATGAGTACCTGGGTCGGTTGGTGGCCCTGGGGCAGAAGGTCGCCATCTGCGACCAGGTGGAGGATCCCGCCGACGCCAAGGGAATCGTTCGGCGCGAAGTGACGGAAACTGTGACGCCAGGGACCGTCCTTCATGACGCGCTCCTGACCGCCGAGCGAAACAATTTCTTGGTCGCTCTGACGGAGCCGGCCGATGGGTGTTTGGGGCTCGCTAGGCTCGACCTGTCCACCGGCGAGTTGTCCGTCCAAGACGTAACAGTTCCCGATTTGAGAGCTGAGTTGGGCCGGCTCGACCCGGCCGAACTGTTGTTGCCCCGCGTCTTCGAACGGGATGGAAACGGCCTGGCTTCCTTGGGTGATGCGCTTTCCGGCCGGCTCCGCACTTACCGCGACGATTGGGTCTTCGACTACGCCTCGGCGGCCGATGAGATGAAGCGCCGGTACGGGATTCAGAGCCTCGAGGCATTCGGTTTCCGACGGGAAGACCGCTTGCTCGTCCAGGCCACAGGAGCGCTTCTGACCTACGTTTCGGAGATCCGGCCTGGAGGGGTAGGACACCTGCGCCGACCTCAGATCATCCGTCGAGGCAGCGCGATGCTCCTCGACGAGATGACACGCCGGAACTTGGAGTTGGTCGAACCCCTCCGGGCGGGCGAGGAGGGTGGCACGCTCACCTGGGTGCTCGACGAAACCGTGACGGCTATGGGTGCGCGCGCTCTCCGACGCTGGATCCTCAACCCACTCGTGGATGCGGAGGAGATCTGGCGGAGGCAGGAGGCCGTCGCGGAGTTCTTCGACGCCCCAGACCTACGTGCCCGTCTTCGTGATGCCCTCGGGCGAATGACCGACCTGGAGCGCCTGGCCGGCAAAGTGGGCGCCGCGCGCGTCTCACCGAGAGAGCTTCTCGGCCTCGGCCGATCGCTTGCCGAGCTTCCGGTGATCCGGGAAGCGGGTGAGGGCGTGGAGAGTGCGTTCTTGCAGAGCCTGGTCACTGAAATCGATCTGCTGCTGGATGTTCGGGAGTTGGTCGAAAAGGCCATCTCACCCGACGCCCCCGCCACGCACCAGGACGGAGGGATCATCCGCGAAGGGTACTCTGCCGATCTGGACGAGCTTCGAGTGACCCGGGATGGTGCCCGTGACTTCATAGCCGGGCTACAGAGCCGGGAAAGGGAGCGCACCAAGATTTCCTCACTCAAGGTCGGCTTCAACAAAGTGTTCGGGTACTACCTGGAGGTCACGAAGGCCAACATCGACAAGGTTCCTGACGACTATGTCCGCAAGCAGACGCTGGCCAACGCGGAGCGCTATTTCACGCCCGAACTGAAGGAGTGGGAAGAAAAGATCTTCGACGCCGAAGACCGCATGGATAAGCTCGAGGCTGGACTCTTCGGCGAGGTGCGGGTTCAGGTGGCCGCCGAGGTGGGCCGTATCCAAGAAGCTGGAGGCCGCGCCGCCCGGCTCGACGTGTTGACCACGTTGGCGCACGTGGCGGAAAGGCGAGGATACGTAAGGCCCGAGGTCCACACGGGGTACGACCTGCAGATCGTCGCGGGCCGGCACCCGGTGGTCGAAATGATGATGCCCTCCGAGTCGTTCATTCCGAACGATATGGCGCTGGACCAAGCCCGTCGCATCGTAGTACTCACCGGACCGAACATGGCGGGAAAGTCCACGCTACTCCGGCAGGTGGGGCTCATCCACCTGATGGCGCAAATCGGATCGTTCGTTCCTGCGGATCGGGCGCGCCTTCCGGTTTGTGATCGGATCTTCACCCGTGTGGGCGCCTCCGATAACCTGGCTCGAGGGCAGTCGACTTTCATGGTGGAGATGAACGAAACCGCCTCCATCATGCATGGCGCCACCGAGTGGAGCCTTGTGCTCCTCGACGAGATCGGTCGGGGTACCTCTACGTACGACGGAGTTTCCATAGCTTGGGCAGTCACCGAGCACCTGCACGAAGAAGTTGGAGCAAAGACGATCTTCGCCACCCATTATCACGAGTTGACTCAACTCGGGGACCTGCTGCCCGCTGTCGCAAACATGAACGTCGCCGTGCGGGAAGTCGGAGACGAGATCGTTTTCCTGCGCAGGCTCGAGGACGGTGGCGCCGACCGGTCCTATGGAATCCAAGTCGCGCGCTTGGCCGGGCTTCCCGGTGGGGTGATTGCTCGGGCGAGGGAACTTCTGACCGAGTTGGAGGGAACACACACCGGTGGGGGAGAGGGTTTGGGCCGGTTCGGTGCACATCGTCCGGCGTCGGAGCCCTCGCTCGATCAGCTTACGTTTTTCGCTGCCGGTGACCCGCCTTTGCTAAAACGACTCCAGACGATCGATCCGGAAGCGATGACACCCAAGGAGGCTCTGGACCTCTTGTTCGAACTGCACAAGGAATCTCGTTCGCCGGAGGACAGTTGAGACCGCGCCGGTACAGACCTGGTTCCGCGGCCATGTGCGCGCTCCTGGCGTCCGGCATGTGGGGTTGTTCCGGGGATCAGGAAATCGAGAGCCCATCCCCGTTGAGCGCGTCGGTGCTGATCGATTATCCCTTGGATCTGTGGGACCAGGGTATCGAGGGCAGCTCCGTTCTGAAGGTGCGTGTGACGGACCTGGGTGACGTGGATAGCGTGGTGGTAATGGAGTCTAGTGGATTCGTTTCGTTCGACTCCTCAGCCGTCCGCGGAGCAAGGACGCTGAGATTCAGTCCGGCCCGGCGGGGGGACAAGCGCATCGAAGTCTGGGCGAACGTGCCCGTTCATTTTTCCAAGAGACCGCGCCCGTGAAGGCTGTCCGCAACGCGGCCAGTGTACTCCTTCAACAGCCTTCTGGATCCTCACCGCGGGCCGGTCATGAGTGAAAACCACCCCCGCCCATACAACGACGTCACCGAAGTGGTGGGGGCGACCCCTCTGATCAGGCTGAACCGTGTCGCCCGTGATGTCCCCGGGACCATTTACGCGAAGTGCGAATTCATGAATCCCGGCGGATCCCTGAAGGATCGCATCGGACTGGCCGTGGTAGAGGCGGCCGAGCAGGAAGGAGCGCTCAAGGCGGGAGGGGTGATTGTCGAAGCGACAAGCGGCAACACGGGAATGGCTTTGGCCATGGTCGCGGCACTTCGAGGTTACCGGTGCATCTTCACGATGCCCGACAAGATGAGTCAGGAGAAGGTGAAGCTCCTGCGCGCCTTCGGCGCGGAAGTGGTCATCGTCCCCACCGCGGTCCCGCCCGACCATCCTGAGCATTACACCGTGAAGGCTGCGACCATCGCGCGTGAGACACCGGGAGCGGTATTGGCCAACCAGTTCTACAATCCGGCGAATCCGCAGGCACACTACGAAACTACGGGTCCCGAGATTTGGGCCCAAACAGACGGAAAAGTCACTCACTTTCTTGCAGGTTCCGGCACCGGCGGGACGATTACCGGGGTGGGTCGGTACCTCAAAGAGCAGAATCCGGACGTCCAGATCGTGGGCGTGGACCCGGAGGGGTCGGTCCTGAAAGCCTTCTTCGATACGGGAGAGATGACCAGGGGCGAACCGTATAAGGTCGAGGGGATCGGCAATGACAAGATTCCGGGCGCCCTGGACCTGAGTGTTACGGATCGCTGGGTGACCGTAACCGACGCCGAGGCGTTTGCCATGACGCGCCGCATAACCCGGGAGGAGGGTCTCTTCGCCGGAGGTTCGGCCGGACTTCAGGTGCACGCCGCACTCGAAATTGGGAAGGAGGCCGGCGAAAGTGCAGTGATCGTGACCCTGCTGCCCGACTGGGGTGAGCACTACCTCACCAAGGTCTACGACGACGATTGGATGCGGGAGAACGAGTTCATGAAGCGGGCCCACCCCAGTGTCCATGACCTAGTGGCCGGAAAGGACCGTGATCTTCCGGGACTCATCACGGTTCAGCCCACCACGCCGGTGCGAGTCGCCCTCGCAACGCTCACGTCGCACAACGTCTCACAATTGCCCGTGCTCCTCGAGGGCGACTGTGTGGGCTCGCTGACCGATGGCGAGTTGATGTCCTCCGTGATCGAGGATCCGGAGCTGCTCGACCGGCCCGTCGAGTCGATCATGGATACGCCCTTCCCGGTCGTGGACAGCCATACGGACGCCGAGGCGACCGCACCACTACTGACTCGGAAGAACTCGGCGGTCCTCGTCCGCGACGAAGGTGAAATCAGTGGGATCCTCACCCGGTATGACCTGATCCGTAACCTGACGGGCTCGATCGGTTGATGGGGGTGAGCGGATGAGGGTCGTGGTCCTACTCGGAGGCGAGTCGGAGGAACGCGATGTTTCCCTCGCCTCTGGCTGCCAGGTGGCTAATGCCCTGAGGGAAGCGGGGCACGACGTAGCTGCGCTGGACCCCGCCACAGGGGCCCTGACCCGCGAGGACGAGGCCAAAATCCTCGCCGAGGGCGTGGGAATCTTGCCGCCGGGCACATCAAGTGTGGACGCCGCGCCAGACCATTCCGGCGCTTCCGACGGTGCGAAGCTCGTGGATCACGAGGAGGGTGGTCCTCCTGGTGGTGGCTTCGCGCTTGAAGACCTACACGGCGCGGCGGCTGACGTGGTCTTTCCGGCGTTGCACGGGGGCATGGGCGAGGATGGCACGCTTCAGGCNCTGCTCGACGGCCGCGGTATCACGTACACGGGAAGTGGCATGCTCGGCAGNGGCCTCGCGATGAACAAGGACGTCACAAAGCGCCTCCTCTGGGACGCCGGAGTCNCGACGCCGGATTGGCTCGTGAACCCCTCCGCCGATGAGGCGGTCGAGCGGCTCGGTCTGCCCCTCATCGCCAAACCGGTCGCGGGCGGCTCGTCGGTCCGCTTGTACCTACTCGACAATGCTGCCCAAGTGGAGGAGAGGATCCAGTTGGAAGCAGTCGGCGCTGCCGAGAGCGGTGAGGCTTCCGACATGATGTATGAAGCTTTCGTCGCCGGCCGTGAGTTCACCGTGGGCATCCTGGGGGACGAGGCCCTGCCAGTCGGCGAGATCGTTTCCGAGCACGGGTTGTTCGATTACGAGTGTAAGTACCAGCTGGGAATGGCCGNCGAGNTTTTTCCGGCCGAGATCCCGGACGCCTTGGTCCAGACGCTTCAGGAACGCGCCCTCCAGGTGCANCGCCTGCTGCGACTCAGAGATTTTTCTCGGGTCGACTTCATGGTCGATGGGGAGGGCGAGGCCTGGTGTCTGGAGGCCAACACCCTACCCGGGATGACCTCGACTAGCCTCCTTCCCAAGGCCGCGCGCGCGGCGGGCATGACTTTTGCGGAGTTGTGCGATCGGATCGTGCGTATGGCNGCTGAGCGTGCCNGAAGCGCTTCACCCTAGTAANCTCACTGGTGTTCCTCGCAACCTGCTCGTAAGGAAGGGGGTTTGATTTCAANGCGGCGAAGCTATTTTTTCGCTGTACTNTAAGGTGGAGAAGGGATTTTGAGAGGTACCGGGAACTACCGTGACGGAGGGATGATCTTCGGCTATCAGTTGACCCCGTGGGTCAAGCGGCTGCTCATCGCGAATACGATCGTGTTCGCGCTCACCTCGGTTATCGGCCGGGNATTTGTCCTCGATTGGTTCTCCTTCCAGCCGACCAAGATCTTTATTCGCCCGTGGACTCCCCTCACATACATGTTCCTCCACGGTGATTTTTGGCACCTCTTCATGAACATGCTCGGGCTGTTCTTCTTCGGCACGCATCTCGAATCGAAGTGGGGATCGCGGGAATTCATTCGATACTATCTGGTGTGCGGCCTCGGAGGGGTAGCACTCAGTTTTCTNTTCTTGACGAATCCGACCATCGGTGCCTCGGCCGCGGTCTACGGCGTCCTGCTGGCGTTCGCCATGACATGGCCCAACGCTCCCATTTATGTCTGGGGCATCTTCCCGGTACAGGCGAAATGGCTGGTGGGCTTTTTCGTTGTNGTCAGCTTCATCAACGCCTTCGGCGCCGCGGGCGGGGGCGTCAATCACTTCGCCCATCTTGGCGGATTCGCTGCGGGNTTTCTCTATCTGAAGACCGACTGGCGTGCCTCGCAGGCCATACAAGGTATCCAGAAGGCTGCTCGCGGTGGGCGGCGGTTCGCGATCGTTCCCCGCGAAGAGCAGGAGGAAGCTACGAGTGGCCTGAACCAAGAGAGCGTCGACGCTGCCGAAGAAACGACGTTGGACGCCGTCGATCGAGTGCTGGACAAGATTTCGGCAGAGGGGATGGCGTCCCTCACGGAGCAAGAAAAGCAGCTGCTCGACCAAGTATCGAAGAAGCACCGCACGAACTGAGCAGCGNCTCNGCCGCCGCNAGTAGCCTCCGCTTCGGCCNCTCGNTCGCACGAGACCTTCTGCGANGCCACACTGACCCGTCCTGATCTGGACGAGATCGGCCGTTCGGCCTACAATCACCGTCCCTTGGAAGAAAAGCGATACCGTGCACATCGGGTAGGAGGTATACATGGCGTCCGCCAAAGAGTATACGACGGATAGAATCAGGAATGTTGCAGTTCTGGGCCACGGCGGNGCTGGGAAGACCAGCCTCATCGACGCNCTCTGTTACACCGCTGGTTCTTCACNACGGAAGGGAAACGTCACCGANGGACACGCGCTCACGATGTACACGCCGGAGGAAGCGAGTCACGGGATTTCGCTTCAGTGCACGCCGGCNTTCTGCGAGTACGCTGGCGCCAAGATCAANCTACTCGACACTCCGGGCTTCNTGGATTTCGTCGGTGAGACNCTGGCGGCGATCCGGGTGGCGGACTCTGCGGTTATTGTAGTGAGTGCCACCTCCGGCGTGGAGGTTGGTACCGAAACCGTCTGGGAATACGCGGAAGACCGGGGAGTTCCCCGGTTCTTTTTNTTGTCCATGATGGACAAGGAGCACGCCTCTTTCGAGCGTGTGTACCAGGACATCAAGGCACAACTCACCGAAAAGGTCGTGCCCGTCGAGATCCCAATTGGAGAGGGTGACGACTTCAGGGGCATCATCAACTTATTCAGTGAGCGAGCCCACATGTTCAAGGCTGGCACCGAGAAGGGCGACTACGACGAGGTCGACGTACCCGAGGAGCTTCAGGCCAAGTTCGAGNAGTGGGAGACCGAGCTCCAGGAGACGCTCGCCACCACCGACGAGGCGCTTCTCGACCGCTATCTGGACGAAGGCAAGATAAGCCGGGAAGAGGCTATCCAAGCTATGCACAAGGGAGTGGCAAGCGGGGATATCGTGCCGCTCTTCTGCGGATCCGCGGAGAACTCGTACGGGATGCAAGCCCTCCTCAAGGGACTTGTGGATCTTTGCCCCAGCCCCACTGAAGCCGCCGGCGAGTTGGCCCAGCGCACCGGCATGGAGGAGGAGGTTCACCTGTCTGCCTCGGACGATGAGACCTTCTCCGCTCTCATCTATAAGACGGCCTTAGAGCCCCACATTGGGGAGATGTCCTACTTCCGCGTCATGAGCGGCACGGTCAGCAATGGGCAGCAGGTCAAGAACGGTGAGCGTGGAAGCGTCGAAAAACTGAACCACCTCTCTGTCGCCATGGGGAAGGACCGCTTGGAAGTCGCCAAACTCCATGCAGGAGATCTCGGGGTGGTCGCGAAGCTCAAGAGCGCCCACACCAATGACACCCTCTGCGACATGTCCCGTGCGGTGATCCTCGAGAAGATCTCCTTCCCGAGCCCAGAGATCGCAGTGGCGATTTGCGGTGAGAACCGTGGAGATGAAGATAAGCTAGGCGTTGTCCTTCCTAAGTTGCACGAAGAGGACCCGACGTTTCTGGCCGAGTTCGACCCAGAACTTCATCAGACGATAGCCCGGGGGTTGGGCGAACTGCATTTGGCGGTTCAGCTGGAACGTATGAAGCGGAAGTACGGGGTGGCCGTGACGATGGAGCAACCAAAGATCGGCTACCGGGAGACGATCACGAAAGAGGCCGAGGGGCAGGGGCGGCACAAGAAGCAGTCGGGCGGACGCGGCCAGTTCGGGGATTGTTGGATTCGGCTCAAGCCACGTACGGCCGGCAAGGGGTACGAATTCGTCAGTTCCATCAAAGGTGGGGTGATCCCGACCAAGTACGTGCCCTCCGTAGACAAGGGCATCCAAGAGGCGGCTGCCCGCGGAGTCCTCGCCGGTTTTCGCTGTGTCGACTTCGAGGCGGAGTGCTACGATGGCTCCTACCATGCGGTGGACTCGAGCGACATCGCGTTCAAGCTGGCCGGCTCCGCCGCGTTCAAGAATGTCGCTGGAAAGTGCCGCCCCGTGATCCTGGAGCCCATCATCGAGGTTACGGTGACCACGCCCGACGACTACGTAGGCGACATCATGAGTGACATGAATCAGCGGCGTGGGAAGGTGCTGGGGATGGAGCCCACAGCGGGACGCACGACGGTCAAGGCCTTGGTGCCCGAGGCGGAGCTCTATAAGTATTCCACGTCGCTCCGTGCCATCACACAGGGACGGGCGCACCACAGCCGGGCTTTCTCGGGGTACGAGGCCGTTCCGGCGCTGGAGGTGCCCAAAGTGATCGCGGCGTCGAAAGAGGCGGCGGCTCACTAACGGTATGAAGCTGATCCGGACTTACACGATCCGGCAGCGGAACCGCGAGGTGGGACCGAAGAGAAAGTAAGAGAAGGAGGCAGTTGCGGTGTCAGGACATAGCAAGTGGGCGACCATCAAGCGCAAGAAGGCCGCGACCGACGCCAAGCGCGGTAAGATCTTCACCAAGCTGATCCGGGAGATCACGGTGGCGGCCCGGGATGGTGGAGGCGACCCCAACTTCAACCCGCGCCTCCGCCTTGCCGTGGACAACGCCAAGGCCGGCAATATGCCTGCCGACAACATCACCCGGGCCATCAAGAAGGGCACAGGTGAGCTCGAGGGTGTCAGCTACGAAGAAATCGCCTACGAGGGCTACGGTCCCGGCGGTGTGGCCCTCTACATCGAGACGCTGACCGACAATCAGAACCGGACCGTGGCCGATGTGAGGCACATCCTGACCAAACTCGGTGGCAGCCTGGGGACGACGGGTTCCGTAGGCTGGCAGTTCGACCGGAAGGGTCAGATCTACGTGGAAGCCTCGCGCTACACCGAGGAGGTGGTCTTCGAGGCCGCAATCGAGGCGGGGGCGGAGGATGTCGAGGCGTCGGGGGATGAGTTCATCGTTACGACGGACGCCAGCTCGTTTCACGAAGTACAAGCAGGCGTGAGGTCTGCTGGAATCGAGTTCGAGCGGGCCGAGCTTGTCTGGATTCCCCAGAACGAGATCCGTGTCGAAGGCAGGGACGCCGAGAAGCTCATTAAGCTCATGGATGCGCTGGACGACATCGACGACGTTCAGGAGGTTTCGTCCAATGCGGATATCGACGAAGAAATCCTCGCCCAGGCAGTGTAGTGTCCTGCCGTCGAACGTCACTGTATTCAACCTCCGCTGTAGGATACTTGTAGGTGAGTGCCGAGCTGATTCTCGGGATCGATCCCGGAACGGCCATCACTGGGTACGGGGTTGTTGCCAAGGAGGGCGGAGGGGCGGTTTCTCTGGTGGAGTGTGGGGTGGTGCGTACGTCTTCGGGCGAGGTTCTGGCAGTTCGGATTCGCGACATCTACGAAGCGATTACCACGCTAATCACCCGCCACGCGCCGTCGGTCCTCGTCGTGGAAGATGTCTTCCAAGGAAAGAACGTGCAGAGCGCCCTCAAGCTCGGACACGCCCGCGGGGCTATACTGCTCGCTGGGGCGCTCGGCGAGATTCCGATTGTCGAGTACTCACCCAGGGAGATCAAGAAGGCCGTGGTGGGAAACGGTAACGCTACCAAGGATCAGGTAGGTTTTATGGTGCAACAGCAGCTTCGGCTCAAGGCCCCACCCTCGCCGGCCGATGCAGCCGACGGCGTCGCCGCGGCGCTCTGCCACTGCGTCATGGGGACGTTCTGTTGATAAGCCGCCTCAAGGGTACGCTTGTCTCCCGGGAGTTGGATCACATCGAGGTGGAGACGGCCGGGGGCGTCGTCTACGAGATCCAGATCCCGCTGTCGATCCTCGAACGCCTGCCGAGGCCACCGGCTCCAGACTTCGAGATCCGCACGCTCCAGGTGGTCCGGGAGGACTCGGTCACACTCTACGGCTTTATGGAGCCCTTCGAGCGCGAACTCTTTTCGCGGCTCCTGGGGGCGTCGGGCGTGGGGCCCAAGGTGGCGCTGGCCATGCTCTCCACTTATTCGGCTCGACGCCTCGCGCAGGCGTTGGCCGAGAAGGACGTGAACGCACTCAAGCAGGTCAGCGGCGTGGGGAAGAAGACCGCCGAACGCATCGTACTGGAGCTGGCTGATAGGGTCGAGGACCTTGCTCTCGGGGCCCCCGGACCGGCCGGCGCCGAGTCAGGAGATGGACCCGGCGCCCAAGAGGCGGTGGCGGCGCTCGTTGCGTTGGGGTATTCGTTCGTGGATGCGGACGCGGCGGTTCGCGGTGCGCTCACCCAGGGCGAGCCGGAGAGCACGGACGAGTTGGTCCGCCGGGCTTTGGCGAAGAGGTAGAGGACCTCCAGTCGGGAGACGACGAGCAATGAGAGTCAGACGATGACGGGCAGAAGTGAAATCACCACACCGGAGGTCCTCGAGGAAGACGCCGTGGCGGAGCCCTCGTTACGGCCCCAGCGCCTCGATGAGTTCATCGGCCAGGACAAAGTTCGCGAGGCCCTA
>PCCM01000072.1 GCA_002731735.1 Gemmatimonadota bacterium | reverse complement strand
GCCGACTTCGATCTCGCGGTTACGCACCTCCGAAAGGAGGGTGGTAAGAACCACGGTGCCCAACCGGTTTCGCGCTTTACGCACCGCGACGAGGTCGTTTCGGAGCTTCGATTTCAGATCTTCCGACATAGCTGGGAAGCTATCCAAGGCAGTCCCATCGAGCCATGGGGTGGCCCCCACCCTCCGCATATCTTGGGAGCAAACGGCCGATGCTGTGGCCCGCGACCTGAAGGGGATCATGAAGGCCATAGCGGAGCGCCTAGAAGGCGCCCAAGCGCCTGAACCACCCCGTGCGCCATTCTCCCTCGTTGTCAACATCCTCGAGCCCAAATTCAAAGAGGGCCGCAGCCCGCGACACATGACACCATTCTTCTTCTGTGATCCCGCTCAGTATCAACCATCCGCCGGACTTCAGTGCCCCCGCGAAGCTCTCCAGGAGCGGGACCAGGACCGCCGTCTGAATGTTGGCCAAAATACCGTCGAAGAGCCCTCATCCAATTAGCCAAACCGGGGTCACTTCAGCTTGCTCGACGCTGACCGAGTTGGTGACTCCATTTACGATGGTATTCTCCCGGGCGGCTTCACAAGCATACGGATCCATGTCCACCGCGAGTACTCGATGCGCACCAAGCAGAGCGGCGGAAATCGCGAGAATGGCCGAACCACATCCGGCATCGAGGAGACGCTCCCCGGGGGACAGGGCTCGGTCCATCAGCCTGAGAGCCCCCCGCGTCGTCTCATGTTCGGCCGTCCCGAACGCCATACCGGGGTCGATCGTGACCAACACCGCCCCCTCGGGAACTTCTGCGTCGCACCAACTGGGGGTTACAACCAAACGGTCCGTGATGGTTATTGGTCCCAACCCCTGCCTCCACAAGACAGACCAGTCTTGGTGCTCCTGCCAGCCCCAAGTAAGGGTAACATGGTCCAGTCCCGTGGCCTCCCGAAGCACGTCCTGCGCCCGCTTCACGAACGCCTCCAGATCGACGGGGGGAGCCACATACGTAATCAAGCGACCCTCGACCTCCTGCACACTCCTTGCGCCCAGGCCGAGCAGGGGCTCGACCAAGAGTTCCGATTCCATTGGGGAGATGCGGTCAACCGAAAGAGCCAACCAGCGCTCGGGTGTGGGATCGGAGGAAGCCGAGGCGTCCATCACGCCTGTGTGAAGGCCTCTTTGACCCGGGACCAGATGCTCCTCCCTGAATCTCCATCGAGCTGCTCCGGCGCCAGGTCCTCCACCTCCTGTAGCGCACGAATCGCCTCTTCCTGTTCGGGCGTCAAACGATCCGGCGTCCACACCACGATTCGCACGAGTTGGTCCCCCTTACTTCGCCCGTGCAACTCCGGAAGCCCGTGGCCTCTGAGGCGCAAGACCTCCCCGCTCTGAATACCCTTCGGGATGGTCACTCGGACCGTACCGTCCACGGTCGGCACTTCGGCCTCATCACCCAGGACCGCCTGAGAGTAGGTGATGGGCAAGTCGTATCTCAGGTGCGCACCGTCGCGGACAAAACGGGCATCCTCCTCGACCTCAATCAGCACCAGGACTTCGCCGCGCGGCCCGCCCCTCAGTCCTACGTTGCCTTCGCCACGCAGCGTAATGAAGTTTTCGGACGTCACGCCGGGCGGGATCTCGACCTTGATGGGCCGCTGAGAGCGGGCCCGGCCTTCACCGTGACATTGCGGGCACCGCTCTTCGATCACACGACCTTCACCCCGGCACGTGCGGCACGGAACCACGCTGATGAACTGCCCGAACACCGTTCGTTGCGCCTGACGCTCCTCTCCCGAACCCTGGCAGGTGGCGCAGATACCGGGCGCAGCTCCGTCGGCACTCCCGGTTCCCGAACACCTTTCGCAAGTGTCCAGAATGGCCACCTTGAGCGTCTTCGCCACGCCCGTGGCCACTTCCTGCAGCGAGACGTGCACCCGAACCTTGATGGCCTCACCTTTGGGCCTCGACCGGGATCCACCTCTCTGTTGCCTTTCTCCGAAAAGGTCGCCGAACCCTCCGAAGTCCCTCATGAAGACCTCGAGGGCGTCGGAAAAGTCGAAACCCCCGAATCCGCTCGCCCCGCCAGCGCCCCGATTCAACCCTTGCTCCCCGTACTGGTCGTAGATGGAGCGTTTTTCGGGATCGCGGAGAACCTCGTAGGCCTCGGTCACCTGCTTGAATCGGTCCTCGGTCTCCTTCGATCCTTGGTTGCGATCGGGGTGGTACTTCAAGGCGAGCTTTCGGTACGCCTTCTTGATTTCGTCCGTGCCGACGCTCTTCGAGACGCCCAGCAACTCATAGTAGTCGGCCATTTACCCCTACGGAGATCCGGTGCAGCGTGCTGTCCTATACACCGAGAACGTTGTTGACTAGAGTCGACGTGTAGTCGACGATCGCGATCACCTTTTCGTACGGCATCCGAGTGGGACCGATGACGCCGATCACACCCTTGAGTCGTCCGACCCGATATTCCGCTGTGACCAACGTGAAGTCGGACAGAGCCTCCTCAGGGTTCTCGCTGCCGATGGTGATCTTTAGTCCACCCTGGTGCTCTCTGTTCCCGAGAACGTCGGCCAGCAAAGCCCTCTGCTCCGTCAGCTCGATGAGCCCTTTGAGCCGCGCTCCGGTGTTGAATTCCGGCTGAGACGCCAGTACGCTGGTCTGGCCGAGGTGGACCTCGCCCCCTTGCAGTGACGTCCAATCGAACAGTTCGGAACTGGACTGAATGAAAATGTTCAAGAGTTCGTCGGCCCCTCGGCCGTCGCCTATCCCGGTATCCCTCAGTCGCTCGGGCAGGCTTTCACTTATCTCGAGGAGGGTCAGGCCCGCGAGCCGCTCGTTGAGGACCTGTGTCACGCTCGTCAGGACATCGGCCTGAACCTCGCCGGGCAGATCGACGTAGACCGTGCGGACAAACCCGCTCCTGATCGTCATCACCATCAGAAGCTTCGCGCTCGACACCTGAATCAGCTCGAGTCGCTCAACGATCGCCTCCTCGAGACTTGGAGCGACAGCCACGCCCAACTCTCTTGAAAGCACGCTCAGCGCCCGGATCGCACGCTGTACGAGCCTCTCTACCGCCGAAGGTGCTCCGATCTCGATTTCCTGGACGAGGCGCTCACGCTCGTTGTCCGTCAGCGGTTGCGGGCGCATGATCCGGTCCACGTAAAACCGATACGCGTGGTCTGTTGGAATACGGCCGGCGGAGGTATGACGGTGGAAGAGATAGCCCTTGGTCTCGAGGTCGCTCATCGTGTTCCGGACCGTGGCCGGCGAAACGCCGAGATCGAACCTCTTCGCCAGCGTTCGACTCCCGGCCGGCTCCGCAAAATCTACGTACGTGCGGACCACGGCCTCGAGCACCCGTCGCTCGCGCTCGGAGAGATCCTGACCAATCGATTGGAGGCTATCTGTGTTCATGGTTAAGAATATCGAGAAACGGCGTCGGTGGCGATCACCCTCCCATAATCTCGTCCAATTCGACGGTGAGGCGATCCATGACCAGCCATCCCATTGGTGTGAGTCGCACGACATTCCCTTCCACCACCGCTAGAGCATTCTCCTCCCAACTCCGGACCCGATCCGTAGCTGAAACAGGCAGATCCTGCAAAGAGATCCCCCGCCTCGTTCTCAGTCCGAGCCAAATACGCTCGAGCCGGACTTCGGCGAGGTCGAGTTCCTCCTCGCCGTCCACCGGCAGACCAGGGCCCCCGGCTCCGGCTCGGTAGGCGTCCCAGTCTCGAAGGTTCCATCTGCGGACCGGATGCCGGTAGCTGTGTGCTCCGTTCCCCAACCCCACATACGGTTCTCCTGACCAGTAGGCCGAGTTGTGCCGAGACGCGAATCCCGGCCGAGCAAAGTTGGACACCTCGTACGCCGCGTATCCGGCTTCCGCCAGCCGATCCACCGCCAGGAGATACTCCTGCTCATATCGTCCCTCGGAGGGAAGGGTCTCACGATCTTCGGCCACCGCACGACCCAGGGGCGTAGCGAACTCAACGCTCAGGCCATAAAGACTCACGTGATCGGGGTCGAGAGAAAGGGTGTGGTCTAGGTCGCCCTCCCAATCCCGCCCCAGATGGTCCGGTAGGCCGAAGATCANGTCGACGCTGAGGTTGGNGAAGCCAGCCTCCCTTCCGATTCGGACCGCATCGCGGGCTCNCTCCGCTCCGTGTAGCCGNCCCATCCACCGGAGCGACGGCGCGTGAAAGGTCTGGATTCCAAGGCTGACTCGATTCACACCGGCGCGCCGCCAACCCTCGGCCACGTCCTTTGTAAAACTCTCCGGGTTCGCCTCGGCGGTCCACTCGAGGTCGGAGTGCCGCAAGCGCTCCTCCCCAATCACGGTCAGTAGTCCTTCCATCGCCGACGCGCCGAGAAGTGAGGGTGTCCCCCCACCGACGTATAGCGTATCAAGCGTATCGTCCAGTAGAAACGCTCCCTCCCTCTCCAAGGCCCGGACCTCCGCTCCCAGGGCGCTCAGCCACGCACCACAATCGGCCGACGCGACTTTCACTGCGAAATCACAGTAGAAACACCGGCGGGCACAGAACGGGGCGTGCACGTAAACCGATCGAATGGCGCCCGGCGCCGGAGGAGGATCGAGGACCGGCACGGCCGCCGATGCGGACGGTTTCATCAAGACGCCCGGCGAAAGCGCATCCCCGCCGCGGCGTCGAGTTCCCCCGGCCTAGCGGCCAGCGCTCGCCGGCCGGATCCGAATCGGTTGAGGATCCGCCAAAGGGCCCGCGTGCCAATTCCAGGCACGCAACTGAGCCGCAGGACGGACTGGATCTCACGAGCCCGCTCCGGGGAACTCACGCTCAGGGAGTATCCCAACCGTCGTCTCCCGTGGCCGTGGCTTCACCGGTGGCTTCTGCGTCGACGACTTCCCGAATCTTCGACCACAGCGACTCCAGCAGGGGGGAGAGATCCTTCCTCGCAACCGAAGACACGGTAAAGACCCCCCACGCATCCGGAGCGTCTAAGGCCGGAGGATCGTCCTTCGGCCCGAGAAGGTCGGATTTCGTTAGAACCAAGCAGTGCGGCCTCGCGCCCAGTTCTTCCGAGTAGGAGGCAAGTTCTTCACGCAATTCCTGGTAGACCTGCCCGGGGTCCGGCGCGTCGACCGGAACCATGAGGGCCAGCGTGCGGGTCCGCTCGATATGCCTGAGAAACTGGAGGCCCAGCCCCTTTCCCTCATGGGCTCCTTCGACTATACCCGGAATGTCCGCCACCGCGAAGGTGCGGAAATCGGGCAACTCTACGATCCCCAGATTTGGGGCGAGCGTCGTGAACGGGTAATCCGCCACCTTCGGCCGTGCCTTCGACACAGCGGCCAGAAAGGTCGACTTGCCTGCGTTGGGTTCTCCGACGAGCCCTACGTCGGCGATCAACTTGAGCTCGACCTCCACCCGGCGCTCTTCGCCGGACCCCCCTGGCTCCCACCGGATCGGTGCCTGATTCGTGGATGTCACGAAATGCGTGTTCCCCCTTCCACCCCGACCCCCTTGGGCGACCACGATCCGGTCGCCAGGCAAGAGTAATTCTCCGAGAACGACGTCCGTGTCAGCGTCCTTGATCACCGTACCCGGCGGCACGGAAACGATCAGATCGTCCCCGCTCTTGCCCGTCTTGTTTTTTCCGGAGCCGTGACGGCCGCGGTCGGCGCGGTGGTGTTGCTTGTAGCGGAGGTCCAGAAGAGTCGAAAGCTGCGCGTCGGCGGCCATGACCACACTTCCCCCATTTCCCCCGTCGCCACCGGCCGGACCGCCGCGCGGCACGCCCTTCTCCCTCCGATAGGCTTCGGAGCCCGCTCCCCCCGCTCCTCCGTAGACATTGATGACGACACGATCGACGAACATCACCGGGCGGACCTCTCTACACTACCAGATGGGCTGGGGCAGCCGAAGGCTTTCTTGGGTCAGTTGAGACCCGGGACACCGGAAGCGGATGCGCCCACGGCCTGAGTCTGTCGCGCATCGCTAGCCAAATCGAAAAGAGCCTCGGGTGTTTCCGCCCGCTTCAGAATCTCGATCGCATCTCTGAGCGGCCCGTCGTTCCCCAGGGTGCGGAGAAACGCACCCTCTTTACCCCATGCTTGGAGAGCGATCTCACGCTCGAGTTGATACCTCACGTAGCGTTGGGCGGTCATGAAGTCCGATTCGTCGAGCACCACCTCATGCTCGTCGACGAGAGTCTGATAGAAGCGATCCAGATCCGCCGCAGAAAGCGTGAACCCGGGCTCCAGATCTGCGTGATCCTGTACGTAAGAGACGGCGTGGTTGAATGAAGCAGTGGCGAATACGCCCGCCGAACGGAAGAGGCGCTGGACCGAGGCCTGTTCGCTCGCCGACAGCGTGTCAGGCAGGACGACGAGATCGGGCGTGATACCGCCCCCGCCATATATCGTGCGCCCGCCCAGGGACTCTTGGGTCGGCAGCTCTTCAGGAGCACCCCTGGCGACCGGCTCCCCGCCCACCCCCAACGTCAGGCTCTCGACGGGAAGAGCGCTCCCCTCCGGCTCGTCGCGGACGATCTGAATGGACCTTCCCACTGGGGTGAACCAGCGCGCCGTCGTAAGCCTGAGGATACTCCCGCCACTGAGCCGGAAAAGCGTTTGTACCGAGCCCTTCCCGTAGGTCCGGTTCCCCATCACGAGGGCACGATCGTGATCCTGAAGCGCGCCGGCAACGATCTCGGAAGCACTGGCACTTCTTTCGTTCACGAGCACGACCACCGGAAGCCCGGGGACCATTTCGGGATTCACCGCCCCGTAGTGCTGGTCCTGTCCGGCGGATCGCCCACGTGTCTCTAGGATGGGAGACCCGTCTTCGAGGAAAAGGTCCGCCACACCAACACCCTCCTCTAGCAACCCTCCGGGGTTGTCCCGTAGATCCAGGATCAGGGACGTCAGTCCTTCCTCCTGAAGACGCTCGATCGCATCGTGCACCTCACGTCCAGAGGTCTCACTGAAAACCGCGAGCGGGATGTACCCGACACCTTCCTCCAACATCGTTGCAAAAGGAACAGAAAGCAGTTCGATCACCGCGCGGGTCAACGTGAACGGAATCGGCTCGTCGACACCCGGGCGATCGATGAGTAGAGACACGTCGGTCCCGGGTCTTCCCCTCAGTAGATTGGCTGCTTGGTCGGTCGCCCAATCCTTCGCGGACACACCTTCCACGTCTATGACGCGGTCACCGGCCCGGATCCCCGCCCGCAGCGCCGGTCCCCCCGGGAGAGGCGTGATCACCGTCACCCATTCGCCTTGTTTCTGGATCTCGAGACCGACACCCCCGTAGTCGGCGTCGGCCCCGCTCCGAAACCGGAATGCATCCCAGGTTTCGGAGTCGATAAAGGACGTATGGGCGTCATTCAATTCCTCGAGAACGCCCGTGATAGCGGACTCGATGAGCGCGGACTGGTCCACCGGATCGACGTACTGCTCCGTAACGTGGTCCAAAACTTCCTGGAATAACCTGGCCTGGAGATAGACGTTGGTCGACTGCGCGACTCCGCGCTGGAGAAACCAACCTCCCGTGACGAGAGCGACCACGAGCACGACCAGGGGTCCCCAAAGCGAGCCGGGCCTCAACTGAGGCCTCATCTGGGAGTTCATGTTATCGTTTTCGGCCATCGTTCAAGTCCGTTTCACTTTCAGCCGACCCATGCGGCCTATTACCAAGAGAACTAATCCTTACAAATAGCGAAAGTTTCCGGCAACTCGCGCCGCAGGACTTCACGCACTCTCATGTGGACTTCGGGCGGCGTTCCGCGCGCGTCTACCAACCGGACGCTCTCGTCCGTCCGGGCGAGTTCACGATAGCCCCCGCCCACCGTTTCCAGAAATTCTTCGCCGGAGCTCTCGAGGCGATCCTCTTGTTTTCCTGCCGCCTTCTGCCGGGCTCTGCCCTCCTCGACCGGCAAATCGAGCACCAGATAGATATCGGGCGCCAGACCGCCGGAGGCGAATCGGTCCATTCTGCGCACATCGTCGAGGTCCAGGCCCCGCCCGTATCCCTGGTAGGCGTAGGTGGACAGGGAAAAACGGTCCGCGATCAGGAGCTCGCCCCTTTCGAGGACCGGCAAAGCGACCTCTTTCACGAACGCCGTACGCGCAGCCAAATAGAGCAGAAGCTCGGTCTCGGGAGGAATCGACAGTTCAGGCCGGTCCTGTACCACGTTCCGGATCGCCTCTCCCACCTCGGTGCCGCCGGGCTCCCGAGTCAGCGTGAAGGGGATTCCGCAACCTTCCAGCCAATCTCCCAGCATCCGGGCTTGCGTGCTCTTGCCAGCACCTTCGACACCCTCCAGCGCCACGAACCGTCCCTGGTTCGACTCCCCTTCCGGTCGTTCCGCCTGTACCCGCTGCATCTCCACTACTCGTAATATTCGCGGCCCAAGTGCGTGATCTGATCCTCCCCGGCAAGCCACCGAAGCGTGTTCTTGAGCTTCCAGTTCTGGATGAAGAGATCATGCTCCGGATAGAGACCCGGCGCGCACTGTGGACTCTTGAAGTAGAACGAGAGCCACTCCTGGATTCCGCCTAACTCAGCCCTTCCCGCAAGGTCCATGAAAAGGGCCAGATCGAGCACGATCGGGGCCGCGAGGATCGAGTCCTTACACAAGAAGTCGACCTTGATCTGCATCTTGTATCCCAGCCAACCGAAGATGTCGATGTTGTCCCAACCCTCCTTGTCGTCTCCGCGAGGCGGGTAGTAGTTGATCCGGACCTTGTGATAGATGTTCCCATACAGCTCCGGGTAGAGCTCCGGCTGCAGTATGTGATCGATCACGCCAAGCTTCGACTCCTCCTTGGTCTTGAAGCTGGCCGGATCATCCAGCACCGCTCCGTCACGATTTCCGAGGATGTTGGTGCTGAACCAACCGTTGACGCCCAACATGCGAGCCTTGAACCCGGGGGCCAGGATGGTCTTCATGAGTGTCTGGCCGGTCTTGAAGTCCTTCCCGCAAATGGGAAGGCCGTTTTCCTTGGCGTGGTCCTCGAACGCCGGAAAGTCAGCCGAGAGATTGGGGGCTCCGTTAGCATAAGGGATACCCTCCATTAGTGCGGCGTACGCATAGAGCATGCTCGGCGCGATCGACGGATCATTTTGCTCCATGGCGGTCTCGAAGGACGCCACGGTCTCATGTGTCGGTCCCGGGCGGAGAAAGATCTCTGTCGATCCGCACCAGACCATGACAAGGCGGTCGCAACCGTTCTCCACCTTGAAGTTTCGGATGTCCTCGCGCAGCGCCTCCGCGATTTCCCTCTTGTTGGCGCCTGTCTTCTTGTTCGGACCATCCAGGCGGGTCACGTAATTGGTGTCGAACGCGGCCGCCATGGGCGCGATGGCCGACAACTCGTCCTTGATAGGATCGAGGTGTTCGGCACGGAGCACACCTGCGTTGACGGCGCTCTCATACGCGTTGTCCGGGATCGGATCCCAGCCGCCGAATACGATGTCATCCAACCCCGCCAACCCGATGAAGTCCTTGATGAGAGGCGTGCGGTTCTCGGTGCGTTGACCCAGACGAATCGTGTTCATCTGAGTGAGACTCCCGATGGGTTTCCCCAACCCCTTACGCGCGAGTAGGACACCCGCAATGGTGGTGGTCGCGACGGCGCCCATGCCTGGAAGCAGCACGCCGAGGCATCCCTCCGCCGGGCGAATCTCAGGACGTTCTTTCACGTTGTATCTCCTTGGTCGGCCAAATCACACGCACCCAGGACCGGGACGCCACGGTGTTACTCGTCGAGAGGTACACCAGCGGCTTGCCGGTGGACCCAAACAATTCGGTGAATCGCAGTGGTGTTCGTGAGGATGGCAAAAATCACGATGATGCCGCTGAGCACAAGGCCATCCCAACTCAGGCCGAAAATCAAGGATCCCACCCCGAGAAGGACAACCCGCTCGGCTCTTTGCATGAGGCCAACCGAGCAGTCCAGTCCCAGCGTTTCCGCTCTCGCTCGGGAATAGCTGATGATGAGCGAACCCGCCATGGCCAGGGCGATCATGTAGATCATTCCGATGTTCAAAAGCGACATCTCATACTGGTTGTAGAGCGAGATGAGCCCGATGTAGATCGCGACTTCGCTGATCCTGTCGAGCACGGAATCATAGAATGCGCCAAACTTGGACGCGAGACCGCCGAACCGGGCCACTCGACCGTCGAAGATATCGTGAGCCCCACCCAAAAGAACCAAGAACCCGGCCGTACGGACGTGGTCAATGCCATACATGAAACCAGCTAGGACGGTAAAGGCGAATCCACTCGTGGTAATGAGATTCGGATGTACCCCTCGCCGCACCAGCCAACGCGTGATCGGGTCGATAATCGGATATACCCGATCCCGGAGATCATTCAGATTCCCGCTCATACCTTATGCCCTCGTCACTCCTCTCACATGCCCCGTATCTGCCCCGATCAGCATGTTACGGCATGATGATCCGGCTCTCGGCGCCCTCGGTGATGCCCTCCTGGATCGTCTGGTTCACCTTGCGCAGCACCTTGTCGAAATTCGTCTGTGCCGAAACAAGACCTTGGTACGTGGCGCTCACTTGAAGGCGTTCCACAGCCTCTTCGTAGCCGGTCTTCAACTCCTCGGTCGGCTCATTCCCCGCTCGCAGCGCGGCCTCTATCTGGCCTTCGAGACCCTCCAACTCCGTTCGAAGTTCAGCCAGCTCCCGATCATCCGCCGTACCCGAAACCGTCCGCTTGAGGGCCTGGTATTCCTCAGTCTGTGCAAGAGCCTTGCCCAGATCCTTCGCCATCTCTGTCAGTCGTGTCATCGACATTCCTGTAGCCTTTTTGTTCTGTGGGTTCCTGTCACGAATACATCCACGCGGTCACACAGCCCCTCGCTCGGCCGTCACGAACCGCGGGCGCCCAGTTAGGTCGGCGCGGATCCGGACTGCGCCGAACGCACCCGTCGCTTGTACATCGGCAGCAATACCTTCGGCTTGGCCGAGGCCACATTCGAGCGCCAGCAAGCCACCGGACAACAAGTGCTTCGGTGCTCCGGCGACCAGCTGCCGAATCACGTCCAAGCCGTCCTCCCCCGCGAATAAAGCCTCGGGAGGCTCCCAATCGCGAACCTCGGGCTGGAGCTCCCCCTTCTCACCCTCCGCTATGTACGGCGGATTCGACACGATGACGTCGAATCGTTCCCCCTCTTCCAACGGCTCGAAGAGCGAACCCTCCCGGAACTCGACGTGTCCGCCCAAGTCGTAACGTTCCGCATTGTCCGCCGCCACGGAAAGGGCTTCGGGCGAAACGTCCGTAGCGACTACTCTCGTCCATGTTCCCTCTGCTGCCAACGAAAGCGCCACGGCACCCGCCCCCGTGCCCATGTCCCATACGCTTTCTGCCCCGGCCGACGCCCAATCCAGTACCTCTTGGACGAGTAGCTCTGTCTCGGGACGCGGGATCAATACACGGGGATCCGTTTTCAACTCAAGCTCCCGAAATCCGGTCCGGCCGATGATGTACTGTAGCGGCTCCCGGCCGGCGCGGCGACGGAGTAGCGGCTTGAAAGCCTCTCGCTCCTCGGATCTCAAAGGGCGGTCATACTTCAGGTATAGCTGGAGTCGGTCGACGCCCAACGCCGCCGCGAGCAGCCACTCGGCATCCAGACGCCCGGTCTCCACACCCTTGTTCTTGAGGTACTCCGCACTCCAAAGGATCATGCGGAGGATCGTCCAGGACTCCCCCGTGTTTGCAACGCCGACCTCGGAATCTCTTTCCAACTCGGCCAGCTTTGCGAGGTCGTTCATTCCTCCTCGGCCCGGAGCCGCTCCTCCTGATCCGCCAGACGAAGCGCCTCGAGCACCTCGTTCAAGTCTCCATCCAACACCTGGTCCAGCGTGTGAACCGTAAGCTTGATTCGGTGGTCGGTGACCCGGCTCTGAGGGAAGTTGTACGTACGGATCTTGGCGGAGCGGTCGCCCGTTCCGACCTGAGCCCTCCGTTGACGGGAGCGCTCCGCCTCCTGCTCCGCGACCCTTTGGTCCAGCAGGCGGCTCCGGAGCACCTTGAGGGCCTTGGCTTTGTTCTTGAGTTGGGACTTCTCATCCTGGCAGGACACCACCAGTCCGGTCGGAATGTGGGTGATACGTACCGCCGAATCGGTCGTGTTCACGGACTGACCACCCGGGCCTGAGGAGCGGAACACATCGTAGCGTAGGTCCTTGGCATCGATCGCCAGATCCACCTCGTCCGCTTCGGGCAAGACCGCGACGGTCGCCGCAGACGTATGAATCCTGCCCTGGCTCTCGGTCTCCGGCACACGCTGGACCCGGTGGACTCCCGACTCGTAACGGAGACGGCCGTACACCCCTTTTCCCCGCACCGTGAAGATGGCCTCCTTGAGGGACCCGGGGATCCCCTCGGACCTGTTCATCAACTCGACCGTCCAGCCCTCTCGCTCGGCCACTCGCTGGTACATGCGGAAAAGATCGTTCGCGAACAGCCCCGCCTCGTCTCCACCCGTTCCCGCGCGGATTTCCACGACGGCGGCGCGATCGTCCAGCGGATCCTTGGGGATGAGTAGGAGGCAAGCTTCGGCCCCCAGTGACTCGATGCGAGCTTCCAGGGACGCAACTTCCTCCCCGGCCATATCGCGTAACTCCTGGTCCGAGGCCTCCCGGAGAAGCTCCGACGCCCCCTCGTGTTCTTCCACCAAGCGGAGGAGCTCATCCGCGGCGCGGACCACAGGCTCCAGTTCAGCACGCTCTTGCCCAAGGACTCTGAGGCGATCGACGTTCTGGATGACGTCCGGATCGGCCAGCGACTCGTTCACGCCCTCGAAACGCTGCTGCATTTCGCGGAGGCGTTCGAGGAGCCGCGGATCGGCCCCTCCGAGGTTAGTCATGGGCGAATGGGGCCTGGGCCCGACCTACTAAGAACTGACCTTGTCGTACTTCTTCTTGAAGCGCTCAACCCGCCCGGCGGTGTCCACAAGGCGCTGCTTGCCAGTATAGAACGGATGGCACACAGAGCAGATGTCCGTGTGAACCTCCGGCTGCGTGGCCATCGTCTCAAATCTATTCCCGCAAGCGCAGGTGACCGTGGCCGACATGTAGTCGGGGTGGATATCGTTCTTCATGATCCATCTCCGGAAACGACGAACAGGGGGCCGTGACCTTGGATCGAGCGGCGCTCTGGCGCCCAGTCTTCAGCCGCGGGGAATATAAAAATTGCCGGAGTCGAGTTCAAGCGGGGCGAGACCAAGGAGCCGGAATGAGCAAGAGCCCGAGCGTCACGAGCAGGGCCGTCCAACCGGCTACGTCGCCGGTGCGCGTATACACGGTCAAAACGTCACTCGTGTAAATCGTCTCGCTGCGGACAACCTCCTGAAACAATTCGGTCTGGCCGTAGACACGGCCGATTGGATCGACAAAGAGCGAGAAGCCTGTGTTGGCGGCCCTCGCGACCCCGACCCGTTGCTCGATCGCCCTCATGACCAGATGCGCGGGGTGCTGCCAAAGGGCAGGCGTTCTGGTATACCAAGCCTCCCCACCAAACCACCCGTCGTTGGTGAGATTCAAGAAGACATCGGCCCCCAGCAACCGAAAGGCGCGGGCATGGTTGGCGAAGATGGACTCATTACAGATGAGAATGCCGAAACGGATCCCCGCCCCCATAGTTCCGAGAGGCCGACCCCTTCCCCTCCCATAGGAATCGACCTGGGAGCCGCCCTCCAGCCACGCGCCGGAGCTGAACGGGGCACCCTCGACCAGAGGCACGATCCGGTGCTTGTTGTACTTGAAATCCGTAAAGTGGCCGTCCCTCCCCGTCAGAAACGCCGAATTCATGGGGATCGTATCACCGTCTTCCGTCACGGTCTCGCCGATCCCGCCGAAGACGACAGGAGCAGACCACCTCTCCGCCAATGCCAGGACCCGCTCCTGTAGCGAATCATCCGATTCGATCGGTCCGAAGAACGTCACCTCAGGCCAGACAACGAGATCCGGGGAGGGCTCGTCCGGCTCAGCGAGACCCGAGGGGAGCCCGTCCCGCTCGGGCGAGAGCCGTATCAAGGCGGCCTCCGTGCTGTCATTGCTCGTGACTCCGTCCAACCTGAACTGCGCCGCGATGTTGGGTTGAACCACGGCGACTTGGCCGACGGCCCGGACAGGAAGCGTGCGGGCTCGCCAGGAACCCCAGCCTGCGGGCACAGCCAACACGAGAACGAACGCCGTCGCCCAACGTGCCAAGATTCGAGAGCCGGCGCCTGCCCGGGCAGCCCATACCGCCTCAGCGATCAACCCGTTGAGCAGGGCGATCCACAGCGTGATCCCGCGCGCACCAACCAGCTCGGCCGAGCCCACGAGTTCGGGGTAGCCCGTGAGGGACGTTCCCAGCCCCAACCACGGAAAGGCCAGGCCTCCCGGCACGTGCGCTCGCGCCCACTCGAGGGCCGTCCAAGTCAACGGCAGTGCCAGCCAAAGAGGGACTCGACCGAAATGGGTCAGACGGTGGAGCGCCCAGGTGAAGCACCCCGCGCCGAGCGCCAACACCATGATGGTGGTCAAATAGGCGGGCACGGCCCACCAGGTGAAAGCCGCCAGCGCCAGAGGCATCCAGTACAGGAGCAGCCCGAAGTAGAGAACACCAAACCACACACCGCCCCGGAAAACCCTTGGGGGGACAGAGCCGTCCCCCAGGTCATTCTGGTCGGCCACCCAGACCGCCAACGGAACCAGCGCGACGAAC
>PCCM01000071.1 GCA_002731735.1 Gemmatimonadota bacterium | reverse complement strand
GTTCTAGGTTTTGTTCAGCTACATACGTTTGATGTTGGGCTCCGTGTGGCAGTACCTGATACCAAGGACGGTGCTTGGGCGGTCTCGAACGGGCTACGACCTCGTACCATTCCTCGGTTCCCTGAAAGTGCGTATCGACATCGACGATTACACCTCGGTAGTCGAACAGTTTGTGTTGCACCACGTCACCGACTGAAAAGCGCGCACTCGGCATCCTTATCATTATTCGGTTGGTTTGATTAGGGGATTTTGCGATTCACGAGATTTACACCTCGTCTTTATATAGGGAAAGGCGAGGAAGTACGGGGTAGCCTGTTTTCCTACATGTGGTAGTTGGGTGCCTCGCGAGTGATCGTGACGTCATGGGGGTGGGATTCGCGCAGGCCACCTGATGTGATCCGCACGAACGTCGCCTTCTCCCGTAACTCCTCCAGGTCGCCGGCCCCACAGTACCCCATGCCACTCTGAAGGCCACCCACGAGTTGGAAGACCGAGTCGGCCATCGGCCCCTTGTAGGGAACCCGGGCTTCGATCCCTTCCGGAACCAACTTCCGCAACTCCGCCTCCGGGTCCTGGAAGTAACGATCCGCCGAACCCTCTTGCATCGCCGACAGAGAGCCCATCCCACGCACCGTCTTGAAGCGGCGGCCTTCCATGAGGAAGCTTTCCCCGGGTGACTCCTCGGTACCGGCAAACATGGATCCCATCATGACAGCTTGGGCACCGGCGGCGAGCGCTTTCACCAAATCGCCCGAGTAGCGGATTCCCCCGTCCGCGATGACTGGGATCCGATCCTGAACACCTTCCACAGCGTCCATGATGGCCGTCAACTGGGGGAGCCCGACACCCGTTACGACCCGGGTCGTGCAGATCGAGCCCGGCCCCACACCGACTTTGACGGCATCCGCCCCCCGCTCCATGAGGGCGACGGCTCCTTCCTTCGTGCCGACATTGCCCGCAACAATCTGCGCGTCAGGGAACTTCGCCCTGGTGCGATCCACTGCCTCAAGCACACCCTCGGAGTGACCATGCGCGGTGTCCACCACGAGCACGTCCACGGCGGCGTCTATGAGCGCCTCGGCTCGGGCGAGCGCGTCCTTCGATGCACCAATCGCCGCCCCCACGCGTAGCCTCCCATGCTCATCCTTACACGCTCTGGGAAAGAGCCGCCGCTTGAAGATGTCCTTGACAGTGATCAATCCCAGCAGGTTCCCGCCCTCGTCCACAACGGGCAGTTTTTCGATCCGATGTTCATGAAGAATTCTCTCCGCGGCCTCGAGCGTCGTCCCCTCGGGAGCCGTAACCAATCCCTCCGAGGTCATCACCTCGTGGATCGTTCGATCAAGACTAGTCTCGAATTGCAAGTCCCGGTTGGTGACGATCCCCACCAGGCGGCCGTCACCTTCGACGATCGGAACGCCTGAGATGGAGAACTTGGCCATGAGCTCGTGGGCGTCCCGGAGAGTCTTGTCCGACGACAACGTGATGGGATCCAGAATCATTCCACTCTCGGAACGCTTGACCCGGTCCACTTCCCCCGCCTGCGTCTCGATGGAAAGGTTCTTGTGGATGACGCCGAGCCCGCCTTGCCGCGCGATCGCGATGGCCATTCCCGACTCGGTGACCGTGTCCATAGCGGCGGTGAGGAACGGGATCTGCAAATCGATCTTGGTCGTAAGGGATGACGTGACCACCGTATCCTTCGGATGCACAGTCGAATGCCCCGGCACGAGCAATACGTCGTCGAACGTGAGGGATTCCTTGAGAATCACCGCCATGTAGTTATCCGATCCCCCATATACGAGGCGCCCGCCCACCCAGAATCCCCTCTCGGGACCCTCGATGAACAGGCGCGTTTTCTACTACCATGGACGATCATACTGAGGCCCGTCTCGAAGTCAACCCTCGGCGGGCGGTTAATCCTCCAGGGGGAACTCCTCCTCCACGGACACCTCATCAACCGCAGGGAGGTCACCCTCAACGGAATCCTCATCCACCAGTGGGGAGTCGGAATCCTCATCCACCGCGGGCACGTCGCCCGCGGCAGAATCCTCGTCACCAGCCGGCGTGAGTTCTTCCACGAGCTTTCGCCCGGCGGAAGAAACGTTCGACAGAACCCGGTCCGCAGCAGAGAGCAGTTGAAACGCCTCGCGAAGCTTCGCAGGGCTCATCGACCGCTTTCTGAGCTTGTCCTCCACCGCCTCGGCGAAACGCCGGAGCCCCGACGCCTCCTCGCCGTCTTCCGCGCCATACTTGCCTTCGAGAAACTCAATGTAGTCCAGTGTCTGGTAGACCTGGTCCTCGGGCAGAGTTTCGATCTTCCGTATGAGACGTTCACGAAGTATGTCGTGCATGAAACGTAGATCCGGATCGGGTTTCTGCTCAGTTCGACCACTAACCGCAAGTTAACACCGCTCGGGGTGTGGGTGCACGGCTTGCCCGACCGCAGAAAGCCCCTAACGTTTGGTGTCATCTAGGACTCTTCATTCCACTGTACGGCCTCGACACCCATGACGTTTCTGCCAAATCGAGTTGTTGCGATCTCGGAGGACGCTGAACGCCTCTATGACCGCTGGCTCGGCGCCATCGATGAGCGTCTCGATGAGCCGGATTGTGACCGCTACGAGCTCTGCCGTACGGTCTTGACGGAGATTTATTTCGCGCAGCTCAACGGCGTGGATCCGGAGACGCTTCCCGTCTCGACGCAAGTCGCGCTAGCACAAATGGACGCCAGAAATGTGACACTCGAACCCGAGTACTACGCGGAGATCGACCTAGAGCGGTACGAACACGTCAAGCCGCTCATCTGGCTCTGGGAGATGTTCGACCGGAGTCTTCTGGCCGAAAACGTGCATCTCGGCGTGAAGTTCCGAAGGCTCCTGGCCAAGCGGATTTTTGGGCAGTGCGGCCGGAACTTCAAAGCATTCCACCATGTGAAGATCTCGTTCGGCTATAATCTGGAAGTCGGAGACAACGTGGTGGTCCACCGGCACGTGCTCCTAGATGATCGAGGGGGCATACGCCTGGGGGATGGCGTCTCGGTCTCGGACTTCGCGAACGTGTACAGCCATTCCCACGGTGTCGTAGAGGGGCGGGACATCGCGACCCCGGTGACGGTCATCGGCGCCGGTGTGCGAATCACGTACCACGCCACGGTCATGTCTGGGGTACATCTCGCCGAAGGGACCATGCTCGGGGCGTTCGGCGTCGCCACGAAAGACACCGAGCCCCACGCCGTCTACGCAGGTATTCCAGCGAAGAAGATCAAAGACAAGCCCGATGAGTCACGCCGGCCCCCTACGCCCGACCCATTGGCGGACTAGGACCTACCCCTCCTCCGCCTCGTACTGAGCTTTCAGCTCGTCCACCACAGTCGGATCGGCCAGGGTCGTCATGTCGCCCAGGGCCTTTCCCTCTGCAACATCCTTCAGGAGCCGCCGCATGATCTTGCCCGAGCGGGTCTTGGGAAGGTCGGCCGCGAAGATCACCGTTTGGGGACGTGCGATCGCTCCGATCTTCTCGACGACGTGTTTCTTCAACTCCACCACGAGGTCGTCGCTCCCCTCCTGGCCTCCCTTCAGTGTTACGAACGCTGCCACGACCTCACCCTTCACGTCGTGTGACTGGCCGACCACGGCCGCCTCGACTACAGCGGGGTGGTCCACCAATGCGCTCTCCACTTCCATCGTTCCGATGCGGTGCCCAGCCACACTGAGCACGTCATCCACCCGGCCCAAAAGCCATAAGTACCCGTCGTCGTCCAGTTTCGCGCCATCGCCGGGGAAGTAGATTCCATCCCACTTGGACCAATAAGTCTCTTGGTACCGCTCGTCATCTCCGTAAATCGTACGCAGCATCGAAGGCCACGGCTCGGTGATCGCCAAGAAACCCGCCTTCACTTCAGTTCCGACGTCGTCGAGAAGCGTGACCGAGATCCCGGGAAACGGATGTGTTGCGCTCCCCGGACGAGTCTCGGTAACCGCTGGAAGCGGCGTGATCATGATGGCGCCTGTCTCGGTCTGCCACCACGTGTCCACAATCGGGCAACGCTCCTTGCCGAGAACACGATGGTACCACATCCACGCTTCGGGATTGATCGGCTCACCAACGCTCCCGAGAAGTCGGAGCTTTGACAGGTCATGCTTATCCGGCCATTCCTCACCCCACTTCATGAAGGCCCGGATCGCCGTGGGCGCGGTGTAAAAAATAGTCACACCATACTTCTCGCACAGGTCCCAGAATCGGTCCTTCTCGGGCCAGTCGGGTCCGCCCTCGTACATGAGGACCGTGGCACCGTTGGCCAGGGGCCCGTAAACGATGTAGCTGTGTCCCGTGACCCATCCAACGTCGGCGGTGCACCAATAGACGTCGTCCTCCCTCAGATCGAAGACGCACTGCGTCGTCGCGGCAACCTGAGTCAAATACCCACCGGTCGTGTGCACCACGCCCTTGGGCTTTCCGGTCGTCCCGGACGTGTAAAGGATGTACAGCAAATCTTCGGCATCCATGACCTCCGGAGCGCAATCAGCGCTAGCGTCGGCAAGGAGCTCGTGATACCAGTGATCACGGCCTTCTCGCATGTTCGCGTCGACCTTGGCGGTGAGGTCCGCCCCTCTCGCCACCACCACCACGTTCTCGACCGTTGTGCAGGACCGCAGCGCCTCATCGGCGTTCCCCTTGAGGGGGACGATCCCCCCTCGCCTGTATCCGCCGTCCGCTGTGATCAACACCTTCGCACCAACATCGTTGATACGATCAGCGAGCGATTCCGGACTGAATCCACCGAAAACCACCGAATGGGGAGCGCCGACGCGCGTGCAAGCGAGCATCGTGATCGCGGCTTCCGGAATCATGGGCAGGTAGATGGCCACGCGATCCCCCTTCCCTACGCCCAAGTCCTTCAGCGCATTGGCGAACTGGCACACCTCGCGATGGAGGCTCTCGTACGTGTACTCTCGGACATCACCGGGCTCTCCCTCCCAGATCAACGCCGTCTTGTTCCGGCGAGGGCCGTCCAGGTGCCGATCCAGACAATTGTGGGAGACGTTGAGCTTTCCCCCGACGAACCACTTGGCGTGAGGGGGGTTCCATTCGAGCACCGTATGCCAGCGTTCGAACCAGTCCAGTTTCTCCGCCCACGATTCCCAAAAGGCCAGGCGGTCCGCTGAGGCACTCTCGTAGGGGCCGCGGTCCCGTACGATAGCCCCTTCCGTGAAGTGTTCGGGGGGTGGAAAGCGACGAGTCTCAGTGAGGAGAACATCCAGACCTTGACCCTTTTCACTCATTCGAGTCCCCCGTTTTCGATCTCCTCCGCCATGTGATGTTCTCCATGCGTGTGTTGAATTCCCGCAGCCTTCAAGTGAACTGTCCGAGCGCAGAACCCACCTCAGAACTTATCTAGACAGCCGGCGCGCTCCCGCCAGAGTAGGGTGGTGGTGGAGCGGACGGCAACCCTGGACAGCCTTCTAGCCCGTCTCTGTCAGCAAAGATCTGAGGCCCTCGTGCGCCAAGGATTGCTCGAAGGCCGTAGTTGTCGCCGACGCCAACGCAGACACTGCGCTCGCCCCAGCCTCCAAGGCTTCCGACGGGATGGTGAGCTTGATGCGGACCTCCGTCTGTGCGGCGGATGGATCGTCCTCCGGACCATCCATCCGCAGACGCACCACAAACGGAGTGCGATATCGATCGGGGAGACAGTCGGCGGTGACCTTGGCGAGGGCCGCGAGAAGGTCGGGCATAGGCTCCAGGAGCCCCATGTCCGGGCCGGCCACAACCAAGGCGAGGTTCCCCTTGAGGCCCTTCGTGGTCTCGTCCAGGAACACATCGATGCTCACGAAATCCGGACTCTCATCGTGATGAAAAAAGAGGTAGGCGCTCCGTGAGCTCTCCCCCTGCCACCGGCCCTCGAACTGGTGGCTGGTCGTCTTTTGGAGGCCGGAGAGCACCCAACCGGCACGTGTGACGCCGTCCTGAACCGCCTCGATGAACGGTTCCAAAGTCAGCAGTGGCTGGGCGTCATCGATCATGGCAAGGACCGGGGTCGGGGGGTATATTGTAAGATTATGAAATCATCAGATGCGAAGCTCAATGATTTGGTGTTGCGCCGGACGCTTCAGGAGAACGGCCACCGCTATACCGATCAACGCGCCGCCGTCTTCCGGCTCGTCGCCCACAGCAGGGTCCACCCCACCGCAGAGGACGTGTTCCTGGGTGTACGTACCGAAGTGCCCGGAATATCGCTCGCGACTATCTACAAGAGCCTCGAAACGTTGGTCAGTTGTGGACTGGCGAAAAAACTCAACCTCGACGACGGCTCGGCCCGGTTTTGTGGGCGGACGGAGCCCCACCATCACGCTCGGTGCCTGACGTGCGGTGGGGTCTCGGACGTTCCCGGTGAACTCGGTGACTTGGAAGTCGCCGCGCTCCGATCGCAGGCCGGCGGATTCCACTTGGTAGGATACGAGCTCGAGTTGACGGGGTACTGCTCGGACTGTGCGCCGGCGACGGGTAACGGGGCCGGCGCCTCCGCAAACTGACGGCATCACCCTGGGCGCGCCACTTCAACCCCCACGTGCAGTCTTCGATCCGCGTGTGATCATCACGTGCTCGGATCAGGAATGGCTTTGGCCTCAGTGTGGCGGTGTGTCATGAGCCGCTTCCCGAAGATCCGTTTCACCAAGGTCCCCTTACCCAAGATCCCGAATTCCCAAGCCCTCCTCCAGTTGGCCGGTGCCAAGGCGGTTTTCCCGAGCTTGATCACTGTGCTCGTCCTGTCGCTCTGGACGACGGGAGCCCGGAACGACGAGCCCGTGCCCCCACTGCCTGTCGTGGTCGCTGAAACAACCGTTCGCCCCGTGCCAACGCCGCCACCGAGTCGAGACGTGCTCAGGCTACGCGAGGATCTCTCGGCCCTCTTGGATACACCTGCGCTGCGTAACGCCGAGTGGAGCGTCCTCGTCGTCTCCCTCGACGAAAAGGACACGTTGTTCGCACGAGATGAGAATCGCTTTCTGGCTCCGGCGTCGAATATGAAGATCGCCACGACCGCGGCGGCCCTCCACTTTCTTGGGCCGGAGTTCAGGTACCAGACGTTTGTCTTCGCAGACGGGCCCATCGAGAACGGGGTCCTGCGAGGGGACCTGATCCTCTACGGCACGGGGGATCCGGGCATTTCCGATCGCTTCTACCGTGATGGCACGGAGGTGTTCGAATCGTTTTCCAAGCAGATAGCCGACGCCGGCATCACCCGGATCGAGGGCGCCGTCGTCGGAGACGCGACGTATTTCTCGGGGCCTGAGTTGGGACCGGAGTGGGATCCGCGAGACTTGAACGAGTGGTTCGCCGCGTCCGTGTCCGCGCTCTCCTTCAACGAAAACATCGTCACGCTCCAGATTCTTCCGTCGGCTCGCCTTGGCTTCCCGCCCCGGATTGAGACGATCCCGTTCGGATTTCCGCTCGATGTGAGTAATCAGGCCGAGACGGTATCGGGCCGTCCCCGTCCCAACCTCTGGTTGGACCGTGTAGAACCCACGGCGAGAATTCGCGTCGATGGGGAAATTCGGCAGGGAGGGTCCGATATTTGGCGCCGCCTTACCGTGCCGGATCCGGCGGTTTTTGCGGCCCGGGCTCTCAGAGAGGTGCTGATCTCCAACGGCATCGCAGTCAGGGCCCCCGAAAGAGCCGTCCATGACGCGGCCGAATCCAAGATCACGGGGCGCGAGTCCTGGGCCCCCCACCTCATCGACGGTGATGAACCCAGCCTCCTCGCCCACCACACCTCGCCGGAGCTACTCCAGTATCTGACGGTCCTAAACCATGAAAGCCACAACTTGTTCGCCGAGTCGATCATCAAGACCATGGGCAAGATCGTGACGGGAGAGGGATCCTTCGAGGGTGGCGCCCGCGCGGTTCAGGTGTTCGCCACGAGCGAAGCCGGGATCGAGGAGGATCAGATCATGGCGGTTGACGGTTCGGGCTTGTCAGAAAGCAACCGGACAAGTGCCGGGGCTCTGGTTGGACTCTTACAGCACGTGGCCATATCCGACAATTGGGACTCGTTCGTCTCTACTCTACCTGAAGCCGGGCGCCGAGACCTCCGCAGAATGTACGGGACTCGTGCTGCCCGTAATCTTCGAGCCAAGACCGGGACCATCGACGGTGTCTCCGCTCTCACGGGAATCGTCACGACCCGGGATGGTGAGACTCTACTCTTCAGCATTCTCTCGAATGAGCTCCGATCCACTGGTCCGGCGAAGCGCGTCGAAGACCGGATCGGTGCTCGTTTAGCTGATTTTTCCCGAAATGGGGCTCCCATCTCTTAAGAGCGCCTCGTCAGCCGTCCACCCTCCCACGTGCGGACCGAAGTCTCTTTCGAAGCTCCACGCCGGACATCGTGGCCAGCGTGCTCTCGGCGGCTTGGTGACTGTTCCATTTCACGTCGAGAAGCTCCACGCCCTGGTCTGCTGCGCCTTCCGGGTAGAAATAGAGATGGTGCCGTCCCTTAAAATCGAGACCCTCCCGCGAGCGCACCGTAGCCACCCAGGCATCACCATCCGAATCCAGGAAATCCCTCATGTGCAGTTCTTTATGGGAAACATCAACTCGGGTTAAATCGGCTGAACGGTGTCACGCGGAGTCGGCTAAAGCTAGGTTTGCCTCATCGGAAATACAACAAATCATCTACAGCCGCTTGGCCATCTCCGAGCTGGAAGGAGCACTTGGTGAAGGTCGAGGCTCGAGTGGCCGCCTCGAGGCCGCCACACCTGCGAACCGACCTGGCGCTCATCGTGTTGAGCGTGATCTGGGGTGTCAATTTCTCCGTGATCAAGGTCGGTCTGAGAGAGTTCGATCCGCTGGCATTCAACGCCATACGATTCGTGCTGGCGTCGATGACGCTCTTCGTCTTTCTGCGTCTCAGTGGCCCGATACCGTTGCCCGAACGGCGACACTGGGGCCGCGTCGTTCTCATGGGTTTGCTCGCGAACGTCGTCTTCCAACTGCTATTCATTTACGGGGTCGACCGGACCCTTGCCGGTAACGCAGGATTGGTCATCGCCACGACGCCGGTGTGGACCCTGATCCTCGCGTCCGTTTCTGGGCAAGAGCACCACGGGTTGCCCGTCTGGGGCGGCGTACTGGCCACCCTGGGGGGGATGGTGCTCGTTGTTGTCGGCGGGGAAAGCGGCTTGGGAGTGGGCGAAGGCCAGTTGATCGGTGATCTTCTGCTCGTTTTGTCCGCCATCGCGTGGGCCGCCTACACAGTCGGCACGCAGGATCTCACTCGGCGGTACGGAGCCCTGGCCGTGACCTCGTGGACACTCTGGGTGGGTACCATCGTCCTGTTCGCACTTGGAGGCGCCTCTCTCTGGTCTACGGATTTGGGGGCTATTTCTCGGGTTGGCTGGTTCGGCGTCGTATACTCGGGAGTCCTGGCGATCGCCGTCGCGTACCTTATCTGGAACCATGGCCTGGAGCGTATCGGTGGACCACGGACCGCCGCGTTCTCGAACCTGGTACCGGTCGTGGCGCTCATTACCGCGGCCGTCTGGCTCGGTGAGGATCCCGGTCTCACACAGATCGTGGGCGCAATCATCATCATCGGAGGGGTGTGGATCGCTCGTCTGGCCGGGGGGAAGGATCTATCCGGCTGACCCCGACTCCAGGCTGGGGCGGTGACGGAGCTCGGGAAATTCGTACACGATGATGCCCTCGTCCGTAACCTCCGAACGGACGCGCAGACCGTCGTCCATGGAGTCCAACACCCCTTCAGCTGCCGCAAGCGACACGTCCAACGAGGCGGCGACCTCCGTCACCGTCAACCTTCCACCCTGTTCGGTGGCGTGAAGAAGCACGCGCCGCTGAAGCCGGTCCATGATCGCGCGCCTTCTGGTCTCACGGGCCTGGAGCCCCCACCAGGCCGTCGAAGTGCCCGCGGCCCCTACCACACTCCCAAACACGACCAACCCAAGCTGCGGCTCAAGGAATCCGATCGATACCATGAGGGCCGCAAGAAGCACCATTGCGCCCCCCAATACACGGCGCCCCAGTCCTCCCCCCGGGAGACTTTCCCCAGCAATGCTGCCGCCGCCGACCGAATGCGTGTGCACCGGATCCGCAAGTGCCGGACGATCGGTGGCGCCCGGACCGGGGATCCGGGCGTGCTGCCAGCCCAAGCCACACTGCGCACAGATCATGCGCCTCCGTCGAAGGAGGTAATACGCAAGGCCAACCAACCCGGCCATGAACCAACTGGCCACGGCAAACCCGAAGAGTACCCCTACGTTACCAATTCGCTGAAAATGCTTTACGCCGGTCCCTACGTGGCCGCATCGTGGGCAACTGCGCACCTCGAGGCCCACGGCCCTCACCGGGGGCCTTACTAAAACCGCCGCCCCACAAGTGGGACAGGCGGTTTCGTGCTCCCTCAGATCTTCACCGCACGTGGAACAGCGCATTTGGCCTCAACGAAATGGGTCCTCCCGAAGTAGACACTCCATACTACGCGTTCGTTCCGGAGAAGATTCACCCCTCCACTCGGCGCGAGAGCCTCCATCGGGCCGAAAAGACGACCACCCTCCTAGGGGATTCGTTCGAAGGAAAGCAATTCGAGAATCGGACTGCCCGTCAGGCGGGCCGACCCGGTCCGTACACGCCCGAGGACCCGAATGCGCTCGAGAGGGTCGAGCCGCTGAGCCTCTCCGAGCCGCTCTGGCGGTATGGCCACATAAACGAACGACTGGTCTCCGTCTCCCATCCTGGTCAGCAGAAACGGCTCCGTTTCGTAGAAGTCCGTTCGGATCTCTTCAGCTCTCTCCAGCGAAATGAACTGAAGATCCCACTGAACGACCTCGCCCCGGTAGTCGTCCGGTGCCGCCACCACGCTCGCGAGAGTCGCATCGGACACACCGGCGCCCTCATCCGCACCCTCTGGCAGCCAAATCCATCCCTCCAAACGAACCCGGGTCCAGTTCCCTTCCCTGGCGAGGACCTGGAGGTTCGTGCTCGACGCCAAGGTAGCCAGCGTGTCTCCATCGGGGGTGCTGAGAACTGGTGCGTTGGCCGAGAAGCCTTGAGCCCACTCCCCGACACCGACCGAACTGGACGGCGTTGTGAGGCCGGATCGCCCCGCGGAATCGCCAGATGGATCCGTCCCGAACAAAGCCACTGAGCTTCGCCATATCCAGGCCCGTCTATGCACGCGAGCCCAACCGGCAACCCGCTCCACGGTCTCGAGAAGCGTTCCTTGCTCCACGTGGCCGAGGATCTCTCCCCCAGGGCCGCCTCGGATGTTCTCGCCACCCTCAACGGACACCACCAGGTCGAACGCTCCTCGATTGACCGCTTGAAGGGATCGGGTCCAGATCCATCCGTCGAAATCGAATTGCAGCCAGTCATCCGTCGCCTCGAGCACTTCCAGGCTCATGCCGGCGCGGAGCTGACCGAGTAGCGTCCCGTTCTGCTGAGCCCGGAAGTTTTCCTCTTTCGTCAACGTTCCCGACTGGCCCTCCACGAACTCGCCGAACGCGAATAGGGAGCAGAGAACGCACAGGAGCCAAAGAACCCGAATTCGCCGGGAGCGGACAATCATCTTACTGAAACGATCCTCGACAGACGGTGTTGAAAGGACGAACTTGCCGGCCTCAATACGCGGCGACTTTCCCTGACGAATGTGTTCGGGCAAGTGCCGGTCGTCAATTCCCAACAACCGGATTTTGAACTCGCTTCCATGCCCCACGCTAAATTACTCGCCCTATCGATTTTGTTTTCCATCGGGATGGTCCGTTCCCCAGCATCCGCCCAGACCATCCCGTCACCATACACGTACATCGAAAACCACCAGGAATTGGCTTTCTTTGTGGGAAAGAGCAACATCGATGCCGGCAAACTCGAGCTGGGACCACGAGACTCCGACACGTTCGGTGCACGCTATTCGGTCGGTCTCGGTGGCGCGATAAGTATCGACATCTCCGGAACATTGTTCAAATCGACGCGGTTGATCCAAGATGTGCGGAGGCCCATTGATGACCGCACCATCGATCGGGGCAACATCGACCTTCTCCTGTTCGACGCACGGCTTCGCCTCAACCTGACGGGCCGGCGGATGTGGCACGGCTTCCAGCCCTTCCTAACGTTCGGCGGGGGGTTCGCCTTCCCCTACTTGGTGGACAACGGTGCGGAGGAGGTCGCATTCATGCGCTCCGAGGACCGGTACTTTTTTGGTGTGCGCTTCACCGGAACAACTTCGGGAGGCACCACGTTCCACGTTTCGAGAAAGCTCTCTCTGCGTGTCGAGGGCATGCTGAACCTCTGGCAGATCAAGACGCCAGTAGGATGGTTCGCGTTGGAAAACGACCCCCTCCGTCTATTTTCCGAGAGCGAGTGGGTGACTGCCCAATCCATCATGCTCGGGGCGAGTTGGCGCTTTTGAGACAAATGCCGGACTTCGAGTCTAGAACCGGGGATTGGCTCCCATTCGACCGGGCCCTCGCACGTATCCTCAACCACGTCTCGGCCCTCCCTCCGGAGACCGTACCGCTCGAGGAGGCGCTCGGTCGCGCGCTGGCCCTCGACGTCCTGGCGCCCGGACCACTTCCTCCGTGGGACAACAGCGCCATGGACGGATATGCGGTCCGAGGCGACGACGTGGTCGGAGCGACGAAGGACCAACCGGTGGTCCTAGTGGTCACGGGAGTGATCCAAGCGGGATCACGCTTCGAGGGCACCGTCGGCCCGGGCGACGCCGTGAGAATCATGACAGGGGCGGAGGTCCCGGGGGGCGCCGACACCGTAATCCGTGTCGAGGATACCGATCGTGAGGAGACCGAGTCCGGAAATCTCCGGATCTACTCTGAACGGGATCGAGGGCGCCATGTTCGACCAGCAGGTCAGGATTGGCCCGAGGGCGCTGTCGCTCTGGAGTCCGGTACCGGAATCGGTCCCGGGCAAGCCGCCGTACTCGCGGCATCACGCGTATCCTCGGTCTCGGTCCACCACCGACCCAAAGTCGCCATCCTGGCGAGCGGTGATGAACTCGTCGACATCGAGAGCCAGGCTCTCGACCCCCACGGGATCCCCGAAAGCAACAGTCACCTTGTATCCGCGGGTGTCCGCGCGGCCGGCGGAATCCCCATGCGCCTGGGCATCGCGAGAGACGACCGGGCCGACATACGGCACCATCTCGCCAGAGCCGCAGACGCCGATGTGCTCGTGACCCTTGGTGGGGCCTCCATGGGAGAGGGAGACCTCTTCAAGACTGTCCTCGAAGACCTTGGCTTCGAGTTGGATTTCTGGCGCGTCAAGATCCGGCCCGGAAGCCCGATGAGCTTCGGGCGCTTGCCTTTGGAGGGCGGCGGTAGCCAAACGGTCTTCGGACTTCCGGGTAACCCGGCCTCCGCGTTCGTGACCTTCGAGCTCTTCGTCCGACCTTTCCTGCTGGCGCTAGCAGGCCACATCAAGCTCCACCGGCAGATCGTCACGGCACTGGCGGCCGGAGATCTCACAACGGCCAGGGATGTCACAGGATTCCTGCGTGTGTGCCTGGCCCGTTCAGGCGCAGANNTCGAAGCCTCACTCACAGGTCCGCAAGGCTCCGGGCTCGTGGGCAGNCTNGGAGCGGCCGACGGGCTGGCAGTCATCCCGGAAGGTGTGGNGGTGATTCCCCGGGGAGCNCCGGTCGAGGTGATGCTCCTCGACGATCCTCGCAGCTGGTCCCACACACCGGTGGACGGGAGCCAGCGGATTCCTGGATGATCCGGTCCTCCAAGATCCGGTCCTCCAGGCGAATGCTGGCCACGACGGTAGTAATCTCAATGGTTGGATGCGGACTCCCCCAATGGCCTGTCGAGGGACCGCTCATCGCACCGTTCGGACTCCGATGGGGGTCCAATGGCCCGAACATCCATAGAGGCGTCGACATCGTCGTGCCCACCGGCACACCCGTGTACGCCATGTCCGGTGGAGAGATACGCTTCGCAGGTGAGATGACCGACTTCGGACTCGTTGTCTGGGTCGATCACGACGACGCCATTCTCACCATCTACGCGCACCTTTCTCAAATCCTCGTTGTCACGGGCCAGAGCGTCGGAAAAGGTGAGTCATTGGGTCTCAGCGGAGCTTCGGGGAACGCAACGGGACCGCATCTGCACCTCGAGATCCGGGGTCGCGGCCACCAGGTCGACCCGGTGGCCATGCTTGGAGGTCCGCCCCGATCCTGAGGCCTGTGGCCCGCTACCCCTCAGAACGTAGCGCCGTGATTGCTGTGGTCAGCCTCGGAAGGACTTCGGAAGCGTCACCCACGATACCGTAGTCCGCCAGCGCAAAGATCGGTGCGTCCGGATCCTTGTTGATGGCCACGATCGTTTGAGACGTTCTCATTCCAGCGAGGTGTTGGACGGCACCCGATATACCCACGGCGAAGTAGAGTTTCGGCGCGACAGTCTTGCCAGTCTGCCCCACCTGTTCGCCATGCGGCCGCCATCCCGCATCCACGACGGCCCTCGAAGCGCCCAACGCTGTACCCGCACCCAGGGCGTCTCGCAATGCCTCTAAGAGGTGCCAATGCTCCGGACCCTTCATGCCCCGTCCACCGGACACGATAACGCTCGCCTCTGCAACGTCGACCGACCCGGTTTCAGCTGCCTGGAATTCCACGATCCGTGTCCGAACCGCGTCGGGAATGGCAGCAGTGAACGGTTCGATCCGGCCCTCCGCTCGAGATTCGTTCGTGCCGAAGGCGTTCGGCCTCAAAGATAGGACCGCTGGGGATGCTTCGAACGCTACCCGGGCAATCAGTTTCCCGCCGTAGATGGGCCGCATGGTTACGAGCCTGCCACCCTCTATCTCCAGACGTGTGACGTCGGAAGCGAGAGGCGCGTCGACCAGAGCCGCCACGCGCGGCGCTAGGTCCTTTCCAAGAGCCGTCGCCGAAAAGAGGACTGCCGCGTAGCCATGTGAACCGACTGCGTCGGCGATGATCGCCGCATGGGTCTCGGGCACACAGCTTTCCAGAGCGGGGTCCTCAGCAACGCGTACGACCTCTGCCCCGAAGTTCCCCAGGTCGCCGGCACCCTCTCCAACCGCGGTACCACCCAGGACCATCGCATGGGCCGAGCCTCCGAGCCCCTCAGCCACCGTGGCGGCCACCGTGACCACCTCGTTGGCTACCGGACGGATCTTCCCATCTCTCTGCTCTGCGATGGCGAGCACGTCGCCCATGTCATCCTCTCCTATGTGTGGTGTCAGAGGACGTTCGCTTCGTCACGAAGGAGCTGAACCAACTCGGGCACTGCGTCAGCCCCTTCACCGAGGATCCACCCTTCGGCGCGCTCCGGCGGATAATCGAGCCGCTCGACTGAGAGCCGGCTTTCCGGCAGATCAACGTCCTTCACATCCAGTGGTTTTCGCTTTGCCGCCATAATCCCCTTGAGCGAGGCGAAGCGTAGCTCGAAGGCTCCTTTTGTGAGCGTCACTACCGCCGGAAGGTCCAGCTCGACTACCTCTGTGCCCCCCTCCACGTCTCGATGACACCGTAGCACGCCCTCTCCCACCTCGAAGCTCGTAACGTTCGATGCGCATGGGCGACCGAGCAGCGTCGCCACCATCGGACCGACCTGCTGCTGATCGTCGTCTCCGGCTTTCACGCCGAAGAGCACGAGCTGCTCCTCTCGGGTTTCCAGCTCCGCCGCCAAAGCCTTGGCCGTGGCGAGTCCGTCCATGGTCACGGCCCCCTGCGCCCGCAGCAGCACAGCCGCATCGGCCCCGGCCGCAAGGGCCGCTCGCAGCGTCTCCTGGGAATCCTCATTGCCGAGTGTCATTACGGTGACCTGGCCCTCTTCTGTCATCTCGGTGGTGCGGAAAGCGGCCTCGAGCGCGAACTCGTCGTAAGGACTCACGATGTACTTGACCCCTTCCGGTTCAATCACCGTGGACCCATCAGAGAAGCGAACGCGCGTCTCAGTATCCGGAACCCGCTTCAGGCAGACGATGATATCCAAAACTCACTCACTCCGATCGGTTGGAGGACTCCCTCAACAGCCTTCTAGGCAACGACACCTGCACGACGCAAAGGGACCGCTCGAGCCGCAATCGACCGGCGGCTCCGGGACACCGATGTGTTACCTCGAACGAAAAAGCGGAGCGGCCAGTCCTGCGCCGTGCTGACCCCGACGCGGGGAGACACGTCAACCGACCCGGGTGGGATCGACCAGCCGGGAAGGAGCCTCAGTGGAGCCGACGAGAAGTCGTGCATATCCAAGGCATCGGTGACTCCGAACGCCTGTCCCACGCGCCCCGGGCCCGACGCCAGATCCTGCTCGCGGCCCCTTCGGGCGGCCATGATGTCCAGGCCCGAGATCGGATCGACGGCCCGCAGGAGCACTGCACAGGGGTCACCTATCGGTCCTGTAACCACGTTCAGGCACCAATGGAGGCCATAGCTGAGGTATACGTAGGCGGTTCCCGCGGGCCCGAACATTGACGCGTTGCGTCGTGTCCGACCGATGCGGGCCGCCGCGTGGGAAGCAGGATCACCCGGACCCGTGTATGCCTCGACTTCAACGACGGCACCCATCGCTCGTCGCCCGTCCACGGTCGACACGAGTCGTGCCCCCAGTAAATCGAGGGCTACACTCTCCGCGGGTCGATCGAAGAAAGAGCGGTCGAACGTGCCCGGCCCGGGCGTGCCGCTTCGCCAGCCTTCTATTCGTCTGAACCGGAAGAAGACGGACGCCTCGGACTCCGTCGTGTCCTGCGCCGAGCCCCGCCGGATCTGGGCTCCACACTCTCCACACCCAATCCGGAAATCACGTCCAATGATCCCGTCCCTGGGGCTTCTGCTGGCCCTCTTTCAGGCTCTGACGCCCTATCGGGCTCCGACGCTCCATCAAGCTCGGGCGCGGCGGCTTGCTCATTCCCTGACTTTCCGGACCGTCGGGCAAAATCGGCCCGCCACCCGGCCAACACCTGAGGGGCCCGGCGAGGAACGATCTCAGCTATCCGCCCGGGCTCCGTCTCGAACACGACAAAAATGTCCGCTCCGAAGGCCTCCACCAGTGATTCAGCGGTCTTCTTACCTACACCGCCGTAAGAGTTGGTCAGATAGCTGACGATCGCCCGCTCGTTCGTTGGTAAGCCTAGCCCACCGATATCGATATCGTTTCCGGCCGAAGAACGATCCGGCGTTTCACCTGTGTCGCCCACGATCTGCCCCTCAAGAAGCACCGGTCCGTCGTCGACTTCTCTTCGACCCCCGGAACCTCCTCGAGGCCCCAATCGCCCGCCAGAGGTAGTCCCTCCACCCCTCGATGCACTCTCTCTGGCTGGCGTCTCTGGCGTTGATGGCCGCTCCCCGGATTCACTTGCCCGATCCGCGGCAACGGACTGCGAACCCCCGCCCACGGAGCCCGCCAGGGAGACACGATAGTTGCCCCTCTCAGTCTGTTCGAGGGAGATCACACCATGCTCCTCCGCTTGGAGGAGGAACCGGCTGAACTTACCGAAGCCGAGTTCGCCTTCATCGAAGCTCGCGTCGGCGGCCAACATTTTTCGTTTGACGTCCGAGTCACGAGCCGAACTCTTTCCAATCCCCTGGAGATTCTGCAGGCACCGCGCCATGAGATCGTACGCCGAACGGAGCGGCTCGCCCGCCGGTCCCCCCTCGGGTTCTCCAGCCGGACTCGAAGCTTCAGGCGCTGCTTTGGCCTCCTCCAGTCCTGCATCCCTACTCGCGGCACCGTCGTCACCACGCGCCTTCCGGCCTCTCGGCGTCCGCGCCAGCCTCCCTCTTCGCGCGGCCGGCCGGCTCCGCTCCTTTGGTTCTTTGATGGAAGCCGAATCGTCGGCCCCTTTCCGCTCGGAGCCAGGGCGAACCTCGTACTGCCCATTTTCGAGCTTGTGGAGCCGGACAAGACCTCGGTGCGCGGCTTCGCCGACGAATTTCGAAAACTTGCTGAAGCCGAAATTCCCTTCACTGAACCTAGCGTCGAGCTCCAACATCACCTGTTTGAGGCGGTCAGACCGCATGACGTCGCCCCGCGTGGTCATGCGGCTCACCGCCCTCTCCACGAGATCCCACGGGTCGTTAGTCTTACCGGAGATCTCGGTCGTCTTTCGAAGCCCGGTGAGACTCGTGTACGAATAGTACTCGTCACAGTTTTGAACCAGGATGTCCGAGCTGGACTCCTGGATCCCTACACCGATCACATACTTTCCGTACTCCTTGAGCTTGAGGACCAAGCTCGAAAAGTCCGAGTCACCGGTGAGCAGAATATACGTACCGATTTCAGGTCGGATGAAGACCAACTCCACCCCGTCGATCGCCATCCGGATGTCGGTCGCGTTCTTCTTCGAACTCCCGTAGGCGGGAGCGAAGATCAAATCGACGGACGCCTCGGAGAGCGGGACGATATACTGCGGATAACGCCGCCAGTCGGCATAAGCCCGCTGGACGGTCACCTTTCCGCGGATGACGTCGGATTGTAGTAGGCTCTTCAGTTCTTTGGAGAGGTCACTACGCATCCCCATCGTGACGTTGTCGAAGTCGATGAGGAGGGCCGCGTTCGGAGCATCGGCCGGTACTCTACTGGCCCCCTCTACATGGGGGGCCTGGGTATACTGATTCATTTTTTCCCTTCTCGCGATAGTTGTTGCCGGCCCCACTCGCGAGACCTCCCCACTCGTTCCAGTCTTTGGCGCCACGTCGCGGCGTCTCGGGCCTGGAAGGAGTCGGGGGGGTCACTGATTCGAGTGCCCGGCGATCCTTCATGTCTTTGATTCTGCGTGCGCCACTCGAATGAGGCGCGACAACTCGCCCCGCTGGACCTTTCCGGTCCCCGTCAGCGGGAATTCGTCCATGAACCGAACGACGTCGGGTACCTTGTAATCGGCGAGTGTAACCGAGCACCAATCTTGTATCTCTTGGCCGGTCACGATGGCCCCCTCCTCAAGGAGGACGCACGCGCAGATGGCCTCTCCCAGAAGCTCGTCCGGGACTCCTGCCACCATGGTCTCACGTATCGCCGGGTGCGATTGAAGTCGATCCTCAACCTCCCGAGGGTATACGTTTGAACCACTCGGAATGATAACCTCTTTCTTGCGGCCAACCAAATGGATGTAGCCTTCTTCGTCCTCCATCCCCAGATCGCCGGTACGAAAGTGCCCGTCCAGGTCGAGCGAATCGGATGTCTTGCGTGGCTCTCGGTAATACCCCCGCATGACCCCCGGACCCCGGACCACGATCTCCCCCACACTCTCCACCGGCGGATCGTCTAGGCTCGCCCCCCTTCGAACTTGGAGGTACCGGGACCGAATCCGAGGCGTTCACGCTCTAGGCTGTTGCTTCAGGCTTGACGAGGCCGAACACGGCGTCCTCATCGACAGGCTGACTCCACGACCCATCGGCAACGTGGACGGCTCCAATCTTGGAGAGAAATACGAACCGGATAAGTCCGGAACGGACCTTCTTGTCCGAGGAAAGATACGTCATGATGTCCTCTGGCGTGGCCCCATCCGGAACATCGGTTGGAAGTCCAACGCGCCCCAGGACTTCTGCAAGGCGCTCGACGACGGCCGGGTCGGTCACCCCCAACGAAACTCCAAGGCGAGCCTCCAGGATCATTCCGCACGCGACTGCGGTCCCGTGGGGCANAAGAAAGGAACAGGCCGCTTCGATCGCGTGGCCAAGCGTATGGCCGAAATTNAGGATCTCCCGCCGGCCTGCCTCCCGTTCGTCCTCCGATACCACCGCGGATTTCAGCTCNACCGACCGCGCTACCGCCCNCTCNAGCGAGGCGGCGTCTCCGTCCAGAAGCGCCGGCATCTCTCGGTCGAGTTCATCGAAGTAGGCGTCATCCAAGATCGCTCCGTGCTTGACGGCCTCGATCATCCCCTGGGCCCGCTCGCCCCTCGGGAGAGTCGCCACCACGTTCGGATCCGCGACGACGAGATTCGGAGCGTGGAACGCTCCCACCAGATTCTTTCCGACTTCGACGTCGACTCCGGTCTTCCCACCGATAGACGCATCGATCATGGCCACCAGGCTGGTGGGTACCTGCACGACCGGGATGCCTCTCATGTACGTCGCCGCAACGAAGCCGCCGAGGTCACCCGTTACACCTCCGCCCATCGCGATCAGGCATGAGTCCCGGCCAAATCCGGCATGGANGAGGCGATCGGTCAGATCGGACCANACGGCGCGGTTCTTATTCTGTTCACCGGCCTGGAACGTGAAGAGTTCGGCATTCAAGCCGGCGTCCTTCAGCTGAAGGATCGTCGACTCCCCGTACAACAAGGCCACGTTGGAGTCGGAGACCAGAGCGTAACGATGGGCCGGCGCGTGTTCCTTCAGAAGNACAGCCAACGAGCCCAGCAGCCCACGGCCCACAAGCACCTGATAGGGCNCCGTGGCTCCGCNTGTCGTGACAGCGATCGGGGCTGCTTTATCGGTCATTCTGCGTCCAATCCTCGACGGACGCGGTTACATCGGGCACGTCCCCGACCAGCAGCCGTGTNCCGGGAAGACCATCCATCTCCAACGCCGTCAGCGATNCCTGATGAGGGAAAGCCGACAAGCGCGGCTCCAGCGCACGGACAAATTTCTCGCGCTGAGCCGATGTGTCCCAAACGCCAAACCAGGCGAGCGAGCGATGNCCGTCTCCGTCATCNAGGAGGACCCAACGATCGCCTCCCCAACCGAAGGCCGACGTCCGAGAGGCGCCTACCGTCTCCAACAGAATGCCGAGCTCCAGCTCTCCCAAAGTGTCCTCGTATAGACGGGTCCACCCCTCGCCCACCGACACCTCGATCCTTCGAGGGACATCCTGCTGCCCNCGCGCGAAATCCTCGGGGTGGAGGATCTGCTCNGTCGAGCCCGGGAGGTNGGAACCGAATGGTGGCGGCCGGCCCCCTCGCTCTCTCCAAAGAGCCTCCACAAACGNGACTCCNCCTTGGTATGGGAACAACANGGACTCCTGCAAGANGAGGGGCACCCCAGCAAGAGCCGGAGACTCCATCCTGGCGGCGGCCAAAGCCGGGCCCAAGCGTGCGGAGAAGTCCGGNACGTCCGCAACGTCCGACGCCCCCTGCCCCTGCAACATCAGAAATTCGAACATCACCAGCGTCGCATGCCCCTCGATCGCCGCCTGCGCGGCCACACGACGGTCGTTGTTCAGGCCGAGAGCGGTGATCGCATTCAGATCCGTATTCTGGTCCTGGATGGCATGAACCAATTCGTGGACCAGGAGAGACTCGATGGCCTCGTCTGGCTGGTCGTCCAGTACNAACAGCGTCGTGGAGTCGGGATCGTAGAAGCCGGCGACCTGTTCCAGATAGAGGGTCTTGAGCGTGCTCTTCAAGTCCATGTCACTGGGAACGAGGCCCAGCAGCCCGTAAGCCTCGGAGACCAACTCTGCGCGCCCCTCCGGAAACTCCTCTTCGATCTTGAACTCCAGGTACCGTTCGAGCTCCGCCCGGGAGCGGCGTTCGACACGGACCGGATCTCGTAGTTCCATTCCCGAGCGGGACGCGAGGTCGGGTAGAATCCGNACCGCNATNTNNNCGAGCCTNGGATCGGANGACGTCACNAGCGCGCTGNCTNCNGAACCNCCGCACGCCAAATTGCTGAGGAGAAGCGGCAGAGCAAGCGACGCCGTCATGCAGCGAACCGGACCCCGGACCGCACCTGCCGGGACGTCACCCATCGGCTGGCGTTCTTCCATACCGATCCTCCAACCGAACGACGTCGTCCAGATGGGGGGTCGACGCCTCGAGAACGTCACAGTCCGTGATCGCGATCATACGGTGCACGGTGCCCGTTGAAACGTGAAAGCTCTCACCGGCCCGCAAGTTGATGTCTTCGAGGTCGCTCACCGAACTTCCCGCGGAAAAGCGCATCTCGCCCGAGAGGAGGTGAATCGTTTCGTCCTTCTGCTCGTGATACTGCAGTGAAAGGGCCTCACCCGCCTGAATGCGCAGGAGTTTGCCCACGTATTCGTTCGTCTCGGCCCAGATGAGTTCGTAGCCCCACGGTTTTTCGACACGTCGAGGAATATGCTTCAAGTTCAGATTCCGTTGGTGGAGGGCACCGAGGGCCGGCCGAAGGGGAGCGTTCGGAGCGTCCCGAGGAAATGACGTTGACGAACCGCGCTACCAGGGTCAAGGGTCAACAACCGACGTGGGGCTGGCACGAAAAGTGCGTTAGCTTGGTATTGAGACGGAATGGGTACGACGTGACGACACCAACGGTGGAGCGTTCGAATGACCGCGGTTCGCGTGGATGGACCCAGGGGGGCCTCTGATCGGTACGTGGACGGTGTCACAGCGTCGGGCGAGTGGGCTCTCTCGGTAGCATGAAATCGGGGGCGCCCGCGAAACAACCGGAGGATCGATGTCCGTGATCAAGATCCTGGTGGATACCCGCGTATTGGTCCTCAGTACGGTTCTTTTCCTGGGGCTCGGCGCCGGGGCGGCCTGGGGTACCTGGCAGAACGTCTGCGCAGACTGTCCGTCCATCGCGGAAATCCGAACGTTCGAACCCCAACAGGCCAGCAAGGTCTACAGTCACGATGGACGCCTGCTCGCTGAGCTCGGGATCGAAAGCCGGACGCCCGTGTCCATCAACGCACTCCCCGAGTACGTGTCACAAGCGTTCGTGGCCGTGGAGGACAAGCGCTTCTACAGTCACAGCGGCATCGATCTGCGCGGGTTCACGCGCGCGGTCGTAGGCGTTCTGACCGGCCAAAGCGGGACGGGCGGAGGAAGCACGATCACGCAGCAACTCGCTCGCAACATGTTCGAGACATCCGTCGACGCTCGAATCCGGTCCGGGTGGGGGGTCGTCGTCCGCAAGATCAAAGAGTTGCAAGTGGCCTTCGCCCTCGAGCGTGCCTACACAAAGGATCAGATCCTCGAAGCCTACATCAACGAGATCAACTACGCCCACGGGTGGTACGGAATCCAGACCGCATCGAGAAACTACTTCGGGAAGAACGCCACGGGCCTCAACCCGGCGGAGGCCGCGCTTCTGGCCGGTATCATCAACCTTCCGGAGTACTACAGTCCGATTCGGAACCCTGAAAACGCCGAACGGAGGAGGCGCCTCGTGCTCCGGCGGATGGTCGATCAGGGCATCATTCCCTCCGCGGACTTCGAACGTTACGCGAACGCACCGATTCCCACCGAACGTGCGGTCGATGGCGGGACCATCGCACCCTACTTCGTGGAACATGTCCGTCAGATCTTGCAAGACCGCTTCGGAAGCCAGCTCTACACAGCGGGATACAACATCTACACAACGCTCGACCTACGCATGCAACGGGCGGCGGAGAAATCCATGGAGGACGGCTGGGATGGGATCGAGGCCCGGCCCGGCTTCAGGCACATTACGTATCAGGCGTACCAGGATTCCCTCGCCGCGGGGGTGGTGTTGCCCGACTCGGTCAAGTATGTGGAGGGACTCTTCGTCGCGCTGGACCCCTGGACCGGATCGATCCGCGCCATGATCGGTGGCCGGGACTTCGGCATCTCGAAGTTCAACCGCGCGACACAGGCG
>PCCM01000070.1 GCA_002731735.1 Gemmatimonadota bacterium | reverse complement strand
GATCTCCTCGCCGAAGCCACAGGTACCGGCGGCGAGAAGCACGGGGTTTTGAAATGTCGCTCCGAACAGGGTCTGGCTCAGTGGCTCATCCGTAAGCTTGTTCGTACGCATGTTCGTATCGCTCGGTCTCACTCTTTCCGCAGGCCCTCGTCCTGAACCGTGCTTCCTTGCCCAGGCGGATACCGTTCGAGGAATCCCCGGACTCCCTGCGCGAGAGCCACGGCGATCTCCCGCTGGAACTCCCCTTGGGACAGGATGCGCTCTTCCGCGCGGTTGGAAATGAACCCAACCTCCACCAACACTGCCGGCATGAGAACATTGGTGAGCACCGCAAACCCTGCCTGCTTCACACCTCGGTTGGGTCCGGGATGTACGTCCTCAATCTCCGCCTGAATCCCCTCCGCAAGCAGGTTGGACCAATGTCCGTGGTTGAATTTTTCAAGGTCCCTCTGGATGAAGGTCAGATCAAGCACTTCCACGTCACCATCGTTCGAGTCCGCCTGACGTAGAAGCGGCGCATTCTCGATCGCCTCCACCCTCTTCTCGTGCTCGGTTCGGGCCTCAGACAGAAAATACGTCTCGAACCCGCGTATGGCTGAGCTGGGGGAAGAGTTCGCATGGATGGATATGAAGACGCCCGAGTGAGATCCCTTCCACTCGGTCGCCCGGGGACCACGCTCCCAGAGATCAATCCAGGAATCCCGGTCGCGGGTCATGTACACCTCGATGTCTTCGTCGCCCCTCAGTTCCGCCTCCAGATAACGCCCGATGGCCAGTGCGATATCCTTTTCACGGCGCCCACCACTACCGGTGGCACCCGGGTCTGAACCCCCGTGACCCGGATCGATCACGACGACTCGCTCTTGGAGGTCCCGCACCTCCTCGCGGTCCGGGTCACTCCCGTCGGCGAAACCACTCTGTATCGCGATCCCTCCGCGTGTGGCCTCCAACCGCCGGGTCTCGTCACGGTTTCCCGGCCATAGTGAGGCGTCGAGGACTTCGAGAGCCCTCTCGTCCGGAGAGAACGAATACGCCTCAGCCGCCAGGATCGGCAGGAAGTCCGCCACGAACTGGAGCGGAATCTGAATGGAGCCGCCCCCCGAGAAGGGCTCACTCACCATTTGGAACAGTTGGTCGTCCCAGCGGAAGAGCGGGCTGTCCAACGAAAACTCGACCAAAGGCCCGCCCCGGCCAAGTTGGGCACGGAGTCCGGATGGATCCACTTCGACCGCCCACCCGAGCTGCAGTAGTGCCTCATGAGGCACCGTCGAGTACCCACGCAACCGCCCGACGGGCAACGAGAGGGAAGCGTCGTCCGGGCCGTGCACGACCAGAGAATCGTCCGTTTGAGCGGAACCGGGAGCGGGCCCGCCGAGGGTCATCGCCAACAAGGCCAAGATGCCGAGAACGCTCGACCCCCTGGATCCGTGAGTGATCATCGGTGCTTGCTCATGGCGCGCTTGGCCTCCATATCCTGAGTTTGCTTCTTCAGCTTTTCGCGCTTGTCGTAAAGACGTCGTCCCCTCCCGACCCCAAGAAGCACCTTCGCGTTCCCTTTCCGGAAGTAGACCTCGAGGGGGATCAAGGTGAGTCCCTTTTCCCCGGTCTTGATCTCCAAGCGACGGATCTCCTCGCGGTGCAGGAGCAACTTGCGCACACGATCGGGTTCCTCGTTGGCCCGGTTCGCCTCTTCGTAGGGTGAAATGTGGAGGTTGTAGAGCCAGATTTCTCCACCCTCCACCCGGGCGAAGGCGTCCCGGAAAGCCAACTGACCAGCCCGAAGCGACTTCACCTCGGGTCCCTTGAGCACCATCCCGGCCTCGTAGGTATCCAGGATCTCATATTCGTGTCGGGCTTTCCGATTCCGCCCCACGACCTTTCGGCCGTCTTCTCCGGGACCATTGCGGTCGCTCAACAGTCCTCCTGCTTTACGCCAAACCCCCGAACGCAGTTTGACTCTGCACCTTTCCCGCTTCTTGCACTGTGTAAACCTGTGCGACTTCGCCGCTGAGGACAAACCCTACCGCCACGTAATAGATCCAGAACAAGAGCACTACGACGGTCGCAAAATTCCCATAAGTGGAGCCGTAGTCGGCCACGGACGTGACATACCAGCCGAACCCCAATTTCATAACCTCGTACGATACGGCCATGACCGTCGCAGCCATCCATGCGGTACGCCAACTGATCCGTCGTACTGGAACGTACCAATAGACGACTGCGAACATCGCCCAGGTCGACACCAACGCGAGCAGCGTGGCCAGCACCCGTTCGGTCGATCCGAGTAGGTCCTCCGGAATACCCAACAGCTCGGTGCCCCATCCACCCAGCGACTGGAGAAAGATCGTAAGGAGCACGTTCGAGAGCGCCAAGGCACCCACAACCACAACCACTTCAAGGTCGAAGATCTTGCCTCTGACCACACCACGGTCGGCCGCAAGATCAAACACGTCGAGCAAGGCGATGCGGAGCGTCGTTACTAGTCTGGAAGAGAGCCAAATGAACAGAAGCAACCCCACGATCGAGTACCCCGCGCGGCTCGCGACCACATCGTTGATCCCCGACTCGATCTCGGCGAGGAGGTCGATTTCACCTTCCATCTCCGGAATGTAGTTCTCCAGCAAACCGATGATGACCTCGGAGGGTTCGCCGAACGCGGGAAGCACGTACCCCCACACACCGACCGCCAGAAGAAAGAGGGGTACGACGGCAATCAGGAGGTTGTAACTGATCGCCCCCGCCATGAAGAAGATCTTGTCATTGGCCGACTTCTGGTACACACGCGCCCAGAATTTCCTGAGGCGGGCGAAACGGGAACTGAGGGTGGAAGCTACGTGGCCGGCGCTCACGGGACGGCTGCCGAAGGAGTACAGTGGGCCGCGTTCGGCACCTATTCGGTGACGTCCTCCTCCGGGGTCGAATTTTCGCCCACTGCCGCCTCTTTCGCTGCGGTGATCCCCGCCTTCGCGGCGGTCTTGGTGCGCTCTAGTTTGGCTTCGAGATCCGTACGGGCCTCCTCGGCCGCAGCACGTCCCGACTCGACCGCGTCCCGCACCAACTCGACGCGGGATTCGACGCCCTCCCGAACGTGTTCCAACCGGTCTCCGAGCGTCGATTGAGCCTCACGCATGCGCTCCTCGGCGGCAATACGGAGCTTCTTCGCACGGGCCCGTATCTCCTCTTGAGTCTCTTCGCCGGATTGGGGAGCAAAAAGCAGCGCCAGGCCAGCCCCGACCAACGCGCCGAGGCAGAACGACCCGAAGCTCCCGCCGCTATCCCGCTCAACGACGATGTAGGGGAGGTCGTCTTGATTACGCATGATATCCACTCCTGAAGCTTTTGGAAGCGGGACAAGGCACCCGCCACATTTGGAAGATACCGCTATCCTCGTTCGAGCCGCCAGCGGACGTCCGGATCCGACCGTTCTGGCGGATCGTATCCCTCGCGTCCCATGAGTCCGTATGTGAGTTGCTTACCCATCTCGACACCCTGTTGATCGAGGGGGTTCACATCGTACAGCGCACCGGCGTAGATGGTAGCAACGGACATGAGCATGAAGAGCTCTCCGAGCGTTGAGGCGTCGAGGTATTCGATCTCGAACGTCATGTTCGCCCTACCGTTCCGGCGCAAAGCCTCGGCCGTCGCCCGTCTCTCCGCATCCATCAGCTGACCCAACGTGTGGTCCCCGAGATAGGCAACCGAGGGCACCGAGGCTCGGTGCCCTCCGATCTTCATGTCCCGCTGTGTACCGGTGAGCGCGACGAAAATGACAACCTTGTCCAGCGGCCCCTCCATGAATAGCTGAACCTGGGCATGCTGATCGGTAACACCGACCGCGGGAAGCGGCGTCGGTCCGGTATGGACGACGTTACCGGAGCGATCGTGAGCCTTTCCGAGAGATTCGGCCCAGAGCTGCTGAAACCAGAACGAGAACGACCGAAGGCGCTCGGAGTAGGGCATCAACACGTGGATCGAGGCCCCCAATTCGCTGTGAGCTACATGGAGCAGCGTGGCCATGAGTCCAGCGGCGTTCTCTCCCAGCACCGGCGTACGGCAATACTCGTCCGCCCGGGCGGCGCCACCGAGAAGCGCGGCGGCATCCACGCCGGCAAGAGCAGCCGGAAACAGACCCACCGGAGAAAGCACGGAAAAGCGCCCCCCGACATTGCCTGGGATTGGCAGACTGTTGATCCCCTCCGCCTCCGCGATCGAGCGCAGGGCTCCGTTCTCCGGATCCGTGGTGAACACGAAGTGCTCCCCCACATTCTCCTTCCCGAGCTCCTCGATGAGCAGCCCTTCGAGCACCAGGTAGAGTGCCATGGTCTCTGCGGTGGATCCCGACTTGCTGACGACGTTGAACAGCGTACGGCGGAGATCGAGATACTCCACCACGTCCAATACGGCGCCGGGGTCCACGTTGTCGAGGATGTACATACGAGGCCGCCCCGCCCGCTCCTCATTCGAGCGTTCGTTCCACAGGGACCCGAGCAGTGCGTCCCTCAACGTCCGAGCGCCCAACGCGGATCCCCCCATCCCGATGATGACGAGATTCTCGAAACGCCCCTCGATCTGATCCGCGAGCTCCTGCGCTTGAGCCAACGCATCCGAATCGTACGGAAGCTCGAAGAACCCCATCTCACCGGAACGCCTGATGGCCTCCACACTTTCATGAGCCACCCGGAAACGATCCGCCAAGTCCCCCCCGAGACGCTCCGAGTCGACGCCGCGCACTCCGAGGTGTTCCATCACCATGTTGGAGAAGTCGAGTGTGATGGGAGTCATATCTCGATGCTCAGACCGTCGTAGGCAGGGCTCACATTCTCGGGCAGCCGATCCAACAACTCCTGGTGTCCGACGCGATGGCTCAGATGGACGAGATAATTGCGCTCCGCACCCACTGTCTTCGCGGCCTCGACGGCCTCTTCAACGTTGAAGTGGGTCGGATGCGGCTTCCCGAACCAGAGTGCATTGAGTACCAGGACGTTCACACCCTTCAAGGTTTCCAACGCAGCGGCCGGTAGCTCCTTCGCGTCGGTGACGTAACCCAGAGGTCCGACGCGAAAGCCGTAAACATCGATCGGCCCGTGAGGGACCACCACGGGTTCGAAGCGGTGGCCCAAAATCGTCGTGGCTTCGTCGGGCCCGAAGGGTTTGAGGCAAATGCAAGGTTTGGTCGTTCCCTCGGGAGGTTGAAAAGTATCNTCGAAGATGTACGAGAACCTGGTTCGAAAAAGATCGTCGTACTCCTTGGGAACGAACGCCGNGATATCACGCCGCTGCCGAGCCGTGAAGGCGCGGAGATCATCAATGCCATGTACGTGGTCCGCATGAGGGTGCGTATACCACACGGCATCGACNTTTCCGACACCCGCNGCCAGCAACTGGAGTCGCAGTTCGGGTGGTGTATCGACCAGAAGCGTCCCCTCGTCCAGTTCGAGCAAGGCCCCGTGCCGGGTTCGCTTGTCCCTGATGTCATCCGAGGTNCAGACGTCACAGTCGCACCCGACGACCGGCACGCCGAAAGAGGTTCCTGTCCCGAGGAATGTGAGTCTCATGAATCTCCCGGCCCACCACACGGGGTACGGAGGGGTCAGTTGAAGTTGCGCCTGTGAAGCTGCCGTTGGGTGATCTGAAGAGCAAGGCTCTAGCCCGGAACTGAACCCGGGCCNAACCCTGGGCNGCTTGCGCCCAGAGTCCTTCGGGCCGAAGCTCCCCGCATCATGACGATCCGACTCATCTCAGATTCGGGCGATCTCCGTGAGTTGGGCGAGGGNCTGACAGGAGANTCCCGGATGGCCGTGGACCTCGAAGCGGCCGGTTTTCACCGGTACTCGGATCGCGTCTGTCTTCTTCAGGTGACCAGCGGCAACCAGAATTTCATCGTCGACACGCTCGCCGTCGACCCGTCGGACGTGCTCCGGGGTCCTCTGGAGAGCCCGACGGTGACGGTCCTCCTTCACGGCGGCGACTACGATCTTCGGCTCCTCGACCGGGACTTGGATCTACACCCTGTGACGCTGTTCGATACNCAGACCGCCGCAGCGCTTCTGGGAGAGCCGTCTCTCGGGCTCGCCGCGCTCCTGAAGAAGTACCTCGACGTCCACGTGTCCAAGAAATACCAGCGCGCGGACTGGGCAAAACGTCCTCTCCCGGACGAGATGCTGGACTACGCTGCCTCAGACACCCGGCATCTGCACCANTTGGCCGACCTCCTTACCGAGCGGTTGGACGCGCTCGGGAGAAGGNCCTGGGCGGAAGAGGAATCGGCGCTCATGGAGACGTTGAGGTGGCANTCCGACGGAGAGGTCGATCCGGTCACCAAGATCAAGGGCGTTAGAAAGTTCGAACTGCGTGACGTCGCCCTTATCCGCGAGGCTTGGCTCTGGAGAGATGAGGTCGCACGCNCGCGGGACCGAGCNCCTTTCCGAGTGGCCGGCGATCCGGCGNTNCTGGAGATCGTACGAGAGCGNCCACGGGACGTTTCGGCCCTCGCCCGCATACACGGCTTCTCGCCCCAGCTCGCGGAGCGGGCGGGGCGAGAGTTACTCGACCGACTCGAACGGACCGACGGGCTCGACGATTCCGANCTCGTGGGTTATCCAAGCGGGCCCTCGGGCCCGCGCCGCCCCCCACCTGCGGTGGAGGAGNTCGCCAACCGCCTCAAGGTTGTTCGAAACGAAGCGGCGGAGGCCCTGGGGATCGCGCGGGGGGTCCTGATGTCGAACACCGTAATCTTGGAGATCGCCCTAGTGCATCCGNGTTCTGTGGAAGAACTCGCGCAGATTGAAGGGGTGCGGCACTGGCAATTGGAGACGTTGGCGGACCGGTTCTTGGCGGCTCTCTAAGAGGCTGCCGAAAGGAGCACTGTCAGCCTTCCTAGGCCACGTCCTCTTCTTTCCGTTTGCAGTCGATGCAGTAGCGGGCGTGCGGGAGCGCGTCGAGCCGTTCGAGCCCGACCGCAGAGCCACAAGTGTGGCAGTCCCCGAAAGCCTTGGGGTCGTTGTACAATCGGCGCAACGCCTCCTCGAGCCNGTAGATGTAACGCCCCTCCTTCGTCGCGAAGAGCGCNGCCTTCTCGCGCTCCATCGCCTCGGTCCCCTGATCCGCCATGTGGTCCGTGTACGCGGATAGATCGGAGTCCATCGACTCGCGGTCGAGCTTNGAAATCCTGTCGAAGAGCCCTAACGCCTTGAGCGCCCTCGCCCGCTCATCCATGAGCCGGCCCTCAATGTGCTTGAGCTGCTTCTTGGTCAACATTCTGAAATNCTTATAGGGTCCGATTGTGAAGTAGGACTNCCAACTGGCNCNACGGCNAGGAAATTAATTGAATCGGAAAANGTCGTCTACGTNGGGCGGGATCCCCACACCCGTGTGAGGGTAATCCCNTGATCCNCGAATCGAAAACTTNGAGCTTCGCCNGAGTGNGGGCGTCGATCACGGAGCGTTGCGAGCCGAAATGGAAACCATCGAGTGCCTGCGCTGCGGGCCTGAAAAACCGACGTTGGCCAAACCTCCTTTTCGAACCGAACTAGGGCAACGCATCCAGGAACGGATCTGCTCCCAATGCTGGGCAGAGTGGNTACAGCATCAGACGCTTCTGATCAATCACTACGGGCTCGACCCTCGTGACAGTCAGGCGCGCGANTTTCTGTACGGTCAGATCGAGACCGTATTGTTGGGTGGCGGCAAAGGAAAGGAAGTCGATACTTCGCAGAAAGGCGAGATCGAGTGGTAGCTGCTCGAAGGCTATTCAGCCNGCACGACACGAGCCCNGCAGGTATCGTCCCAGTCCAGACGCACTAACTCGCCGCCTGCCCAGGACNCCAGGACCTAAACCGCACCGGAGCAGCGCGAAACGAGTTGGTCCAGCGCCTGTCCCAGCGCTGGTACCCGCCCTGTATTCGGCTGTACGCCAGACTCTTCCAGGACGGTCGGATCGCTCATCTCAGGCCCGTAACACGACCNCGATGTCCACCAGCGCATCCTCTAGCGTCGCCNGATCGATGGTGAGAGGNGGCGCGAACCGGATGACCTGGTGGTGCGTCTCTTTGGCGAGAATCCCCTTGNCCTNAAGAGCCTCGCAGAACGGCCTCGCGGTGCCCGACGACTCCTTGATCACGACGCCGATCATGAGGCCGCGCCCACGAACTTCCTCGACGTGAGGAGAGTCGATGTCACGGAGNCGACCCATAAACCACGTGCCGATCTCATCGGAACGTTCTGAAAGTTTCTCATCCAGGGTGACGNGGAGTGAGGCGCGGCCGATCGCCGCTCCCAATGGATTGCCGCCGAACGTGGAGCCGTGGTCCCCCGGCTGGAAAACATCCATGAACTCGGCGTCGGCGATGGTGGCCGAGACGGGGTAGACTCCGCCCCCCAAGGCCTTGCCCACGATGAGCACGTCTGGCCGCACGNCCTCCCACTCGCAGCAGAAGAGGCGTCCNGTCCGTCCGAGCCCCGTCTGGATTTCGTCACCCATGAACGCAATGCGCTGCTCCCGGCAAACCTCGGCGGTGTGACGCAGGTATCCGTCAGGCGGCACGATCACACCGCCTTCGCCCTGGAGGGGCTCGACCAGGAACCCCACCGTGTGCTCGGTGACGGCGNCGTCGAACGCATCGGCGTCGCCGTAAGGAACCAGCACNAAACCAGGTGTAAACGGGCCAAATCCCTCACGGTACTGGTCNTCGGAACTGAAGCCGACGATGGTGGTCGTTCGCCCGTGGAAGTTGTTTTCACAGACGATGATCTCAGCTTTACCCTCGGGCACNCCCTTCACCTGGTAACCCCATTTGCGGACCGTCTTGATCGCTGTCTCGACGGCTTCGGCGCCCGTGTTCATCGGAAGGGCTTTTTCGTACCCGGTCGCCTCACAGAGGTCGCGCACAAAGGGCCCCATCTGATCGTTGTGAAACGCCCGNGACGTCAACGTCAGCTTCGACATTTGCTCCGCGGCCGCCGCCATGATGGCCGGGTGACAGTGGCCCTGGTTCAGAGCCGAGTATGCGGAAAGCATGTCGAGATACCGATTTCCGTCCACATCCCAAACCCACGCGCCTTCCCCGCGCTCCAACACGACCGGGAGGGGCTTGTAGTTGCGGGCACTGAACTCGTCGGCCTCGGCGAGAAAGAGATCGGTCTTCGATGCGCTAGCCTGGGTCATGGCACTGCTCGTGTGATGACGGGGTTACTACGGACGTGGCTACTATAGTGGCTACTCAACGGTTCCGGTACACTACCTCCGCCACGACGTCTCCGACCATAAAAAGCGTCTGGGCACTCGTATTCTCCACGACGTCTCTGGGCGTGTGCCAGAAGCCGTGCCCCGGACCGTAGTCGAAGTCGATGATGTTGACTACGGGAATACCCGCCTCGATGAATCGGACGTGATCGTCGAGGACCCTCGAAGTTTGATCCATGGGGAAAAAACGCCGATACCCCAGGCCGGCTGCAATACCCCAAATACGCTGAACCACCTGACCCGCCCCCTCCATGGAATAGGCCTCGACAGGAAAGCTGGGGTCCGCATCCCCGACCATGTCGAGGAGGATTCCATAAGCCGGCGGGTTCTCGCTCCCCACTCCGGCTATGTAATGCCGGGCGCCCAGGAACATGTCCGTTGTGGAGGGTCCGTAGTCCTCCCCATCGCTGAAGAGGAACTCCACGCCTCCGGGTGGAGGTTGCTCGTTGAACATTCGGGCCAACTCCATGAGAACCGCCGTGCCCGAAGCACCGTCGTTGGCACCGGTAACCGGCAGCTCCCGGTCAGCCTCGTCGGAGCTCTGGTCTGCCTTCGGCCGTGTGTCCCAGTGTGTGAGGAGGAGCAGCCGCGAGCCATCCGCGGGGCCGAACCGAGCGATGACGTTGGTCAGAGCGAGCTCGTTGCCATCAACGGTCACATGCTCGAACGGCTGGAGAAACACCGTATGGGCGAGGGATCGCAACTCGGTCTCCAACCACTCCAATTGCTCGGCATGGCCTGCGGACCCTGGTATGCGCGGCCCGAAGGCCACCTGTCGCTCGAGATCCTGAAAAGCACGGTCCGCGTTGAATGACGGGCGCTCGACCCGGACGGTTGTGGCGCTTTCTCCGGCATCACCCCCACCACACCCAGCGACCGCAAGTGGGATCGCGGTCACCAACATCATCCATCGCTTCATCACACAAGCGCCGTGTACCAACGCTTCAAGCGCGACCCGCTGTACTCCTTCAGCAGCCTTCACGTCGCGGCCACCGCTTGTGCTGCATGTTCTCTGATCTTCAGGGTCATCGAATAGAATCCGTTCCTTCGATTGACCGAGAGATGTTGCCCCAGGTCCAACCGCTCGAAGAGCCCCTCCAGGTCGGTCGAAAGAATTTCCTCCGGCGTCTTGCCGGAGTATATCATGAAGAGGGTGGCGATGAGCCCTTTGACGATGTGTGCGTCGCTGTCCCCCCGAAACGCCATTTCGGACGACTCGGAACCCTCGACGGTGACGAGCCAGACCTGACTCAGACACCCTGGGACCAGGTGATCTTGATCCCTGAATTCTTCCGGATAAGGCTCAAGCTTCCGTCCAAGCTGTATGAGGTACCGATAACGGTCCTCCCAAGAGAGCAACCGGTTGAAGCGCTCTGCGAATTCGTCGGGAGTCATAGGTGCATGAAGGCTGTTGAAGGAGTACAGTGGGCCGCGTTGCGGATGCCTACCCGCCTTCGGCGGGTGTTCCAACGGCCCCAGCTCCTAGACGGAGCGACGACGCCATAGCATTCGCTATGGTTAGGAGCTCCAACAACGGGGCACCGCGCGCAAGCGTGGTCGGGGTCGTGCCACCGCAACCCTTCAACGTGTAAGGTCATTCCCCTCATGTTCGTGGGCACATGGCGGTTGTGCGGTTGATCCTGCGTCTCTCCTTCAACAGCCTTCGGCTGCGAGCCGCGGCGTACGTGTCAGCCGACCGCCGAGCGGCTGGATCCGCCACTCAACGTAATCGCCTCGAGGGCGCTGAGTAGCTCTTCTGCGACGAACGGCTTCTTGAGGAAGGGAATATCATACCGTTGACAGAGAAGCATCTCCTCCTCATCCAGTGCCGTCCCACCCATGACGATGGCTCGTGTGCCGGGGTGTTCCTTGAGGAAGCTCACCGCGAGTTCGACACCATCACCTATTCGAAATATCGGCAAGCTTCTGGCCGAACACAAACAATTAGGAGAAAACGAACCGGGCCCGCGCCGCCTGCGGCGACGCGAATCCGGTTCAGGTATCGAAACTCCGGCTCAGCGGATTCTGGCGATCGCCCTCATCCGCACTCGCTGTATCCGCAGATGTGGCACTTTACACAACCCTCTTCGAACGAGAGTTGGCCAGCGCCGCATTCCGGGCAGCTGCCGAAGAAATTCTCCTGTTGCCCGGCACCCGAAGAGACCTGCGACTGGGCTCCACCCGCATCAACGGTAGCACCCAACGGAAGCGTCTCCTGCACGCCTTCCTTCTCCGCCATGTACCGCTCGATGGCCTGGCCGATCGCGTCTGGCAACGAGAGCACTTTGCTCGGACCCACTCCTACAGCGCGATCCGACGAGACTCCCCGAAGTTGGTCTTTGACGGCAGAGACCGGAATTCCGGAACGGAGGGCAAGGGAGATAAGCCGCCCGACCGCCTCGGCATCCGCCGTCGCTGCGCCACCCGCCTTCCCGAGTGTACAGAACACCTCAAAGGGGCGGCCACCCTCATCCTCGTTGATCGTGACATAAAGATCGCCGAGCGGTGAGTTCATCTTGAGCGTACGGCCCCGCAACATGGAGGGGCGTTGGCGCTTGTGGCGAGCCGCGGCAGCGGTCTGATCCTCATCGTCTCGTTCGTGGTAGACCTGGTCGAGTTCCATCCGGAGCACATGGAGAGACTCCCGTGCATCCGCGAGCATCTGCTCGAGAGCCGCAATGTCACCGCTCGACTCCTCGTGGTCGTCGGCCGACTGCGGCGGCTCCTCCCGCGGGTTNTCCTGCGGNCTCTTAGCCGTCTTTCCNGTCGCANAGTACTTGTCCGGACCTCGACCCGTCGCGGTACACCGTAACACCCTTGCAGTCGAGTTCATACGCGAGTTGATATATCTCCCGGACGTCGTCCTCGGTGGCCTGCGTCGGAAAGTTGGTGGTCTTGGAAATGGCGGAATCTGTGTGCTCCTGGAACGCCGCCTGCATACGCACGTGCCACTCCGGGGAGATGTCGTGCGCGGCCTTGAAGACGGCCTGTACCTCCTCTGGAATTTCCGGAAAGTGAATGTGACCCTGCTCTGCGATGCGGGCGATGAGGTCCTCCGAGTACCAACCCTGCTCCTGGGCGCGAGCCACGAAGGCAGGGTTCACATCAGGCATCATCGAACCGGCTTGGTTGCGCATGAACGCGACGGCGAAAATCGGTTCGATACCTCCGGAACACCCGGCGAAGATCGATATGGTGCCGGTCGGCGCCACCGTTGTGAGGTTGCAGTTCCGGAGCCTGAGCATCGGACGAATACGATGTCCCGCAGAATCCCGGGCACACAGTTCGTCCGGCCCCCAAATGGACTCCTCCCAGGCCGGGAAGATCCCTCGGCTCTCGGCGAGCTTCTCCGACGCGCTGCGCGACTCTTGGTTCAGGAATCCCATCACCTTGCGGCCCATTTCAACCCCTTCGTCACTGTCGTAGGGGATCCCGAGCCCGATGAGCATGTCCGCCCAACCCATGACTCCCAGGCCAATCCGGCGGATGGCCTGAGCCAAGTCGGTGATCGCTTGCAGAGGATACCGATTGGCGTCGATGACGTTATCCAAGAAGTGCGTGGACAGATGGACCGTCTGGCTGAGTGCCTCCCAGTCCACACCATCGTCCGGATCATCTACTCCGCCTGGTACATGATCCTCTTTGACGAACTTCGCGAGATTCACGCTTCCCAGGTTGCATACGTCGTAGGGCAGAAGCGGTTGCTCGCCACACGGATTCGTGGCCTCGTACGAGCCGAGCTTGGGCACGGGGTTGAACTTGTTGGCCTGGTCGATGAAAAATGTCCCCGGCTCGCCGGTCTTCCACGCGCCATGAACGATCATGTCGAAGATCTCGCGGGCGTCGTTTTGGCCCACTACCTGGTCGGCCTTGGGGTCCACCAGATCGTAGCTCTCGCCCGCTTCGACCGCCTCCATGAACGCATCGGTAAGGGCGACGGAAATGTTGAAATTCGTGATCCGAGAGGTGTCGTCCTTACAAAGGATGAACGAACGGATGTCCGGATGATCCACCCTGAGTATCCCCATATTCGCCCCGCGCCGCGTCCCGCCCTGCTTCACGACTTCCGTGCTCGCGTCATAGAGCGTCATGAAGGAGACCGGCCCCGAAGCCACACCCGTGGTCGACTTTACCTGTGCACCGGTCGACCGAAGTCGAGAAAAGGAGAAGCCCGTACCACCACCCGATTGATGAACGAGCGCCATCGCCATGAGCGTATCGTAGATGCCGCTCTTTCCGTTGGAGAGCGTGTCGTCTACCGGCAGGACGAAGCAGGCTGAAAGCTGTCCCAGAGGACGGCCAGCGTTCATCAGCGTCGGAGAGTTCGGCTCGAATTTCCCCGTGGTCATCAGATCGTAGAACTGGCGGGCCAACTCTTCCGCAGCCGCCTCTGAGGCCCCGTATTCCAGGTCGGTATCGGCGATGACCTTGGCCACACGCCAGAACATGGCCTCCGGCTCCTCAACGGGCGTTCCCTCGGCATCCTTCTTCAGGTATCGCTTGCCCAAAACGATCCGGGCATTTTCGGAGAGATCCGCCTCCGGTAGGTCCTCTGGTAGGGGCTCCTCGAAGATCGGACGGTCAGAGGGTGGGGCCTGCCGCTTCATACCTATTCTACTCCGCGCCAACTGTGGAAAGGCAGTGGGAATCCCCGCCTCAAACTATGTTGAAAACCGACGAAAACCCGCCTCGCCAGTGCATGTCTCTTGTGGAAAAATGGCCTGAGGGGCACAAAATATTGCGGTCGTCCAACGTACGCCCACTACATGTTGTGGTCAAGAGGCCAGTTGAAGGAGTACAACGGGTCACGCGCAAGCGCCATACTCGCGTTCAGGCAACGTCGCGACCTTGAGGTTCGGCGCTGTATCTGACTTACGCGGCACCTGAGCCGAAAGCGACGAACGAACGAAGCCGGCGTGAAGCAACGCTACGCCAGGGCCGCAGATCACCGCAGGGCCATGCGCCCGAGCCGCGTTCTTCCGAGAAAAATCTGCTCCACAACGGGCATCCCAAAAGGTACGATTTGGGTAGAGTCTGACGTTCAGGACTCCAAAGATTGGCAGACCTCATCGGAGGCGATTCGTGAAAATAATAATCCGCCGTATCCTCGAGATCGCGCTCCCGGTCTCGGGTATGGGGATCATTTTCTTGTCCGTTCTCTTCGGGTCGGACAGCCTACAGCGACAAGTGCTCTTCGTGCTGTTCGGCATCTTGATTATCGAAGCGGGAGCCTGGGGCCTCGCGAGCCGGCTCCTACCCGACGAACGGCGCTACCTTAGACCTGCGTGCAGAAGTGGATCACTTCATCGGCCCGATCCCGGAGCTCAACGCACCCGCCGTCGCGAGACTGGGCCGCGAGGGAAGCAAGGAAGACGAGGAACGTTTTCAAGAAATTCTTGAACAGCTGCACGCTTGTGTTGGACGAATGGGTGAGGTCGCCGCTAACGACAAGAAGGCGGCGTAAGCGTCGGACACGGATACCCCCGGCGAGCAGGCCGCCCTCGGACTGGACACCGCGAAACCGCTTCCTTAGAAGGCACCTTCCCTCGAGACCACCTTCCCGCACTGACCTTGTCAAACGGGCGCATCGTCCTCACCCTTTGGAAGCGTTGGACCATCCTTGTTGGGCCATTCATGTTGGACCGGCCATTGTTGGACCGGCCAATAGAGTTTTCGAGTGATCGAGGGGCATGCGCGAACCGTCCAAAAGCATCTGGTACCAACTGGGTTATGCGCTCGAATCAGCGCGCCACGGAGCCTCGTCGGCTCGGTCCACCGCCGAAGCACAATCTGTGCCGAACAGACGGGGCAAAGCGGCGGACCCTGAACGCAGGCTCGTCTCGTCGACC
>PCCM01000069.1 GCA_002731735.1 Gemmatimonadota bacterium | reverse complement strand
ATCCTGCCAACCATGGCGTCGTTGTGCAGGTAGAGATCCTCGATGGCGTCGGCGTGCTCACCGCCCGGTCGCCCGTTACCGCTGGGTTGCCCGTCCCCGCTGGGTCGCCCGTCGCCGTTGCCTTGCACGGCTCGTGCAGCCGGATGTCCCTCCTCCAGATATCGCCAGAACATGTGCTGGATCCGGTCGGTCGCGTCGAACACGCAGACCACGGCCCCTTTACGCACCCGCTCGAGCGCGGCGAAGAGCATGTTCTCGCGCTCCCTATCGATGTCGTACGTCTGCCGGAGAAACGCCCCGTCGTCGATCACCCCTTCGTTCAGAGCCCAGGTGTCCTCGGCGAGACCCAGCGTCGAGAATTTCCCGAGCTTCTTCGAGAGGTAGGTAGCGTAGTAGTCGGGATGGGAGATCGGCATGGCGGGGCTGTCGGGATCGAGGTTGATCGGCGTGAGATACAGAGAAACGTGCTCGCCCGTCTCCGTGAGCAGCATGCGGCAGATCCCACGCACCTTGACGCCGGGTGCGGCCCGGAAGGCCAGATCGACCCAGTCGCTCAGGGCACCTCGCCGCAACTCGAGCGCCGTACCGTCGACTTCAACCTGGGCACTTTCGTCTGATCCATTCAGCGTGATCGAGACGGGCAGTCTCAGCGGAGGGGCTCCCTCGACCAGTTCGTTGTTCGGACCTTCGAGCTCGGCTTCCAACCGATCCCCTACCTGCTTCAAGCGCACACGTCGCCCTCCCTCCTTGAAGCCCGCCTCCGACTTCCGGGTCGTGAGAAGCGTGAACGTACCCTGCGTCCCGAGAAGATCCGGGACGCACATTGCGCTCAACTGCGCCCCGTAGAAGCGATCCGGAGGGAAGGTGATCGGCACCCGCAGCACCGTGCTCCAGATCTGATGGTCACCCAGGATCGACCAGAANGGCCTCGACCTCCTCAGGAGGCGCAGGTCCGGCTTCCCGATGGGAATACGGTAACGACCGAGCTTGAGAATTCGGTCGGGAGGCCCGATCCGGGTCGACGAGAGCANGGGCAGGTAAGTGCGCCGGTCCCGGTCGAGGAAGTCGTAGATGTTGTGCTTCGCGGGATGTGTGCCGGTGCTGAAGGAGGACCACGCCACCGGAGAGACCGAGGGGAAAGTAGACTGCAGCGGGTGGTAGCACCCTTCCGCGGCNAGGCTTTGGANGTTNGGNAGCTTCCCCTCCGCCATGAAACGATCCGTGAGCTTCGGGTCCTGGCCGTCGAAGCCGACGATGATCAGCCGTCGGACCTTCGGTTTCGGTAGGTGGGCATANCGAATAAACCGCAACGCGGCCCTGAACGGCCACAACAGGACNGAGAAGANCGCGATCAGCAGAGAGACGGCGAAGACCAAGAAGGACGTGACGAAGACGAANCCGGCGCCCGGTCCGACGTACGCCGCGACCGGCTCAGGCGTGGCCGCGNAGACCAGAAGTCCGAGCACTCCAGCAACAACCCAACGTCCGCGCCCTCNGAGGAGGGCGCGTGATGCGGAAAAGCGCCCCNNGNTGCTATTNTNCCGCCCATGACGCCGATTGCCGCNGCACGACGCGCCCTGCGCCGCGCTCGATACGGAGCCCCCATNGTGGTGGTCTCCGGACTCCCCAGGTCGGGTACGTCGATGATGATGCAGATGCTGGAGGCGGGAGGCGTGGAGCCAATGACNGACGGCGTCCGCACCGCTGATGAGAGCAACCCGAAAGGCTACTACGAGCTTGAAATGATCAAGGACCTGGAGGATGGTGTCGATGAGGTTTGGCTGCGGGAGGCACGCGGTCGGGCGGTCAAGATCATCGCCTTCCTCATGCGACACCTTCCGGAGACCTTCAACTACAAAGTAATCTTGATGGATCGCCGGCTGGACGAGGTTCTGTCNTCCCAAACCAAGATGCTTACGACCTTGGGTGAGACNACCGAAACNGACGACNGGCGCATGAGGAAGCTCTTTGCAGANCACCTCGCTCACACGAAGAGCCTGCTTACGTACCGACCTTGCTTCGAGGTGCTTCATGTGAAATACCACGCCGTCATCNAAGACGGACGNAAGCACGCCGACGAGCTNAATCGGTTCCTCGGGGGGCAACTGGACACCGANGCCATGGCCGCCGTCGTGAATCCGGANCTGTANCGAAACCGCGGCCCCTAGTTGATATAGCCNAGGCTCCGAAGCCGCGCGATTTCCTCGTCGCTCAGGCTTTCGATCGCTTCAGTNTCGGGNGGTGGNCGCAGCGACACGGCCCACTCCCGGAACGTCTGCANCTCGGCGGACAGATTCGCCACGATGTCCGGATGATTCTCGGCCACGTCGTTCAGATTGATTGGATCCTTTTCGTGATCGTACAACTCGAATTCGGGCCANTCCTCGGCCTGATTCTCGTTCTGGATAAGCTTCCACCCGTCCAGGACGATGGAATACGAATCGTGCGGCAGTCCCATGAACGAGATGGCCGGAGCCACGACTCGCTCGCTNAATGCTGCCCGTCGGATGGCGCCAAAGTCGGACACGCCATCCGGGTCGACGATCAACGGCAGCAGGCTCTGACCCTGNGCCGCTTCGGGAGGCGTGATCCCCGCCAACTCGAGCACCGTCGGCATCATGTCCACGGATTCCGTCGTCTGTTCGACGACGGTTCCGGCGGGTAGCACACCGGGCCAATGCATGATCAGCGGCACGTTCATCATCTCGCCGTACGCGTTATTGCCGTGAAAGTGATGACCGTGCTCCAGGAACTCCTCACCGTGGTCNGAAATCAAGACGAAAAGCGTCTCATCTGCGATNCCGAGTTGCTCGAACCCCTCCAACAGCCTGGCGACCTCNACGTCCGCGGCGCGGATGGATCCATCGTACCAATCTCTCTCGTGCTGGACGNACAACTCCTGATCNACATCCGTGGAGTCCATCTGNGCTTGGGTGGGAAGATCGTCGATTCGACCTCGCCAGAGNTCATTGGCCCGCTCGAATTCAGCGACCCCCTCGGGCGTGCCCCACAGGGCGTCGTACGGTGCGTAAGGCTCGAACGGACTGTGAGGATCGAACGCGTGGATGAACGCGAAGAAGGGAACGTCGTTGTGGTCTCCTGCCCATTCGAGGAGCCGGTCGACATACGTGCGGGAAGTCTTGGATGCGCTGTGATCCAGNTCCCCGATGGAAGTGCGCTCGTGCAACACGTCCACTCCTTGATGCAGATTGCTCAGCCTCCCAGAAAANGGGACGGAGGAGGTNTGCCAGGTGGCATAGCCGGCGTCCCGGANCACCTCCGNAATGGTCGTCNCCGAAGCCGGCAGGCGGTCGGGCATGTCTATGATTCCGTGCGTGCTCGGATAGAGTGACGTCAGGANCGATGGTACCGATACCTTCGTCCACGAAGCTTGCGCGATGTTGTCGGCGAAGCGGACACCCTCGTTCGCCAGCTTCGTAAGCGTGGGAGCCGTGTCTCGCTCGTAGCCCCACGCCTNCAGGTGATCGCGACGCATCGTATCGATCAACAAGAGGATGATGGCTCGTGGACGCTTGCTTCCGNCGTCCTCNAGNGCGGCNCTGTCCTCCGTCACATCATTATTATCNGGCATTGCACCGCTGTTGCGNACTGCCGGCGATCCCCAATACCCGAGCATCCCAGGGTCGTCGGCGTCCAGCCCGAGTGAGAGCGTCACACTCTGGCCCGCGTATTCGGACAANTCCAAACGGGCCGTAGACCAACGGTCCGGAGTTGTCACCGTGCTCTTCAAGANGGATGNCTCCGTCCCAGCCGCCGTCACGGTCACTGTAAAGGTGACTGCTCCGTCCTCGATCGTCCCATACGCCAGGTCGAGCCANGGCCGCGCCGGAAGGTCCAGGTCGATTACGATNCGTTCCGGCGTCCGACTGACGATCGTCTCCCGGTAGATCTCGCCGAGCCCATGCCAGCCGGGGGCGGAGGGGGCCGTCGGGAGATGCTCCTTGAGCGGAATGACGCGCACCGACTCGATCTCGAACTCGGCGCCTTCCACGTCACTCNGAGCGAGCAGAATGTTCCTTACCGAGCCCATCCNGATCGTGGCGCCGGCCTCACGAAGGNTGTATGTGACGAAGTCGTCTCCAGGAGTGAGCTCGGCCCTGAGTTGACGGCGCGGCTGATCGGCGAGCTGCTCGATCCTGGCCTCCACCCAGTCGTCGTCCCGATTCTGCGATCCATTGAGCTGGATTCCGATCTCCTCTCCACTCGACACGCGCATTCGGACCTCGATGGCGTGCAGNTGATCGGTTTGGTCCACCCCGTCGGGACGCACGCCGAGCAGGATGGGAAGGGCNCCGCCGGTCTTGCCTACGAGCATNCCGTCACGAACCTCCAACCCCTCGATGTCGTTGAGCGCAACCCATCCGAACGTGTCTTCCCCCGCGTCTGCCGCATCACTCCCTTCTCCGTCTTCTTCTCCCTCGTCTCCCTCATCTTCCTCNTCGGAAGCGGGGAGTGTCCCCTCCCCGTCAAAGCGCCACTCGGTGCGCTCGATTTCGACAGCCGGAGGNCTGCCTTGGACCATCGNGCGCTCGAAGTTGTCGATGAGCCGGATCGCGACGGTCTCGGGTTCACCGGCACAGGCGACGACGAACGCCGAGAGAGCCAGGAGGGGCAGCAGGANNTTGCGCATGGAGATCTCCAGAGTGCGGCACTTTCGGGAAGGATCTGCTTTCCAATCTTGTCGGTTGACCAAAGTAGACGGTCGGCACTCGGGACGCGACTACGCTCGGAAGCGGTTCAGTTCTTGCACTACTTGATAGACGCTGGTTGAGAAGATTCGACTCTTCGAATCTGAGTAGTTGAGATCACCAACGAGACGNGCCAATGACTGAACTGACCGAGTTTCTCTTTCCGGCTCCGGCCCGGCGTTCATTCGGAAGCATCGTCCGTTGGTGGGAGTCCCGGCGTCTCGCCTTCAACGTGTTTGTGGGTGGGGCAGGGCTCGTTTCTCTCTCCGCCCTGGGGCTCACTGCGCTTCTGCCAGGGGACCTGCCAGNTCCTTCCGATTGGCCGTCTATTGTTCTCGCGTTCGGTGTGATGGCGAACGTCTGCTACGTACTGGGGCCCACGGTGGANATCGCTCTGCAGAAGCTCTGGGGCGACAAGCTCTTACCTGTAGGGCCAACCCTCTTCCGGATGGGGCTNACGTTTTCGGTGGGTCTCGCTCTGTTCCCGGCCCTGTTGATCTCGATGTTCTGGGTCGCGCGGATCGTATTCAGNCTGNTCTAGNGCGCCGCGGGACTTGCCCCCCCTATCAGTCTCGGGCACGTTACGGCCCACTCATCNCGCTGGGTGAGNGTGTGAAATAGATCCGCCAGCGGCCGGCGATGGTCGCGAACTGCCATATATGTCCGAGCGCACCATAGAGGGTCTCCGGATCCACATCGACCGAGACCTGTGNGTCAGCTTCGGGGACTGTATCGAAGCAGCACCAGGAGTGTTCGAGTTCGACGGGGAGGAGATAGCGGTTTTCGTGAGTGAGCCTGGCACCATCACTCGGGAAGAATTGATCGCCGCCTGCGAATCTTGCCCCGTGGACGCTTTGACAGCATTCGACGAAAAGGGGGAGCAACTCGCTCCGTAAATCACNACGAGNCCGATGCGAAAAATCAGAACCTACCANGACGTCACCCACGACACCGGCTCNGGGTTGCTCGAGCAGGTTGTGGATCAGCAACAACGCCTCGCCAACCGCCTCGCACAGGTACGGTCCGTAGTGGCGATCGCCAGCGGCAAGGGCGGTGTCGGCAAGAGCGCGATCACGGCNAACCTGGCNGCCGCGCTCGCAGGNAGAGGACTCACCGTCGGAGCCGCCGACGCGGACCTCAATGGNCCGTCACTAGGCCGCATGTTGGGCGTATCCGGGGCCCGGCTGGGGGATCTGCCCAGCGGAGTAGNGCCGGCCCAGAGCCCGTCAGGAGTACGGGTGATATCCATGGAGTTNCTCCAGAACGAAGAGGACGCTCCCCTTCGCTGGCGAGAGCCCGGAATGGGAGGGTTCATTTGGCAAAGCACNCTCGAAACGGGCGTCCTACGGGAGTTCCTGGGGGATGTGGAGTGGGGAGAACTGGACGTACTCCTGGTCGACGTACCCCCNGGGACGGACAAGATCGGACGGCTCTTGGAGCTTGTCCCTGAGGTCGATCAGATGCTCCTGGTCACGACCCCCTCCGAGACCGCTCGGTTCGTGGTGTCCAAGTCCGTTCGTATGGCTCGTGNGGCTGCCGTGGGTACCGTCGCGCTGGTCGCGAACATGGTCGGCCATACGTGTCCGGAGTGCGGCCATGTGTCCGAGCTCTTCTCGGCNGACGGCAGCAAGCNCCTCGAAGAGGANTCCGGCATACCCGTCTGGGCCGAGATCCCTTTTGATCCACGGCTGGGCGCCGCCACCGACTCGGGCACGCCNCTCGTGACCACGGACCCTGATGCCCACTCGAGCCAAGCGATTTTCACATTGGCCGACCGGGTCGAAGAGCATGTCGGGATCCGAGGCGACGACACGATCGATGGCACGGTCAAAGAGGCCGACTCATGAAGTTCCTCTGCNTGGACTGTGACGACGTCATGGCNTTCGCCGAGCGCCAGATTCCCNGCGACGGAACGCTGGCCGCGGTATTTACGTGCGGATCGTGTGGTCGGGAAATGGCGATGCTCACGAACCCGATGGAGACGCAGCTGGTCTCCAGCATGGGTGTGAAAATCGGCGGGCGCGAGGTCCCTGCTCANCCCATGGAGCTGGCCCGCACGTCNCTCGAAGGCGGCCGCGACGATGCGTTCGTTTTGTCGGAGGACATTCCGCTCGCCTCGGGCGATACCGCGACTCCAGGCGAGGGCGGGGGTGCCGGCGAGGCCGCCGTTGGCCGTGTCGTATGGACGTCGGAGGCCACCGATCGGCTCGAGCGAGTGCCCAGCTTCGTCCGCGGCATGGTGAAGCGGATTTACACCGATTGGGCACGCGAGAAGGGCGTCTCGGAGATCACGCCCGACAACATGGACCGGGCTCGCACGGAGTTGGGCCTGGAAGGTATGTAGGCTTGTTCGAAGCCGCAGAACTTTCATTCACCTATCCCTCGGGCCGCAGGGGCTTGGGAAAGGTCTCCCTCAAGGGAGCTCCTGGAGATCGGGTGGTGGTAATGGGCCCGAACGGATCCGGGAAGAGCACGCTGCTTCGCCTCGTATCTACCGAACTTCCCTCCCGCCCGGGATCGCTCGANCTTTTCGGCGAAGCGTGGGGATCCTCTAGCAGTGACTCTCGCAAGAGGAGAGACCTTCGCAAGAGGATCGGCATCGTACAGGATACGCCGGTTCACGTGGAGGATCTCACGGGGATGGAGAACGGGCTCCTGTTCGCGGAGCTCTACGGGCTNCCCAGAGCCGAGGCTTTGGCCGCCTTTGCATCTCTGTTCACGGCACTCGGCTTGGACGACGCGCTCCACGTCCCAACGAGAGAGTACTCGTACGGAATGAAGAAGAAGCTTCTCATCGCGGAGGCTTTGGTTCACGACCCTGACCTGCTCATAATGGACGAGCCCGTGCTCGGCTTGGATCCACCTTCGCGGGCAGCCCTCCTTCGAACACTCGAGGAACGCACGGGAAAGGGCGTGTGCACGCTCACCGCCACCAACGAGCCCGCTCTGGCCCAGGAGCTGGCCACGACGGTCGTCCTTCTCCACGAAGGGGAGGTCGTGGCGCTCGGCAGTCCGGCCGANCTTCTGGCTGAGGTCGGTAACACCACNCTAATCGAAGTGCACGTCGCCGGTGCTCCCGATCCAACAAAGATCGANCCGGCCCTCGCCAAAGGCTCNGCACAGCTGCCNGCAGACATCGTGTCGATTCGACAANTTCCCGGGCGGATCATCGCCGAGAGCANGTCGGGCTCCGATGTCCTGCCACAATTGGTCGGCGCGGTCCTCGCCGAAGGGCTGAGGATCGAGCGGGTCGAGATACGTGAACCCGACCTCACNGACGTGTTTACGNTCTTCACCGGCCAGNCCTTGGGCGGGGAAANCCCGTGACGCTCCCTGTGTGGAGAACGGAGTGGCTCACTGCACTTCGACGCCGACGCCTGCTGGTACTCAACACNGTCATCCCGTTGGCGTTCGTGGCACCCATCGCACTCAGCCCCGCCCCGGCGGTGCACGCCTCCGCNGCCTTCACAGTGCTCTTCGTGCTCTTCGGCACGTTCGGGTCGAGCATCCCACTGATNCGTGACGGTGAATCCGGGCTTCTCCGACGTTACGTGCTCACGGGAGTCCGCCCNGGTGGCCTGCTCCTTCAGCGCGTATTCGCCAACGCTGCGCTCGACTTCATCGAACTGGCCCCCTCGGTGCTGGTCATTCTNATNACCAGGGGNAGCTCGGCCGCTCAATCGGCCATGATCGTGCCGGCGCTGGTACTCGCGGTNGTTGCCGCGAACGCGCTNGGCGCGCTCACCGCCGCACTNGCCAAATCNGTCGCCGAGGGAGCNCTCTTCTCGGCCGTGTCAGCCCTCCTGCTTCTGCACTTGGCAGGGACGTTNCGTACTCCTGTNCCCGGAACNTGGCAAGCCACTCTGGAGGCGTGGAGTCCGTTCCGTCCGCTCCATGAAAGTATGCTCGCGGCGCTGGGCGGCGGGCCCGACTTGGACCCGGCGCTACTCACAACACCCGTCGGAGTCACTCTCGCCGTGTTGCTCCTGATCACCGCCGCGGGCCGTTATGTGATCGGGCTCGGCGGCCGCTGAGACGACCCTGCCCCCCCCTATATTGACAGCCCTGAGAAGGGTCGGGTATACTCACTTTCCACGACATGCACCATTTGGAACAAGCGCCATTCGAAAGGGCGCCGAAAACCGTGCCTTCATCGATTCGAACAGTTCGTTTCCGAGTTCGCGACCTCTCGTTTAGAGGTAGTCGATCTCAAAGATTGGGACTCCCGTCGTGCCCCACACAGCTGCCGCTTGCTGCGGGTTACCAGTGGCCCTATCTGTGTAGTGAAATTCTGACAATGGCTGCGCGCCTCTAGACCGAACCAGATCGTACTCGGATGCTCTTCCGGCTCAAAGCGGAGCCCCGCCAGCCTTCGCGGGGGACAGGGGGCGTTTGTGCGATCGGTACGTGAACGGTGCCAGATAATCCGGGCCGACGCCCAGGGTGCTTATGTACCGAGACGTTTTCGTACCCGTCGATAACTCCGAGAACTCACACTGGGCCGTCGACCGTGCCATCGAGTTCTGTGCGCGCTCCGAGGGCCGGATCACTGGCAATCATGTGTATGCGGCACGTCTTCACGATGTCCGGTTCCGCCAATTGGAGACAGGGCTTCCCGCCCAATTCCAGACCGCGCAAGAGATCAAGCGGCAGCGGAAGGTACACGACAAGCTGATCGAGAAAGGGCTCCAGCTCATTTCGGATTCGTTTCTCGATCAGACCGCCATTAGCTGTGAAGCGGCGGGTGTACCGCTGACCCGGCAGCTCCTCGAAGGCATCAACTATGAGGAGGTCGTCCGGGAAACCAACCAGGGCGCCGGCCGCCTTCCCAGCTTGATCGGCTTCGACCCGAACATCGCTGACAAGTACGACGGCGGTGAGAAGGTCCGTAGCGACGTCATCCTGGGCGACGACGGACGGATCGTCGCAGAGGACGAGGAACTGGACGAGAAACTCGCCGGCTCAAGTGGTCGCGACTACGACCTCCTTGCCATCGGTGCGCATGGGATCGGCAAACAGTCCTACTCACAGTTGGGTGGCATGGTCTCGCGGGTCATCCGGCAGGTAGAAAAGGACACCCTGATCGTCAGGAACGATCGTGCGCTGGAAGGCGGTGACTGGATCGTTTGTGTCGACGGTTCCTCATACTCGTATAAGGCCATGCGGCATGCCCTGGAGATGGCCAAGGAATTTGGGGCGAAGCTGCATGTGTGCTCGGCCTTCGACGTGGAGTACCACCACGCGGTGTTCGGGAACATCAAAGACATACTCTCCGTGCAGGCCTCGAAGGTCTTCAAGTTCGAGGAGCAGGAGGAGCTCCACAACAACATCATCGACAAGGGTCTCCTGAAGCTGGCGCAGGCCAATCTCAAGCGAGCGGAGGTGATGGCACAGGAATTTCCCGATGTCGAAGTAGAGACACAGATCCTCATCGGCAAACCCTTCCAGTGCATCCTTCAGTGGGTCGAGGAGATCGAGCCGAGCCTTCTGATCCTGGCCCGCCACGGGGGGCACCGGATCGAGGGTACGGACATGGGATCTCAGGCGGAGAACCTGTGCCGCCTCTGTCCCACGAACATCCTGCTCATCGGCACGACCGACGTTCGCCCGGACGACATCCCCTGGATCGAAGAAGACGGTGAGACTGGACTCGAGTGGGCGCCTGATGCCGAAGTCCGGATCCTCCGGGTGCCCCCCTTCGCCTTGGGTATCGCCCGAAACGCTGTTGAGGAATATGTGCTCGACAACTACGGCCCCGGAGCCAACGGTACGTACCGGGAAGAGGCGATCGTTCAGGCGGCCCGGAACGGATCCTCTGCTAACAGGTCCTCGGCCAATGGCAATGGAGCGAGCGTCACCGAGGCAGAAGCCGCCACTGATGACGCAGTTCTCAGTAGCTCGGTCCCCCCGCTCGGTGCGGGCGGTCTTCCGATGGTGACCAGCCCTCGTTTGGACGAGGCCATCACGAAGCTGCTTCCGACCCACATGCAGTTGATCATGGGGATCGGAACGGCCGAGGAGCTTGCCCTTGCGGAGATAAAGGCTGAGGAGGCCATGAAGCGGACCCTGGTCAGCGGCCTGGATGCCGACCCCCAGCCAGACGTCCCCATGATTTCCGCCACTTGCCCTTACAGCGGTCATCCGCTCATGCGTGAACGGACTGCGGACGACCCGGTCGAATGGACCCAGGAGGCCTTCGAGCGGCTGAAGCTGGTGCCGTTGATCGCGAGGCCGTTGGCTCGCAACACGGTGGAGCGATTCGCCCGTGAGAACGAATTCTGGAGAGTCACCACCCCGGTCATGGATGAGAACAAGCAGGCCATGATCGAGGCCGACGAGTTCGACATGGACACCATGTTGGTCATGTTCCGTGAACTCCAGACCAAGCAGATACAAGCCGCGGCAGAGGGCGTCGACGGCATGACCCCCGAGATGCGCAAGTTCATCGACGAGGCCAAGGCCAACGGTGTGACGCGCTGCCCGATTCGGGACGTGGCCGAAGCCGCAGAGGACTGCCCGGTGGACTTCAAGACCGTCTCGCCCGAAGACGCCAAGGCCGCGATCGAACAGTTCATGAGCAAGGAACCCGCCGACGCATGAGCAGCGAAGCGTGAGCAGCACATCCGATATCAGGTCTCCCTTCGCGGCAACTCTGGCGCCTCCCGCTCCGGAGGGGCTCGAGGCGGTTTTGCCGGGCCGTGAGCCGACTCGTGCGCCGGTCCGCGAGCGTGGTCCGTACACTCCGCATATCGTGGCGTGGAACCTCACGAAGCGATGCAACTTGGCGTGTGCGCACTGTTATATTTCAGCGGGTTCCTGGCATGCGACCGACGATGAGCTCTCCACGGATCAATGCCTTCGCATCCTCGATGAGATTCTCGACGTGAACCCGAACCCGATGCTGATCCTCACGGGAGGGGAGCCCCTCCTGCGGGACGACCTGGAGACTCTGGCCGAGCGAGCCTCGGCGGGGGGCGCCACGGTTGTGGTCGGAACGAACGGCACGCGCCTGACCGACGAGCGTATCGACTCTCTGATGGAAGCCGGCGTCAAAGGTGTCGCCGTGAGTATCGACT
>PCCM01000068.1 GCA_002731735.1 Gemmatimonadota bacterium | reverse complement strand
GCAACACCGGCACCCCAGTCCGGTGTGGCTCCCCCGGTAAGCCGGACGAACTCGCCTTCATCGGGAGCCAGGACGAAGAGTACGCCGCTGGGCACTTCCGGGGGCAGGCCGGGCAGTGGAGTGGCGTCCTCCAGGGCGCTGAGTACTCGGACAGCCTTGATCGAATCGGCAGAGACGAAGGATACCGCGGCCCGCACCCCGGCCAAGTACCTGCCATCTACCAGCCTCAGCCCGGCGGCGTCCTGCCCGGCCGTGCCCTGGCCAATCGCCAGAATCAGGCCCAGGACGGCTGGAATCATGTCCCCGCCGTGTCTCCGAGGTGGTCGACCTGGGCTCGGAGAGCCGAATTGTCCGGGTTCAACTCCAAGGCTCGACGCCAAAGCACCGCTCCGGCCTCACCGGGGATCCACCGTCACGATACACAGTCTTTTCGTGCCCATTCGGCACACGTCTGTAAGTCCGGCGGGAGAGGAAGCTCAAATCGCATCAACTCGCCACTCACTGGATGCTCGAAGGAGAGCCGCCACGAGTGGAGGAACTGCCGCCCTACCTTTTGGCCCAACATTCGTGCCCACTGCCGAGCCTTGCCGCCAATCCCGCGCTCCCAGCCCTCACCATACACGGCATCCCCGACCACGGGATGTCCTATGTGCGCCAGGTGAACCCGAATCTGATGGGTCCGCCCGGTGCCCAACGCTACTCGTAACAACTCGGCGCCGATCCAACGTTCCACGACACGAAAGCGTGTCACGGCATGGCGCCCCTTCTTTTCTACTACCGCCATACGCTGCCGCTCCACCGGATCACGTCCGATAGGCGCATCCACCTCAAGGGGTGACTCGGAGAGGTGCCCCCACGACGCTGCAATGTATAAACGCTTGATTTCACGCCGCTGAAGCGCTTCGGAAAGGGCGTGATGCGCCTGGTCACTCTTGGCCACCACCATGAGACCTGACGTATAGCGGTCCAACCGGTGCACGATTCCGGGCCGCAGCTTACCTCCAATGCCCGACAGATCGTCCGTATGCGCAAGGAGTGCATTGACCAAAGTTCCGGTGGGATGCCCAGGTGCGGGGTGAGTGACCATGCCCGAAGGTTTGTTCACGACGAGGAGCGAAGGGTCCTCGAACAGGACATCCAGCTCGAGATCCTCAGGCTGCGCCTCCAGCTTCTCTGGCGGGGGAACCCGCACCTCGATCTCCTGCCCGACCTCGAGTCGATCGGCCTTTCGCGCCACGTGACCATCGACCCGCACCCTACCGTCCGCCACTAGCGCCTGCACCCGAGCGCGTGAGAGGTCCGAATTCCCCGCTACGTAGACATCGAGCCGATCCCCCGCTTGGCGGACGATAAGGACCTCCACCCGCTCCTCAATCTCCTTCAATCCTGCCCTCCGCCCCGGGCCGGATCAACCGATAGGCCGTCCTCTACCGCCCGATTGAGCGCGATTACGACGTCCATGTCATCGATGGTTACGTTCTGGACGGCATCGTAGCCATTGACCGCCACCTGGCCATCGTAAATCTCTAGGTGACGAGCCAGAGTTTCGGCACAAATGAAATCCTGGTGGCCATCCGCCGCCGCCCTGATAGGCTCCGGACCGTACACTCCCAGCCTAATCCTGTCCGTGATGTCCAAGCCGGACTCCTTGCGCAGCCTTTGAATGCGGTTGACCAACTCACGCGCGATTCCTTCTGCCTTCAATTCTTCATCGAGGGTCGGGTCGAGAGCGGCCGTGTACCCGTTCTCGGACCGTACCACCAACTCTCCTTTGGACTCCTCTTCGACTGTTAGATCCTCGGGGCCGAGCACGGTGGTGCGTCCCGCAACTTCGATCGAGACCGGATCGCCGGCGCTGTAGGCCTCTAGCTCCGGTTCGGAAAGCCCCCGAATCGTGGTGGCGGCGAGTTCCGTTTCTTTACCGAATTGTGGGCCCAAGGCCTTGTAGTTCGGTTTCGCGACCAGCGTAATCAGACCGTCGGCGGAAGCCAGAAAGTCCACACCTTTGACGTTGAGTTCGTCCTGCAGGAGACCCAAGACCTCCTCCCGGATCTGCAGCCCCTCGGGAACGACAGCGAATAGCCGCTTGAGCGGTTGACGTACCCGAATCTTGACCTCTTCTCGGGCCGCTCGGCCAAGAGATACCAGCACCCTCACCGCTTCGACTTCTCGCTCAAGGGATTCATCACGACCCTCGATCTCGTCCGCGGAGCGATCCGGCGAGCCTTTACCTGGAAACGCCTCGAGATGAACGCTTTTTCCCGTGAGTCCGCAGTGGATCCAGTCGGAAACGAAGGGCGTCGCCGGCGCCGAGAGGAGGCAAACGGTGCGCAACGCCTCCCACAGCGTCCTGAAGGCCGCGCGACTGTCATCGTCGTCCGCATTTCCCCAGAACCTAGGTCGGGACCTCCGGACGTACCAATTGGATAGGTCCTCGCTGACGAATTCGCCCAGAATCCGGTAGGCTCGAGTGAGTTGATAGCCATTCAACTCCGAACGCACCTCCATCACCACTGAACTCAGCCTGGAAATCAGCCAGCGGTCGAGCAGGCTTCGGCCCTGAGGCTCCGGGTCGGCCTCGGACGGAGCCCAGTCCTCGGCGTTGGCGTAGAGGGTGAAGAAGCGGTACGTGTTGAAGAGTGTATCCAGAAACTTCCGCGATGCCTCCTGGACGGCGACGGGATCATACCGTTTCGGCACCCAGGGGTTACTGGACGTGATCAGGTACCAGCGGATAGCGTCGGCGCCATGATCAGCGATGGCATCCCACGGATTCACCGTATTCCCACCTGATTTCGACATCTTCTGGCCCTCGGCATCGAGGATCAGATTGTTGACAACCACGTTGCGAAAGGGTGCGCCTTTGTCCAGCATGGCGGCGATGGCCAGGAGGGAATAGAACCATCCCCTGGTCTGATCGAGGCCCTCACAGATGAAGTCGGCCGGAAAGTGCCCTTCGAAGTCGTCCTTACCCTCGAACGGGTAGTGCCACTGGGCGTACGGCATCGCACCCGAGTCGAACCAGGCGTCGATAACCTCTGGCACCCGCCTCATGGTCCCGGCACACTCTTTACAATTCCACGTGCGCTCATCGATGTAGGGACGATGAGGGTCGAAGTCGTCTCCCAGGGGCCCACTGTGCTCCGCCAGCTCGTCGTAGCTCCCGATCCACTCCAGATGCTCCGGTTCTCGATCGCATACCCACACAGGGAGCGGTGTACCCCAGTACCGATCTCGAGAAAGCGCCCAGTCGACGTTCCCTTTGAGCCAATCTCCCATTCGGCCCTCGCCGACATCGGGCGGGAACCAATTGGCAGCCCCGTTGTGGGCCAACATTTGGTCCTTCAGGGTGGANGTGGCCGCGAACCACGAATCTCTTGCGATGTAGATGAGTGGTGATTCGCAGCGCCAGCAGTGCGGATAGGAGTGCACGGCGGTGCCGAACCGGAAGAGATTTCCCCGCGACTCNAGAGCTTCCACCAACACCGGATCCGCATCCTTGACGAACACACCCGCCACCAATTCCGTCCCCTCGACGAACAATCCTGCATCATCGACAGGCCGAAGCATGGGCAAGTCGTGCCTTTGGCCGGCGGCGTAATCGTCTGACCCGAAGGCCGGGGCGATGTGAACGATNCCGGTGCCGTCTTCGGAGCTGACGAAATCTTCNGTGATCACGGTCCACCCGTTCCCCTGTTCGTCCGGCAAGGGCACGACTTCGAGCGGCCGGGCATANCGAGTTCCTGCCAGCTCGGACCCTCTGAACCGGCGCAGGACCTCGACTCCGNCAGCNAGNACANCTTCGAGGCGTTCTTCGGCCAACACCAGTCGCCTTCCCTCGTATTGGACGTCTGCGTATGTGAGATCCGGGTGAACGGCCANGCCTGNGTTGGAGGGGACNGTCCACGGCGTCGTCGTCCAGACCAGGAACGCTCGCCCCTCGGGATCCGGCTCGCCCTCGCTCGTCAGCCAAGGGCACAGGAAGTGGAGAGAGGAGTCCTCGATGTCCCGGTACCCCAACGCAACCTCATGGGAACTGAGCCCAGTCCCGCACCGAGGACAGTACGGGACATTCTTGTACCCTCGGTACAATAGACTCCGATCGGCTAGTTGCTTGAGAATCCACCAAACACTCTCCATGTAGCCCAGGTCGAGAGTGGCATACGGGCGCGTGTAGTCCAGCCAATAACCGACACGTTCGGAAAGGGCCTCCCACTCTTCCTTGTACGCAAAAACCGAGTCGCGGCACNCCGCGTTGAACTCCGCGATACCGAGAGCNTCAATTTCGGGCTTGCCCGAAATTCCCAGTCTTTTCTCGGCCTCGATCTCGACGGGCAACCCNTGGGTGTCCCAGCCGGCGATGCGNGTAACGCTCCGCCCCTCCATCGTCCGGTGCCGGCAAACCAGATCCTTGAGGGTTCGGCCNATGACGTGGTGAAGTCCCGGGTGGCCGTTCGCGGTAGGCGGACCTTCGAAGAAAATGAACGGCTCACCNGATTCCGTGGCCTTCAGTGTCTGCTGGAANAGGTCCTCNTCCTTCCAGCGGACCAGCGTCTCCTCCTCGAGNGCAATCAGTTTNTCAGGGATTTCCGGGTATCGCATCAAGTCATTCCCGTNCCGTCACTCGGCGTCCTCATCCTTCGGATCCGACATGATGGAAGAGAGCCACAGTGAGTCGTCACCTTCCCCTTCGGGAGGTCGCCGGTCGCCCTCGTCCTCCTCCGAGCCCACCGCCTGGGCGTCCGATCCCGTGGCGCGAGGTGCGGGGTCCTGGCCGTCATCCTGGTGGTCGTTCTCACCTTCGTACTGGTCTACGTCGTCGTCGTACTCGNCTTGGCCCTCGTNTCGGTCCTCGNCTTCACCCNCAGGCTCCCCGATCGACCCNCTCCGTCGTCCGAGTTCGAGGTCCAGCGTGNCGNCTTCGAGTGGGGGTCGACCAAACTCTACCTTGACCGTGTCCAGCTCCCGCTCCAGGAGGGATCGAAAGGCCTTCAAGAACCGCTCACGTTNGCGCTCTAGTTCCTGCAGGGCGGCACGGTGCTCACTGAGGAGCTTCTCGGACTCCCCTATCATTAGGTCGATTTTGCCTTGTGCCTCCCGTTCCAGGAGGTTTGCTTCCCGGCGGGCCTGCTTTTTCACGTCCTGGCGGAGCTCCTGCGCGGTCACTAACGCGTCCTGAATCGCNTGTTCTCTGCCCTGCTGAGCGACGACCGTCTCTTCCAGCTCGCCTACCCTCCCCCGGAAAGCAACATTCTCCTGGACCAAGACCTCCATCCGCTCCGCGACCAACTCGAGGAAGGTGTCAACCTCCTGCGGGTCGTAACCCCGAAGCCCCTTACCAAAATCGCCCCGCTTCTTGCGGACATCCAACGGCGTGAGATCAATCATGGTTCAGTCGTTTCCCGAAAAGAGCCGTGCCGATCCGAATCATTGTGCTGCCCTCCTCGATGNCAATCTCGAAGTCGTTCGTCATACCCATTGAGAGATGGTCCCCACAGTACCCCTCGAACGCCCGAAGCTCCTCGTCGAGGATCCGGACCCTCTCAAAGGTACGCCGAAGTATCGCCTCGTCTGATGTAAACGGAGCCATCGTCATGAGGCCTCGCACTTCCAGGCCCGGCAAGGCAAGCACGCCCAGAACTTCGTCACTGAGGTCACNACCTTGAAACCCAGCCTTGCTCTCNTCNCCGGATGTGTTCACCTGCACTAAGACGGGAAGAATCTCACCCGCCTCCACGGCTGCCTTNGAGNTCCGCTCNGCAAGCCGGACTGAATCAATCGAGTGGACNAGGTCGNCTATCCCAATGAGCCGCGGCGCTTTCCTCCGCTGGATATGGCCAATCATGTGCCACTGAGCCNGCCNGTCNTNNACCGCCCCATGCTTCCATTCGAGCTCCTCCGTCCGATTCTCCCCCAAGTCGAACAAACCATGGGCAAGTGCAGCCTCAACGGCCTCGATGGGATGCGCTTTNGTCACCGCCACCAACGTGANCTCGTCACAGGCACGGCCACTCCGNCCCGCNGCNCCGGAAATCCGGTCCTGGATCTCCGGCANCGATGCCGTNACCCTCTCATCGTACGTCGAGGTGATCATTTATGAGTACTTCCTCAAACAACCTCNTGTACCGCTCGAAAAAAAAGACCCCGCCGGCCACGCCGGCGGGGTCGTCTCCGAAGACCACTGGGCCGGCTAGTTTTGGACCTCGAAAGTAATGGGAAGTCGAATCCAAACCTGGACTATCGTTTCCCGATTCAGGGCCGGAGAAAATCTGAAGACCTCAGCGACCTCGAGGGCCGCCTCGTTTAACTGCGCGTGAGCTGAAGGCTCTGAGACTCTCTGATCTATCACCGTGCCCTCCTCCGAAATGAAGAACCAAACTTCCACGGTCCCACCGATTCCGGCGTCGCGAAGAATGGGAGGATATAGCCTCATCAAGGCTTGCAGAACTTCACCCCTGTTGAGGATCTCCGGCCGCACAGTCATCGGCGTGAACACCGGAGCTGCTGAAAGATCGGTTCCCCCGTCGTCGGTGGGCGGAGGAGGCAAGTCATCGACCGGATTGTCCGCAAACGTCGTCGGAGCAATCGTGATATCATCATCGATTTCCGTCACGGCCATCACGGGCGTCGCCGGCCGGGAAATCGCTTCGGGTGGCGGCGGAATCTCAATTTCCGGGGGAAGCTCGATCACCTCCAAATCTTCGGACGTGAAGGATACGTCGTCCGCCGTCTGCGTCGGCCAGAACTGAAAGAGCATGAAGTGGACGACCGTCGCGGTGATCATCGAGCCCCAAAACCACGATCCAAAAGACCTCTTGAATCGATCGTTCTCGGTCTCGACGTAACGGAGTCCGGGCTCAGTCGGAATAGCTTGTGCGTTCATCTTTGCTCCCTTGCCATGCGCTGCTCCAACTCAGTGGCAAACACAACCCTCACCACCCCGGCCGCCACCAGTTGGTCCTGAAGCAGGTCAATTGTGCTGTACGGTACCTCCTGATCCGCTCGGATCGAAATCACTAAGGCGCGATCAGAACTCACGTAAAGCGGGCCCACCACCTGGGAGATCTCGCTCATGTCATGGGGCCGGTCGTTGATGAAGATGCTCCCGTCTCGCTGCACCCAGATGTTGAGAATGTTCTTCAGTTTCTCGTCGATCTTCTCGGTGGCCTCCGCCTGTGGCCACACAAGGTCAACTTTCCGGTCCTTCTGGAAAACGGTGGTCACCATGAAGAAGATGAGAAGCAAGAAAGCGATATCGGCCATCGAGGAGTCCGGCACGTCTGAAGACGCCTGGGACTTCCGTGAGAATCCCCCCCCTTTGATCGGCATGACCTAACCCTCGAAGAGCTGAAGGGAAATACGTTCAGCACCCGCCGAGTGAAGTGCATCTAACACGTCCACCATGAACCTGTAGGCCGCCTGCGGATCGGTCTTTACCGCCGCGATGAGTTGGGGGTTTTCGGCCACGTCCTGCCGCCAGATGCCTTCGATCGCGTTGGGCGCCACCGTCTGCACCGCCTGGCTTTCACCACGCTTCACGTCGACAAGCCCATTGGGCTGAATGATGATGTGAAGGATGTTCCGCGGACTGACCTCGACCTCCCCTCCCTCCTCGGGAAGGACGATCGCGAGCCCCTTGTTCTTCGGAAACGTGGTCGTCACCAGAAAGAAGATCAGGAGCAGGAACGCAATATCGGCCATCGACGAGGATGGAACCTTGTCGCTGACCTTCGACTTTTTCTTATCCAGTACGGCCATTCTGCAGCCCTCTTATGTGTGCCCAGCTACCGGCTGTCCGCCGGAAAAGTTCCTCGAAAAAGCTACGATATCGATTCCTCGGCGCCCAAGTCTTCGGCCGCCGGTCGGGCGGCCCCCCTAGCCCCGGCCGAGGCCAACTCCGTCCTCACTGCCAACGAATAAGCCAGATCTAGGACCTTCTGCGCGCCCTGCTCCATGTCGAGGATCAGAGTGTCGATGCGCGTAACGAAGAAGTTGTACCCCAGATTGACGGGAATCGCGATCAAAAGCCCTGTCGCCGTCGTCAACAACGCCACCTTGATCCCACCGGCAACGAGGGTGGCGTCGACATCCCCGGCGGCCTCGATGGAGGCGAACGCGATAATCATTCCGATAACGGTGCCCAGGAAGCCCATGAGTGGCGCACAGTTGGCCACGGTGGCCAAAATGACGAGGCCCCGCTCCAGGAACCCGAGTTCGATCGTCCCCGTTGTACGAATGGCTGAAGCCAATCCCTCCTGGCCTACTTCGTCCTTCGCGAGACGGCGTAGTCCAGACACTAGAATAGCGGCCGCCGGGCCAGGACGCGCCGCCGCGAGCTCGGCCGCCTCAGCTATGCGGCCGGCGGCAGCCGCCTCTTCAACTTCGGCGAGCACTTCCTTCGTGCTCGCATGTGCCACGTATAAAGTCCAGGATTTGGCAATGATCACACCCAGTGCAATGAGTGAACACAGCACGAGCGGATACATCATGAACCCCCCATCGGAGAACAACGACAGAAGGTGATATTGGCTGGCGTCCAAACCCCGCTCCTTTGCAAAACAGCCCAAGGTCGCCGACGCTCCGGCAACCCCTATCGTATAAGTCGCGGCAATGTACAGTGGCGGCGTGAAAATTTCTAGTGCGTGGCGAGCGCAGGTCTGAACCGGTCCCGGGCGTCAGGCGAGTGTTGGGGAGGGTGCTAGAGCAGCGGAGCGCTCCGGCATTGTGCCACCAAGAATCTCCCGGAGGCGAGCCGCGTCCACGTCCCGCTCGAGGCTGCCCCGCAACGCGATCGAGATCCTTGCCGTTTCTTCGCTGACTACGATGACCAGGGCATCGGTCTCCTCGCTAAGGCCGATCGCCGCCCGATGCCGAGTGCCTAGTGTCTTGTCGGTGACCGCATGCTGAGTCAACGGCAGAATGGCGCCCGCAGCTCGGATTTCACCTCCCACGATGATCACAGCACCATCGTGCAAGGGCGTCCCGGGGCTAAAAATCGTCTGGAGCATGGAAGCCGAAACATCCACCCGTTCTCGGCTACCGGTGTGTGCGTATTCATCGAGGCCCACGTCCTGCTCCAGAACAATGATGGCCCCAATTTTCTTTCGGGCGAGTTCTTCCACCCCGTGCACGATCTCGTCGATGAGCTGGCCTTCCGGCATCGGGCTCACGATGCGCAGCAGTCGGCTCTGACCCAAACGGGTGAGCGCCGTCCGGAGCTCGGGCTGAAAAACAACGAGCCCAGCGATAACGCCATACTGCAGCAGGTATCCGAGCAACGTCTCGATGAGAGTCAGTTCTAGGACCCGTGAGAGCAGATAGGCAGCCGCGATGAGGAGGACCCCGAGCAGAATCTGCATTGCCCGGGTCCGTTGGATGATGAGAAGGAGTCGAAACAACAGGAAGGCGACGATGAGGATCTGTAGGAAGTCCCGCCACCCCGGGCGAAAGAACTCGAGCTGGGACCAGAGCTGACTCATCTAGGACTCATCACGCCTTCAATTCGACGGGTCCGCTTCCGGGTCCTCGGCGCGTAGCTGCACTGCGGGAATGCGCATCGTACCGGAACTCGTCTCTTCATCGCCGGACGACTCGTTACCAACCTTCATAGCAGTCGGTACCTCCGTTTGCACGTCCGCCTCATCCTCCGACGCGGCGTCCAGGTCCTTTGGATCCTCAAGCTCCTTCAACCCCTTCGACTCCGCATCCGCCCCATCCGCCTCCACCTCCACATCTCCACCGTCAGTGGGACCCTCTTCCACCTCCGCTGAGCTGCGGTCGGCCTCTCCGCTACCGTTGGCCGCAGGGGGCGGAAGCTCCTCGTCGGCGTC
>PCCM01000067.1 GCA_002731735.1 Gemmatimonadota bacterium | reverse complement strand
TGGAGTTTGTGCCACCATGGTCAGCAGGCCGATATGAGCCAACTTCATGGACGGATCTGACTTACGAAGGTCCGCGGCTACCTTCCGTGTCACCAGGGGGATAATCCGCAACACCTCGCTTGCCACTCCGCGCGAGTTCAAATTCATGCTTTCGCTCTCCCGGTGAAAGTATTTGCCTCTGCTAATGATTAACTAAGGCAAGTAAAAACTTCAAGTGTTGCGGTGAGCCGACTGGGGTGTGGTGCTGTGGTAGGTCGGTGGGGGACGTCGGTCTTTTGACGGCGACCGGTAGGGCAGGGAGTTGGGGCTAACTCGGGGGTGTGATGCGTTGTGCAAGGTAGCCCTGCGAGCGAATCCGGACTTGCAGAACCCGGTTTTGTCCGTCCAGCCAAATTTCATGGACGGCTCCGTCGAGACGCAACTCAAGACGCTGGGCTTGGACGGTGACTGTCTCAAAGGCGAGCGGTTCGACGCCGATCATGCGTAGCGTTCCGGTCGACTGCCCACCCGGCCTCGGGAGAATGACCGACAGGTTGGTCCCCCCCATGGCCTGATACGGTGTTATGAAAAAGTAGTGATGGGCAAAAAAGTGATCCAGCAGGACGGTCGGTGTTCGCTCTTGGACCTGGCGGTATTCGCGCTCTTCGACGCCGGCTTCGGACGACGTCACCGACACCATCCGGTCCCCACGGCGCTCGAGGAGAATCGAGAGTTCAGACGGAGTGGAAACCTTGACATCGTAAAGGTCTAGGGACATTCCGACCCCGAGGGTGCTGATGCCTGACTGTACCGTCTGTCCCAGTCCGCCCTCGACAATTTCGAGCGTGCCCTGGGCGATGGTCCGCACGTTGTCGCCAATCCCGGACCGCCGTATTCGAAACCTCTCGGTTCCCATTCGCCGCCCGTCCAGCTCTACGATGAACGTGCCTTCGTCCACATCGACCACCTGGGCGGCTGCCGCCTCTGGTGGGAAGCCGAATCCAGTGACGTAAAGGCCTCCCGGTAGAGTGAGGAGCAGGGAGCACATCGTCTTCGAGAAACACATAATCCAATATACACCGGACCTCGGTTGATCGTTCGAAGGTATGTACTTCATCGAGGCCGATGGCGTCCCAACTGGCGAGGAGTTCTTTGAACGCACCAAGGAAGGGTTTCCGCCGCAGGGACATCTTCTTTCGTCTCGCGCCCTGGCTCGGCGTCCTCGGGCTGGTTGCCTGGACACGCTGGCCCGTATTCCCTCTGTTCGTGTTCGCGGGGGGGGCCGCGGTCGCGGCCCTCGCCGCGCGTCCCCGTGGTGGGCGTGCTCGCGTGCTTTCGAGCGCCATCGTTCTCGCCGGTGCGCTGGCCGGCTCCTTCGCGCAGTTCGAGATGCGTGGCATTTCACGGAACTTCGACGCCTATTGGGACTCCCGAAGCGCCCGGGCCGAGGAAGCCCTCGATGAACGCCTGGATGACCTGACCACGATGGGCGAAGAGGCCGTGAGGCGCATTGGAAACCTGGCTTCAGGCGGGACGGGCACCAGCATTCTCGAGGGGTTGCGCGACATCCGGGAGGAGACCGGCATGACCCTCGCCACGATTTATGGGTCAGACGGTGGATTCGAGGTGTGGGACGGGGTCCACCGCGGTGTGGTCCCCGAGGAGCTACGGACGGGGGAGGTCCGATTCCTTTATCAGGATCGTCCCCTCTTCAGTTACTTGTACTTCACGGCTCCCATCCCGGGTGGTGGGACTGCGATGGCCGCGGCTCTGATCAAGGCGAACCTGCCCAGAAGCCTAGAGGAAGACCCGGGCGACTTTTTGAGGGATTTCCGAGACGGGGTGGGTGAGGATCTGAGGATTTTCCGGGCCGACCGGCCCACGGACGAGGAAGTGTACGACTGGGTTTGGGAGGGTCAGGCTCTCTTCAGTGTTGCCGTGGTCCGGCCCACGCAGGAGCAGCGCCTGGCTGAGGTTCGAGCCGTGTGGTCGAGGGTCGTGGGTTTGCTGGCCCTCATCGCCTGGTTGGTGCTGGCCTTCACCGCTGGGGCCGAAAGGACCGACCGTGTTGCTGCTGCGCTTACCCCGATGGGACTGGCTCTTTTGGCTCCGGTGGGAGCCGCCATGGGTTCGGCATCCTCCTTCACCGCGGCCGATTTCGTATTACCGGGGGTGCCCGTGACGTTCGAGCGTGTGCTTCTTGTTGGGGTGGCTTTGAGCGTAGTGATGGCGGCTCATATGCCGCCGGCTCTCCGGCTCGGGTCGCTGACTTCAGCCTTGGCGGTGTTGATCGGGTTTCCGCTCTTGTCGATGCTGATTTTGGTTGGTGCGGGACCTGTACTCCTGGCGGGTGCGGAAGGGAAATGGATCATCTACCAAATGGGCCTGGCCTTCCTGCTCACACTCGTCTGCATTGGAGCGTTTCGCATGGGGGGGCGCAGCAATGGGGGAGCACCTCCGCAGATCCCTCTCACGTTGGCGATTGTCACGCTCTTGGGCGTCTGCTTGGCGGGGGCGTTCTGGGTGCTGAGCATCGGAAGCATTCCCGGGTGGATTACTGGTGCGTGGGCGTTGCCAGCGCTTCTGGCGGCGTTCGGGCTGTCCTGCGTAAAGAAGGGGGCGCGTCGTGACTGGATGGCATGGTTCGCAGCGGCGGCAATCGGGTCCTCCGCGGCCGTCGTGATCGCTTGGGGAGCCCGCATCGACGCCCGGATGGACGAGGCCGAGATTCAATTGTCACGTCTGGGTGTCCCCGTGGATCCGTACCTCGAGTACGTACTGCACCGCTTCGCCGACACGGCCGACTCACTGGATGCAGCCGGTGTGGAGTCGGCGGAGCTTCTCTACGAGAGTTGGATTTTGAGCGGATTGGCCGAGGAGGGAACAGGTGCGTGGTTCACGCTTTGGTCGGCCGGCGATCTTCCGGAATTCGAGATCACGATCGGAGTGGACGGCCGTCCGGGTGCCGCTGACGATTTTCTCGAAGAGGCCCGGCAAGGTGAGCCAGCCTTCGTTCGGCGTCTCGGCTTCGGCGACGCGAACTACGTGGTTCAAGTCCCGCTGGCCTACGGGCGTGTGCTCACGGGAGTGTTGCCGGCGCGAAGAGAACTCTCGAACTCCTCACCTTTCGGCCCGATTTTCGGCAGCCTGACCGCCCTGAGCGAGAGCCCACTCACCATGGTCCCGGTTCTGGAAGGTGACGAGGCCACTTCCGAAGGGACGGTCTGGCGCCGCACCGCCGAGGGATGGGAAGCTACCGTGGGCGTACCCTATCCGGACGGGGCGATGGACGCGAAGTACGTCCTGGATCTGCCGACATCGCTGCTGGCTGCGGCTCGCGGAACGCTTCTCGTGCTCGGCAACGCACTGGCGATTCTTCTTCTGTGGGCCCTGGGCCAGTACGTGCTGGTCGGGCGGCGCCTCCAGGTCCGGACTTGGAGGAACCCGTTCTCGTCCTTTCGTTCGAGAGTAACCGTGGCGCTTTTCGGGTTTTTCCTCGTGTCGGCCGCCCTCTTCGGCACCCTCTCGTTCCGGACGCTGAACGAAGTCACCGAGAGAACGGCCGCCGCAATCGCCGGGCGTGTCGCGGAGGACGCGGCAGCTTTCTATCGCGACGTGAATGGTTCCATGGCGGCGCTCTCTGTTCGTGTGGGCGCCGACCTCTTGGAGTATCGGGCGGGAGAGCTGCGGGGCGGGTCGGTGGACGACCTGGTGGAGCTGGGTCTGTACGATGGGCTGATTCCTTTCGAGTTGAATCAACGGATCGAGAGTCGTGAGGAGCTACTCGAGACGACGCTGGGAAGCCTCGGCGGGCGCGAGCACCTCATGGCTTTTCGAAGGCTCCCGGACGGGGACGTCGTGGCGACTCAGGTACCGCTCCAGGCCGGTGCCACCACGTTGAGGCAACGTGAGATTCTCGAGTTGATCGCCTTCGTGGTGTTGATCGGTGCGGGGCTTTCTCTGGGTCTCGCTTTCCTGGTCGGCCGCACCCTCACCAGGCCGATGCGCACGCTCCAGGTGGCATCCGAGAAGGTGGGCGGGGGCAACCTCCAACTCCAGCTGCCGGGTGACAGGGCGGATGAGTTCGGGTCCGTCTTCACCGCCTTCAACCGCATGGTGTTGCGTCTGCAGCAAGCGAGGCGGGACCTCGTCAGAACGACGAGGCGCACCGAGGCCATCGTGGAGGACGCAGCGACGGGAGTCGTCGCACTCGATGCTCTCGGGCGTGTCATTCTGGTGAACGCCAGGGCTCAAGCCGTTCTGGAGGGACGGATCGAGGTGGGTGAGCGCATGCCCCGCTTCGGTGGGCCGAGGGGGGAGTTCGTGGCGTGGGTGGAGGGCTGCCTGCGAGACCACCTTCGTGAAGCCACGGTCGAGTTCCAACTTGGCGAGCGTCGCATCCGGGTGCGGGCCCGTGAAGTGTCACGGCAAGAACCCGGCGGAATCGTTCTTTCCCTGGAAGACATCACGGATGAATTGCGGACCGAGCGGGTTCTCGCCTGGGGTGAAATGGCGCGCCAGGTCGCCCACGAAGTGAAGAATCCACTTACTCCGATCAAGCTCAGCGTACAGCACATCCGAAGGGCTTGGAAGGATCAGAAGGGCGAGTTCGAGACGATCCTGGATCGCAACGTGGGGGCCATCCTGAAGGAGATCGATCGCCTCGCCGAAATCGCGAGTGGGTTTTCGCGCTTCGGTGCACCAGCGGCCGTGGGCGAGGTCCCACTCGAACCCGTGGACGTGGGTGCCGTGGCTCGGGAATTGCTCACATTATATCGGGGAGGCGAGGGTGGGCCCATCGACTTCGCCGCTGACATTCCTGAGGATCTGCCGCGTATCAGCGCGCGTGAGACCGAACTCAAGGAGGTCTTGAGTAATCTGCTCGAGAACGCGCGCGCGGCGATCGAGGGTGACGGAAGTGTCATCATCGAAGCCTGGTCGGTGCCGACCGCGGTGGAAATCCGGGTCCGAGATGACGGCACCGGCATTCCGGTCGACCTCATGGGAAGGATCTTCGAGCCGCAATTCAGCACTCGTTCGACGGGTACGGGGCTGGGCCTTGCTATCGTTCGCAAGCTGGTGGAATCGTGGGGCGGAATGGTGACGGTGGAGGTGGACCGCGGCGAGGGCACCGTGATTCGTCTGCAGCTTCGGCCCTGGACGGAGGCCGAGCGGACTGACGGTGAAGAGCCCTCCTAATTGGAAAAACGTCCACTGGCGATATGGTCCACGATGCCGCACTTTACGATGTTCATGCAGGAGACTTCGTCGCCTCCACTGGGAGTGTCATGAGGGATTCCATTCGGCCCGCTTCCTCCCGATCTTCGGCTAGAAGCGCACATCCCTCTCCCAGGGCGACTCATCCTTCTCCGGGAACGTCACACCCCGCTCCCGACAAGCACCTCGGCCACTGGCTCGAATCCCAGCGAGGATTTCTCGCCATCTACTGGTTCGACGAGATCTCGCATCGGGTCAGTATGGAGCCTGAGATTGAGCGTATTCTCAAACGGTTCCTCAACTTGCTCACACACATGATCCCGGGGGCGCTGGATCACCGGCGATCCGTGGTGGACTCGGTGTGGAAGAGGGCTGCGGAGCTCTATGGGACTCTTGGTGCCCAGAGGGGTTTGGCCGCGGGTGACATCGTTGAAGAGTTCCAGATCGTGCGTGAGGCGGTCGTGCGGATTCTCTTCCAGGCTCCCCCCGCGAGGTACGGAACCGCTCTCTCGCTCTCCGACGCGCTTCGGCTGAACCGCTTCCTCGACAGTGGTGTGACCCACGCGAGCATCGGCCACACGGATGGTCTCTTTTTTGCTCTGTTCCAGGGGAGTGGTGTCTCGACCGTTCCTACCGCGAAGCTGGTGGCGGAGGTCGAAGAGCAACTCGAGTCGCTCGAAGGGGAGTGGGGCGCCGAGACTTAGCCGTCAGGCTTCACGAACTTCCCTCACCAAGTCGGTCATCGAGCTTTTGGCATCCCCGAAAAACATCAGCGAGTGGCCCATGTAGAAGAGCGGATTGTCGATGCCCGCGAACCCGGGCGACAGGCTCCGCTTCATGATGATCACGCTCTTGGCTTTGTCCACGTCGAGGATGGGCATCCCCGCAATCACGCTTTCGGGATTATGCGCCTCGGGGTTGACCACGTCGTTGGCTCCTACGACGAGCACGACGTCCGTTCGACCGAAGTCCTCGTTGATCTCATCGAGGTCGAACAGCTTGTCGTACGGCACATCCGCCTCGGCGAGCAGCACGTTCATGTGTCCGGGCATACGGCCCGCTACCGGGTGGATGGCGTACTTCACATCGACCCCCCGCTCCTCGAGGTTGTCCATGGCCTTCCGCAGTTCGTGCTGTGCTTGCGCGACCGCGAGGCCGTAGCCCGGGACCACGACGACGGACTGCGCGTAGGCCAGAATCATCGCCGCACCCTCGGCGTCTACCGAACGGGCCGTCTGGTCGCCCGAGCCGATCTGGGCGGCGCTGCTCGTCTCCCCACCAAACGCGCCGAAGGCCACGTTCGCGAGCGAACGGTTCATCGCCTTGCACATGATCATCGTCAGAATGAGACCGGCCGCACCCACGAGCGCGCCGCTGATGATGAGCACGTTGTTTCCGATCACGAACCCCGCGGCCGATGCCGCCAACCCCGAGTAGGAATTGAGTAACGAGATCACCACCGGCATGTCCGCTCCACCGATAGGAATCACGAGTAGTACCCCCAGCAGGAGCGCGATCGCCGTGAAGACGGAGAAGACCGTGAGCGCCGGGAGTGCGCCGATCTCGAACACCCCCATCATCGAGGTGCCCAGAACCAGGATTGTGAGGAAAAGTAGGGCGCTCAAGGTCTTCTGGAGAGGGAACGTGATGGGATTCCCAGACACGACCCCTTGGAGCTTTCCGAACGCGACGAAGCTTCCAGAGAAGGTCACGGTACCGATGAGGCAGGAGATGGCGATGGTGAACCCGTCACCCAGCCCGAGGTCTATGTTCGTCGACTGGACACGTACCAACTCGGCCGCCGCGACGAGGGCCGAGGCCCCGCCCCCGAATCCGTTGAAGATGCCCACGAGTTGGGGCATGTCGGTCATCTTCACGGTGCGGGCAGCCAAGCCACCGATGAGTGAGCCGACCACCATGCCGGCTGCGATGCCGGTCCAATTCAGGACTTGGTTATCGACCAACGTCGCGACAATGGCGATGAGCATCGCCAACGCGGCCAAACGGTTTCCACCACGAGCCGTGGCCGGAGACTGGAGGCGTTTGAGCCCGACGACGAACAGAACGGATGAAAAGAGATAGGCGAGCTCCGCCCCAAGAGAGACATCCATGGATTAGGTCCCTAGTTTTTCTTGAACATTTCGAGCATGCGGTCGGTGACCATGAAGCCCCCCACAACATTAATCATCGCCATCACGATTGCCGCGATGCCGAGGATCTGGGCGAGCCCGGAATCGACCTGCGCTGAGACCACCAGTGCACCGACCACCGCGATGCCCGAGATGGCGTTGGCGCCCGACATGAGGGGCGTATGCAGGGTCGGGGGCACCTTGGTGATGACCTCCCGACCCGTGAGCGTGGCGAGGACGAAGACGTATAGGCCGACGACCATTTCACCCATCGGGCTTCTCCATCAGATTCCTCCATTTCGGCTCCAGCACTGTCTCGGTGGGCAACCGCCGTAGTTGCTGCCGGGGAACCTACTCAGGTTCTCGGAATGCGCCAGACCGGCCCCGGGGCTGCGCTTGCTCTTGCTCCCACCCTCTCATCCCGTGATATAGAGTGACGATATAAAGACCGACTATGCGATTCTGTTCTGGGGAGGGTTCGCGGCCATATCCGGCGTGTTGGGGAGCATCGTTGGAACCATTATTGCGTTTCAGTCCATCGAAGCGGCCGGCGAGGTGTCCGCCACTCTGATCGCAGGTGGCATCAAAGTAGAACTGTTCGGCTCTAGCTTCGGTGTGTTGATCCTGGGTTTCGCCGCCTTGCTGTGGTTCGTGCTTCAATTCAAGTGGCGGATGCTTCAGGCGGACGANAGTGGAGGNGGGGATCTAGCCGAGNTTCTCCTTCGTAGGCCCATGCCGGACCTCGCCCCCGTGTGTCACGCAGGTTCCCGCGACAATCTCGTCCTCGAAGTCGAGCGACATTTCACCCTCGGCGCCGAGTTCTTTGAGGAGCGCCTCGACGTTTTTCGAGAACATTTGGCTCGCGTGTGTGGGGATCTCCGCCGGTAGGTTTGCGGGGCCCATCACCTTCACGCCGTTTCTTACGACCGTTTCGCCCTCGCGGGTGACGGCACAGTTGCCTCCGGAGGTGGCCGCGAGATCCACGATCACCGATCCGGGATGCATTGAATCCACCATCTCTTCGGTGATGAGCCGCGGGGCTGGCCGACCCGGGATCTGGGCCGTCGTGATGACCAGGTCCGTATCCGCGATGTGTGCCGCGATGAGCTCGAGCTCGCGCTGGTGCTGCTCTTCACTGAGCTCCTTGGCGTAGCCGCCTTCCCCTTCTCCGGTGACCTCCTCTTCCGTCTCCAGAAAGGTGGCACCGAGGCTCTCGATCTGTTCCTTGACGGCGGGACGGACGTCGAAGGCCTCCACCTTTGCGCCCAAACGCCGTGCGGTGGCAATGGCCTGGAGCCCTGCCACGCCGGCACCGAGGATCAGCACTTTCCCGGGGCGGATGGTTCCGGCGGCCGTCATAAACATCGGCAGAAACTTCGCGAGCTCGTCGGCACCCGTAAGCACGGCCTTGTATCCTGCTACAGTGGCCTGCGACGAAAGGACGTCCATGCTCTGAGCTCGCGTGATCCGGGGGATGAGCTCCAGCGCGAAGGCGCTGACTTTGGCGTCGGCGAGCCTGCCGATCAGCTCCGGTTGTGTGTGGGGCGAGAGCAGTGAGATGAGCACTACACCCTCGGGGAGCGCAGCGACCTCTTCGTCGGTCGGCGCTTGAACCTTCAAGACGACGCCGGCGCCCTGTAGGGCCGCCCCCGCATCAGGTGCGATCGTCGCTCCCGCCTCGCGGTATTCCTCGTTGGAGAAGTGGGACGGAACGCCGGCTCCCGACACCACGGTAACTTCGCACCCGAGTTGCTCCAGCTTGGACACGGCAGCGGGTATCAGGGCAACCCGGTCTTCACCGGGCAGTGTTTCACCGAGAACGGCGACGTTCATGAAGAGCTCCCACCTTGAATTTCAACCAGGAATCAATCGGACCAGCCGCCGCGAACTTGCGTGACGGCTGTAGATGCGCGCACCATATCGGCCCACTGCTCTTTCCTCAAGGCTTGCGAGCGAGCGATGAAGAACCTCGAAGGTATTGAAGCCATCGATCGGCGTGGATTCATGGCGTACATGTCGACGTTGGGGTTGGGTGGGACGCTACTGCCGGGGGTGCTCTGGGCCCAGTTGCAGGAGCGAGGGGAGATCACCTCGGAGATCCTGGCGGACGCAAGTGTCGTGGCGGGCCTCGACTTCACCGAGGAGGAACGCGACCAGATGGTCCAGGGCCTGAACAGAAATCGCGAGGCGTATGAGGCGCTTCGTGAGTTTCCCGTTTCAAATCACATAACACCTGCCGTCCAGTTCGATCCCGTTCTTCCGGGCCGCACACTCCCTTCGCAGACGCGTGCGTTTCGGTTCACGAGGCACATCGGGCTACAGCGACCGCCCGACCCAGAGACCCTGGCGTTCATGTCAGTCACGCAGCTCTCCGAGCTGATTCGGACTCGGCAACTGAGTTCGACGGAGCTCACCACACTCTACCTGGAGCGGTTGGAACGGCATGGGCCGACGTTGGAGGCGGTCATCACGCTGGTGAGCGATCGGGCGCTTGAGCATGCGGCCCGGGCCGATCGTGAGATTGAGAGTGGTGCCTACCGCGGCCCACTTCATGGCGTCCCGTGGGGAGCCAAGGATCTGTTGGCGGCCGAGGGCTTTCGTACGACATGGGGCGCTCGGTCATATGAGGATCAGGTCATCGGGGAGGACGCGACCATTGTGCGTCGTCTCGAAGAGGCTGGCGCCATCCTGGTGGCGAAGCTGACTTTGGGCGCCCTTGCGCAGGGGGACTACTGGTTCGGCGGCCGGACCCGGAACCCCTGGAACCTCGAACAGGGTTCGAGTGGCTCCTCGGCGGGCTCCGCGGCGACGACTGCTGCCGGGTTGGTCGGTTTCGCGATCGGAAGTGAGACGCTCGGCTCCATCGTGTCGCCGTCGACGCGTTGCGGTGTCACGGGGCTACGGCCGACGTATGGGAGGGTCAGCCGGTCCGGCGCCATGGCGCTCTCATGGAGTATGGACAAGCTGGGTCCCATGGCCCGCAGCGTGGAGGACTGTGCGCTGGTATTCGACAGAATCCACGGTGCCGATGGCAAGGATCCGACGGCGCGCACCGCCCCCTTCAATTGGGACTCCGAACGGCCGCTGTCGGAGTTTCGGATCGGGTACTTCCGCCGCGGCTTCGAGTCGCAGCGCACGACCGACCACGACGCTGCGGCGCTCGAAACGCTCCGCTCGCTCGGTGTCGAGCCGGTGCCCGTGGACCTTCCTTCCGATTATCCCTTGAATGCATTGAGGATCATCCTGAACGCGGAAGCAGCGGCCGCCTTCGACGAACTGACGCTGAGCGGCCAGGATGATCTATTGGTCCGGCAGACCCCCGGGTCTTGGCCTAATTCGTTCCGGACGGCCCGGATGATTCCGGCCGTGGAGTACATCCAAGCCAACCGGATCCGGACGATGCTCATGGGCGCACTCGAGGCGGCACTGGAGGGGATCGATGTGTTCATCACCCCCACCAGTGGCCCGGGCGTCTCGATGATGACCAACCTGACCGGTCACCCGGCGGTGGTCGTTCCGAGCGGGTTTACCGCCAACGGGACGCCGGTGAGCACGGTCTTCATCGGTCAGCTATGGGCGGACGCGGAGACGCTCCGGGTGGCCAAGGCCTGGCAGGACGCGACCGACTTCCACACGCGGAGGCCGCCGCTGTTCGGCTGAATGTCGGGGACAGACCGGCACCGGCTTGGCATCGCCAGTCGCCCCGGGGCCCGCCTAGCCATGGCTCTGCCCCGGTCACCTGCCTATCGTCCGAGAAAAGGAGGTGGACAGATAGGAATCATGTATTGGGATGTGGAATTCGATAGCGGCGGATATGATGGGAGGCCCCCCCCGCTGCACGACGGAATATTACAAATCACTCCTTAGATGTCGGCCAGCGTGACGCCACACTCGTCGTCACGCCGAATGGCAGCACGCTCCTGATCGATGCCGGTCTGGATGAAGGGGGGGGACGAGGTCCACGCCTTCCTCCAAGATTTAAGGATCACCTCTCTAGACGCTTTCCTCTGCACTCACTACGACGCTGATCACTACGGCGGGATCGACAAAGTAGTGGATGCCGGGGTGACTGTCGGTTCCTGGTACGAGCGTAGGGCAGGGCTCGCAACGTTGCCCGGTTGTACGCTTTGCCCCATCCCGGTAGGTTCTGGCCATGTGCTTTCCGGGCCCCATCAACACGGCCATAGGATCCTCCGTGTCGACGACTCCTTCCTCGGATCCTGCGTTGCCGCCATGCGTCTATTCGTCGCGCTGAACCTGCCCAAGAAGGAGCGCGATCGGATCTACCGGGCTTCAAAAATCCTACGGGACTGTGAGCTTCCGGTGCGTTGGAAGGAGCCGGAGCATTACCACGTGACCCTTAAGTTTCTCGGCGAGGTCACGGAGGACCGTTTGGAGGGGGTACAGGACGCCCTCAATCAGGTGGCTTCGACAACGGGTCGGCTCGATCTGGCGGTAGAAGGTTTTGGGGCCTTTCCCACGATCCGCCGCCCGCAGGTCATCTGGGTGGGCGTCGAACCGAGTCCCGCTCTACGGTGTTTGAAGCAGGATGTAGAATGGGCTCTCATGGGGTGCGGCTTCGAACGGGAGACGAGGGCCTTCCATCCACATCTCACACTTGGACGGGCGGATGCTCAGGATGGTGCCGGGGTGTTCCGTGGTCTGGACGACAAGGCGGCGAACTTGGCATACCAGGGTCAGATAATGGTTCGCAAGCTCGATTTGATGCGTAGTCATCTGTCCAAGGGTGGGGCCCCCAAGTATAGCCTGAAGCACAGTACCTCGTTCGAGGGCTGAGCTGTGCTCGGAAAGGGTTGTCTCAACGGGTGCTTGGGAAAAGCGGTGCTGGCGGGTGTGGTCATCGGCGCTGCCTTGGCTGGGTGGAGGTGGGGACCTGTGATTTTCCCAAGAGTGCAGGAGTGGTTTGGCGGAGGGGAGGAGATGGCGGTGGAGGTCTTGCCGTCTCCTGGGTTGGCCGAAGCAGCACTTGATCGCTTCGTGCGATTTCGCCGGGGAGAGCTCGGGGACCGACTGAGCTTGAGCGCCGTTGAGGTTGTTTCCGTGGTTCGGTATTCCGCTTCCGGGATGGTGCCGGGTGGCGTGGCGGATGTGGAGGTGGAGTTCAACGATGGAGATGTGGCGCTCACCGCCCGCGTCCTTGTCGAGGCCTTTCCCGGGTTGCCGAGCCTGGATGGGATACTGGACTTCCTTCCCGACACGGTTTCCGTCACGATCGAGGGTCACCTGGCACCCCTCGACGAAGACGCGATTGCCCTCGTGGTACACGGCGTGTACGCGTCCTTCATCCCAGTGCCACTCCCCGACGGGATGACACCTAAGATTTTGATGGCGTTGGGCAGACGGAGTTGGCCCGGACTCCCAGAGGATGCCCTGCCGTTTGCGCTGCCGGACGGGGTAGGGTCGGCCCACGTGCTCCGCGACCGTCTGATCCTGATGCGGGACGGTTAGACTTCCGGATCACGGTGAGCACATGCCTCGAATCCTGATCGTCGACGACGAAGAATCGATCCGCAGTGCACTGAGGCAGGTCTTCGAATACGAAGACCATGAGGTCGCCACTGCGGAAGATGGGCCGGAGGCTCTAGAACTCTACGAGTCCTTCCACCCTCACGTCACGTTCCTGGACGTGAAGATGTCCGGCCTCGACGGTCTCGAGGTGCTTTCACGAATGCGAAAGCTCGATGGGCACGCGTGTGTGGTCATGATCAGTGGCCACGGGACGATCGATACTGCCGTCGAGGCGACCCAAAAGGGAGCCTTCGATTTTATCGAGAAGCCTCTGGATACGGGTCGATTGCTCGTGACTCTGCGGAACGTCCTCGAACTTCGGGGGCTCACTGAAAGCGTCCAGCTTCTCCGAAGCGAGGTTGGCGGTCGGCACGAGATCGTTGGTGCGTCCCAGGCCATCCGCGACGTTTTGGAGCGCATCGATCGGGTTGCGCCAACGGACGCTCGCGTGCTCATCACCGGCGAAAACGGAACGGGAAAAGAACTGGTCGCGCGTGCTCTCCATCACTCTTCATCCAGGCGCGACGGACCCTTCATCGTGGTCAATTGCGCCGCGATCCCCTCCGAATTGATTGAGTCGGAGTTGTTCGGTCACATGAAGGGGTCGTTCACGGGGGCGGTCGCCGACCACGCCGGTAAGTTCGAGCAAGCTCAAAATGGGACCCTCTTTCTCGACGAAGTCGGCGATATGTCTCTGGATGCACAGGCGAAGGTGCTCAGGGCGCTCGAAGAGGGGGTGCTGACGCGGGTGGGGGGTTCCAAGGCCATCACAGTGGATGTGCGGGTGTTCGCGGCGACGAACAAAGAGTTGCCGAAAGAGATTACCGAAGGCCGGTTTCGTGAGGATTTCTACTACAGGCTCAATGTCGTTCCGATTGTCGTGCCTCCACTCTGCGAGCGGAGGGAGGACATTCAGCCGTTGGTCCGGTATTTCGTCTCGCGGGCGGTTGGTTCGAACCATGGACCGCTCAAGACGATCGAGGATGGGGCGATGGAGCGGCTCGAGGCCCTCGACTGGCCTGGAAACGTGCGCGAGCTCAGGAACACGGTTGAAAGGCTCTTGATTCTTTCACCGGGCAAGGCGGTTCGTGCGGAGGATGTGGACGTGCTGGTCGCCGGTACGGCCAGCGGTGATGTGCTAGGCACGGCGCTTCTCAACCTTGAAGGTTTCAGTGAGTTCAAGGAGAACGCCGAGATGGCCTACATCGCACACAAACTTCGCACCAACGATTGGAACGTGAGCGAGACGGCCCGCAGGATCGGTATGCCCCGGTCCAACCTCTACAAGAAGATCGAGAAGTACGGTCTCAACCGAGAGGAATGACTGCCGCGGACCCTACGGACCCCTTCTGATCCTGGCTCCGTTCGGCAAGCGGTAGAGGGGTTCCACGGTTCTGAAGTCGCGGGGCGTGAGGCTGCGGGCGGTGTTGGTTGGATACACAACGTCTCGGTGAGAATCACTATGCGGCAGTCCCAGCGCGTGACCCATTTCATGGGCTGCCGTGAGTGGGACCTCCTCCGGCGTTCTTCCGTATTTCAAGTTCGGACTGAGTGTGGCCAGTGTGATCCCCAGAACTTCGAACTGGTCGAGACTGGCTTTCGTGTGGATCAAGCCGATTTGAGATCCGGAGAGCCCCTCTTCCCATGAGATCTCAATATCGACCTCGACCGACGGCGTGGGGTGTGTGTCAATCGCGAGTTCGAAAGGTCGGCGTTGCCAGTACTGTATTCCCCGCACTACAGCGCCCTGAAGCTCGCGGGCGCATGCGGGGGCCAACCCAGAAGGTAGAGGAACTCGAACCCGGAGGCGGCGCGTGCTCTCAGGCCACTGCCAGAGTTGAAGGGAATCGGCTGTCTCAAGTGCCGCACAGAGGTAACCCACGTCGACACATGCCGAGGCTGAGCTCAGCGCCATCACTTGAACGGCGCCTTGGAGGGCCTCGCTTCCGCCGCAGATCTCCCACATGGCGTCGGGGCAGCGCTCCCCCGGAGGAGAGGACGGGTCCATATCTCTGGTAGCGGATGTCCGGGTACGATTCTGTATCTGAATGATAAAAAGGCCCACAACGATCGCCAGGAGCAGAAGCGAGAACGGAGACCACCGCCTATTCACTCGAATTAGCTACCCTTGCGTTCAGCCGACCCATGTGCCTACTCGTTGAGAAGAAGCATGACTTCCCCAGGGCTCCCCAAGGCAGATTCCTATCGCTCGTACAACACCAGGGCCGCGGGCCCCGAACGGGTTAGC
>PCCM01000066.1 GCA_002731735.1 Gemmatimonadota bacterium | reverse complement strand
GAAGCTTCTCCTCCCGGATCCGCGCCAGTAGCTTGTCGAGATCGTCTTCACGCTGGCTCCCTCCGACAAGCTCACCGTATCCACGCACGAGCAGGTCGTTACAACGGACGGTCCTCGGATCCTCCGGATTTTCCTTCATGTAGAACGCCTTCACGGCCTTCGGATAGTCATGCACGAAGACGGGTCGGTCGAACTGCTCGGACAGCAACATTTCCTCTGACGCTCCCAGATCGCGGCCCCACTCGATCTCACTTCCCTTCTCCTGCAGAAGTGCGACGGCTGATGTGTAGGAGATGCGTTCGAAGGGCCGGGCAAGCGTCTCCAGCTCAGACGTGTCCCGCTCGAGCACCGCGAGCTCACGACTACACCGCTCGAGCACCCTTTCGACGAGGTAGCAGACTAGGTCCTCCTGGAGGTCCATGTTGTCGTCCGAGTCGGCAAACGCGACCTCCGGTTCGAGCATCCAGAATTCGGTCAGGTGTCGGCGCGTCTTGGATTTTTCGGCTCGAAACGTGGGGCCGAAGCAGTACACCTTCCGAAATGCGGGGCACGCCGTCTCGACATACAGTTGCCCCGTCTGAGCCAAGAAGGCGGTCTCACCGAAGTAGTCAGTCTCGAACAGCGTGCCCGCGGATTCGCCAATGGAGCCGGTGAGGATGGGCGTATCGATGCGAACAAAATCCCTCTCGTAGAAATAATCGTGTATGGCTTGCTCGACCTCGTGACGAACGCGCAGACCCGCGCGCTGGAGGCTGGACCGAAGCCAGAGATGGCGGTGATCCAAGAGGAACTCGACCCCGTGCTCTTTAGGCTGGATCGGGTATTCCTCCGAAGCGCCGAGTAACTCCAGGCCGGTCACGCCGACCTCATATCCGCCGGGCGCGCGCGGCTCCTCGCGTACTTCACCGCTGAGGGCTACCGAAGATTCGTAGGTGAGCGACTCCAGCAGCGCCCACGCGTCCGCTGGAAGCTCCTTCTTGAGAAGAACGCCCTGCACTAGACCCGTGCCATCTCTTACGACCACGAAGCCGACCTTCCCGTGGCTGCGGGTGCTCTCGACCCAACCGAGAATGGTGACCGACGAGCCTACGTGGTCGCCGAGGTAACCGACTTCCCTGATGTTTTCCTGACTCATATAGCCTATAGCGTGTTTGTGATATCCAGGAAATGGCCGTTTGCGGTGAACCGTTACCGTAGACGGCGGCCTGTGTGATGTCCAGCGATGCTTCGGCGCACTCCCGATGCGGATACACTGCTGGTGCGCCTCGCGGGGCCGACAATGGAGCTTGTGACAAACTAGCAATTCGCTTGCCCGCCGGGATACTCCGTGCCTCCTACCTAGTCGCCTTACCCGACCGAAAAAAGCTTCAGCCGTTCCGCGTACCGATGGTCCATCAACGCCCTGATCCGTGCGACCCCGTCGCTGCTCAACTCGGGGTCGCTCTCGACCAGAGCCCGGGCGCGAGCCTGGGCCTCTAACAGGAGACCCTCATCCCTGGTAAGGTCAGCGAACCGCAGAACAGGATCCCGTCCGTGCTGTTGGGCTCCAAAGAGGTCTCCCTGCCCGCGTATTCGCAGGTCGGCGTGGGCTAGCGCAAAGCCGTCGGACGTGTCTCTGAAGATCTTCAGGCGCTCGGCGGCGGCTTCACCTGGTTCGGCGATGAGTATGCAGTAGCTCTTCGCGGCCCCGCGCCCCACCCGGCCCCTCAGCTGGTGGAGCTGGGACAATCCGAAGCGCTCGGCGTGCTCCACCACCATTACGGACGCGTTCGGCACGTCGATGCCGACTTCGATCACGGTGGTCGCGACCAGCACGTCGATGTCTCCGGCAAGAAAGGCCCGCATGACATCGTCCTTTTCCTCGCTCGACCGTTGGCCATGAATCAGGCCGACCCGCCGGTGCTGGAAGGTCTCGGCCGAGAAGCGTTCGTACTCTTCGGTGGCGGACTGTAGGTCCATCTTGTCCGACTCCTCCACCAGCGGGTATACGATGTAGGCCTGGCGGCCGGCCTCGAGTTCCTCGTCCACGAGGTGATGGACTTCGGCTCGCTTGCTCGGGTAGCGGAGCAGCGTCTTCACGGGTTTTCGGCCTTTCGGCATCTCATCGAGAAGCGACAAGTCGAGATCTCCATATAACGTCATCGCCAATGACCTGGGGATCGGCGTCGCCGACATGATGAGTGTATCCGGGGGAATTTCACGTTCTCCCAGGGCCATGCGTTGTCTTACGCCGAAGCGGTGTTGTTCGTCGACTACCACTAGGCCGAGATCTCGAAACTCGACGTTGTCCTGGATCAGCGCGTGCGTGCCTACGGTGAGTACGGCGGTGCCGTCAGAAAGCGCCTTCAACGCCGCTTTGCGTTCCGATGCCTTCAGCTGGCCTGTCAGCACTTGCACGCTCAGGCCGAGAGGCTCAACCAGCTCACTCAGCTTGCGTACATGCTGCTCCGCGAGTAGCTCCGTCGGCGCCATGAGGACCGCCTGGCGTCCACTTTCGGCGGCCAGGAGCATGGCGAAGAGGGCGACGATCGTCTTTCCCGACCCGACATCCCCCTGCAAGAGACGGTTCATCCTCCGGTCGGAACCCATGTCGGCGTAAATCTCGCGAAGGACCCTGGCCTGTGCTCCCGTTAGCTCGAAGGGCAAGGCTTCGTGCAGAGGCCTGATGAACTCGTTGGTGCGTTCGAACACGAGCCCGGGCTTCAGGATGGTCTCTTGGTAGCGGGCCTGAGCCTGGACGAGCTGGAGGAAGAACAGCTCGTCGAACGCGAGTCGCCGGCGGGCGGTCTCCACGGCGCCCAGCGAGGATGGCCGATGGAGTTCCCCAAGGGCATCCTCGAGGCCCGGCAAAACGAGGTCGCTCCGCTCCTTCCCTGTGAGATACTCCTCTTCGGCCACCTCCTTGAGCAGCACGTCGAGATTCTTATCGAACAGCCCCCGAAGGACCCACTGCTGGACCTCCTCACTCGCCGGATACGTGGAAAACACGTGCCCCTGGGCCACCTGAGCTGGGGAGTCCTCCTCTGCGCGAGCCAACACAGTGAATTCCCGCGGCTGAAGCTGCCTCCCGTGGAAGAACTTGACGGGCCCTGTGACCAGCAGGAGATCCCCTTCATGGAGCTTCCGTTCCAGCCAGGGCTGGCCGGGCCAGGCGCACGTGATCATCCCCGAATCGTCCTGCAGGACGGCTTGAAAGATACGAAGGCCCTTACGCGTGGGCATCACACCCTTGGAGCGTACCCGCCCAACCGCCGTGACGTCCGCACCGACCTGTAGTTTCTCTATCGGCTCGATCGTGGAGGCATCGTCGTAGCGGCGCGGCACGTGGTAGAGGAGATCGCGGGCGGTCACGATTCCCATCCTACCCAACGCCTCGGCGCGAACCGGCCCCACCCCCTTCAGAAACTGGACCGGCTTGTCCAGCCTGAAAAAGTTCACTCCTCGAAGACCCCCTCTACGAAATCATCAGGATCGAAGTCGGAAAGGTCGTCGACTCCCTCTCCGGACCCCACAAGCTTGACCGGTAGGCCGAACTCCTGCTGAAGACCCACCACGATACCACCCCGCGCCGTCCCATCCAACTTGGTGAGGATGATACCGGACAGGTCGACCGCGCCACTGAAGGAGCGCACCTGAGCCAGCGCGTTCTGACCGACCGTTCCGTCCAACACGATCAGGCACTCCTGTGGAGCCCCTTCACACCGCCGGCGGATCACACAATCGACCTTCTGAAGCTCCTCCATGAGGTTCCGCTGGGTGTGAAGGCGCCCCGCAGTGTCGACCAAAACAACGTCGATGTCCCGGGCTTCTGCAGCCTCGATGGCGTCGAACGCCACAGCGGCCGGATCACCCCCTTGTTGGCCCGCTACGAAATCCGCGCCCACCCGCTCTGACCACACCCGAAGCTGCTCTACGGCCCCTGCCCTGAACGTGTCTGCCGCAGCGATCAACACGCTTCGTCCCTCGCCCCGAATACGGTGTGCAAGCTTGGCCACGGAGGTCGTCTTGCCCACGCCGTTCACTCCAACGATCAAATAGACCGTTGTACCGGTTTCCGCTATTTGCAGAAAGGAAGATCCGGCCGGCTCCAGGATTCTGGCGATCTCGTCCCTGAGGGCGCGCCTCAATTCAGAGCCACCGGACACCTTACCTCTGCGCGCGAGTGCGGCGACATGATCAACGAGTCGCATGGTCGCGTCCACGCCGAAGTCAGCTGTAAGAAGTCGCTTCTCCAGTGACTCCAACGACTCGTGGTCGACGCCCCCGACGGCTACCCGGACGTCGGTCAGCGCGAGATCGACAGCCCGCCTCCACAGCCCCTTCTTCTTCTCACCCCGTCGCTTGAATAGTCGGGCCATCGTCAGTCCAATCCCATCCTGCCTATCGTAGCCCGCCCCGCCGGCGACCGATCCACTCGGCGGACAGAAGCACCAGGATGAGAATATACGGGCCGGGGTGGGTCCGTAGCGGCGGGCCGAGCCTAGCTCTAGTCGGGGCTCCTTCGGCCGAATCCGACCCCCCGGGGGAGATGTCCGCGGGCCGGTGGAGAAGCTCCAGGCTGTGGCCCTCACTTTCGATGCGCCCACTCCCGATGGATCCATCATCTCCGGGGCGCGTGACCCGGTACGAATACTCAGCCACGGGCAGCGCCCTAGTCCCGACGAGCCCGGCGCCATCTACCACGACCGTGGTATCGAGCACGAGCGAGTCACCCGCCGAGTTGTTGACGGATAGCGCGAAGTCGACACTCTCTCCGATCAAACCGGGAGCTCGCCACTCCATAGGCTCACGAGAACTCCACACCCGCTTTTCCGGACGTACCGGAGTGGCCCCGCCCTGCGGCGCTGATGCGAGCAGCCACCCTGCGACGCCAGCCCACAACCTACGGTAGGCCTCCCGGTCCGGGCCTTCGCGGAACGCCCACCGCCAAAAGCCAGATGCCAGAACGACCGCCCGACGACGCCCTTGGTTTTGGTCCAGCACAAGCGCAGCTTCCGCGGGTCCACTCCCTTGGCGCTGGAGCGGGATCGGGGTTAGAGCGGTTCCCGGTGTACGCTGGGGCAGGATGGCGGTCAACGGCGGCAGCCCCGTCAGGTCTGCACCGGATAAGCTGGCAGCCAGCGGAGATGGAGGCAGGTCCGGCGTCGTATACCACTCTCCGTCCAGGTGGCCGCGGGCCTCCACGCCCGAAGCCAGGGCGCCGGCTGGGTCGGACGGAAAGACGATCGACCTGGGGGCCTCGGCGAGGGCCGTGCTCACCCAATCGGGGGCCCCCGCTCCGAGCCCGTGAAACACCACGAAGTCCGCTCCCGCGAGTGCCTCGCGGACCTCGTCCTCGTCGACGGGTGGTCCGACCTCGGAGCTCGAGCCCAAACGCAGGTATCGGCCCCCGCTCAGGCTTAGAAATCCGCTGGAAGCGAGTCCTGTGATCTGTGAGAGTACCGGAAGTAGAAAGCGGGGCTCCCAGTTGGGTTCGAGAGAAAGAAGAACCAGACCGCCCTCGCTCGGGTCGACTTCAGTGAAAGCGGATTTGGCGTCGTCAGGGGCGAATTGGTCACCCGGCAAGCTCACCAGGAGACGATAACGGAGCCAGCCAGTGTCGCCAGGAGCCGGTAGGCGGATCGTTGCGGTGGCGAGAAGGCCCGGGTCCGTGGCGGGCACCCCAGCCGACGCAACAAGACGTTCCTCCTCCCACACCTCGACCTGGATCGTATCTCCCGGATCGGTCCCCTCGGAAAAGAGGGCGATCCCTACCGAGAGCGGGGTCCCGGATTCGGCGCGAGCCGGTAGCTCGAAGCGGGCCACACCCGCGTTGCGGACCGGCCCCCCGCTTCTTTCGATCTCAACCCCAAAGGGGGATCGACCCAGACTGAGCTCCGCTTCCACTGGATCGTCGAGTCTGAGGTCCGACAGAACCGTTACGTCCGTGGCCCCGGCTTCCGCTGCCCGGGCGAGCGCAGGGGCGAGTCTCGAGGTGGACGCCACAGGGAGTAGCGTATCGAGAGAAGCGAAGGAGACGACCCGAGGGGTTTCACCAAAGAGCAAGACTTGGGCGCCGGCCTCGGCGAGTTCACTCGCACGCTCTAAGGCCCAGACCCAGTTGGCGCCGCCCGTCGTCGCCTCAGCGGACGCATCGGCCGAGTTATCCGCAGCCCCACCCGCCATCTCAGGCGCCGACATGCTGGTGGACGCGTCCAGCAGAACCCAGTTACCGTCGGCCCCGCCGCTTAGGGGGCCACCGGGCAATCGCGGATCCCAGAGCAGGAGAAGCACGAGTACGAGAACCGATGCGCGTATCGTGCCGAGGAGGGTCCGGCGGGGGATCGGAAGTTCGCGGCGCACATATATCCACGCGGCGAATCCCCCGGCGCCGGCCACCAAAATTAAAAAGGCCAGCCAAGAAAGGGTCACCGCTCTCCTGCGTCCGACGCCTCACCCTCTCCGAGGTCGTTCATGGCAAGCCGAGTATCCCAGGGAAGAGGAAGCCGATCGAGGAGGGACAAGCGCATACGGCTCTGTGTCTCCCAAGCCGCCCACTGGTCGACTGGCACCGGATCGCCTGGCGGCAATTGGATCGTTTCGGGATCCTTGAAGGTGCCGTACTGCCGCATCTCATAGTGGAGGTGCGGACCGGTGGCCAGCCCCGTCATCCCCACGTACCCAATGAGGTCACTCTGGTCGACTGCACTGCCCACACGGATCCCAGGAGCGAAGCCGTTCATGTGGGCATAACGCGTGGTCCATCCGTTGGAGTGCCGCACAACGATCGTGTTGCCATAGGTGCTCTGCATTTCCCGTTCGATCACAACGCCGTTTCCGGTCGCCCGCACCGGCGTCCCCCTGTTCGCCGCATAGTCCACACCCCGATGCGCCCGCCACGTCTGCAACACCGGATGGAACCGGCTGTTGCTGAAACCACTGGAGATCCGTTCGTATTGGATCGGGCTCTTCAGAAACCGGAGTCGTACAGAGTTCCCGTTCTCGTCATAATACGTGCCGCTCCCGTCTCCATTCGGGTCGAACCACACAGCCTCATAGGAGCGTCCACGATTCACCAACTCCGCGGAAAGCACGTGCCCGCGGCGCATGGTCCCGTCCGGCCGAACCGCCCGTTCGTAGGAGAACCGGAAGAAGTCGCCCAACCGGATGTCCCGGGAGAAGTCCACCTGCCACTGGAAGATATCGTTGAGATCCGAGAAGAACTCGGCCAGGTTTCCGGGATCCAACCCTTCCCTGTTCTCGCTCCCGGTGACAGCATCCCAAAGATTCGTCTGAATCTCGCCAGACACCCACACCGTATCCGTCACGACCGGCGTAGTCATCGTGGTCGACATCCAACCAGCTGCGGATGGCGTCATCCGGACGGTCAGGTCCGCGCCGACTGTGACATCGACAGCGCGCAACTCGGAGGTGGTGGTGGTGGACCAGCGGAAGGCGACTTCAGTACCAGGCCTCAGGCGGCGAGGATTAGCGCGCTCCCTCAACGCGATGACGAAGTCGTATTGGTCGTTGGCGTCGAGCACGCCCTCGAGAAGCTCACCGAGCGTCTCGTCCTGCTTCAGCGCTAGAAGCTCGACCCGCTCCGGCGCGGCCGCGAAGATCGGGGGCACGAACCCCACCGTGATCACCTCTTTCTCCGAGAACAGGACGAACGCCAGGCTCGAGGCCATTATCCCGAGGACTCCTATGAATCCCAGCATCTTGGAGCCCGAGCCCACCCTGCCTCCTTGGTCAATCGTTGCCGCTAGGGACCCTGTCGGTGCGGACCCACGTCTCTACTACACTCGCGCCACTTCTCCCACTTGTCCAACTCTTCTCGTTCTTTCGGCGCCCGCCTCACGGTCGTGTCAGTCCATCTGGCGCCGGATGAACGTGGGAACATCTAACTCGCTGATCTGCTTTCGTGTCACAACCCGCTCCGGCGGTCGAGGAAGGGGAACCACACTCGCCGATCCCCCACCGACTGCCGCCACCTGTTGCGGTACCTGCTGCCTATTCGGCTGAACGTTACGCTGAGGCAACTGCGACGGAGCTTGCTTCCCGAAGTCCGGCCGAATCACGTCGTCGAAGCCGGTGGCGATCACCGTAACCCGAATCTGTCCTTCCAACTCCGGATCGTGGACCGCACCGAAAATGATCTCCGCCTCATCCCCGGCCTCTTTTTGAATAATAGTTGATATCTGGTGTACTTCGTCAATGGCAAGATCCATCCCGCCCGTGATGTTGATCAACACGCCCAGCGCACCGTGGATCGATACGTCGTCTAGTAACGGCGAAGAAACGGCCTCTTGAGCGGCCTCCTGCGCCCGGTTGTCTCCCTCTCCAAAGCCAGAACCCATCAGGGCAGGCCCACGGCAAGCCATGATGGTTCGAACGTCCGCAAAGTCCACGTTCACCTCACCCGAAACCCGGATCAGATCGCTGATCCCTTGTGTCGCGTGCAAAAGCACCTCGTCGACCTTCTTCATGGCGTCGCGGAAGGAAGTGCCCCGCGGCACCACGGACAACAGGCGGTCGTTCGGCACCACGATCATCGTGTCGACGGTCCTGCGAAGCTCCGCTAGACCCTGCTCGGCCTGACGCTCCCTTTTCCTCCCCTCGAAGGAGAACGGCTTCGTGACGATACCTATGGTGAGAGCACCCATTTCACGAGCGATTTCCCCGATGATGGGAGCGGCTCCTGTACCTGTTCCGCCACCCATTCCGGCGGTGATGAAGACCAGGTCGGCCCCCTCCAGCACCCTCCGGACCTCGTCCTGGCTCTCGGAGATGGCCTGCCTGCCCACTTCGGGCCGTGCGCCNGCACCCAGCCCGCGTGTCAGTTTCTTGCCAATCTGAAGCGTGACCTGCGCGCGTGAACCCTTGAGNGCCTGGGCATCGGTATTCGCGGTGATGAACTCGACGCCCTCCAGGTCCTCGTCGACCATTCGGTTGACTGCATTTCCGCCGGCTCCTCCGACTCCGACAACCTTCATTCGGGCCGTTTGGAGTGGAGTGTCCTCGAATTCGAATATCATCATGATTTGGCTCCCATGAATGGGTGGTTCGGTCTGATTCAAGCTCGATGCTCCGAGTCATTCGTTCGTCGGAGCACTACAAGAATTCCTTCAGCCACGACCAGACCTTCGACACCAGGCCGGAAGTGAGTGTCGAGGCGCCATTCCCCGTTTCGTCGTACCGGTCGGCGCCGTACAGCACGAGTCCTGCAGCCGTCGCGAACTTCGGCCTTCCAACGGAGTCGGCCAGAACTGCCAGCCCTTCGCCCGGGACACCACTGCGTACGGGTGCCGCGAACACCTGCTGAGCCAGTTCCACGGTTCCATACGAGGTCGACGCGCCTCCGGTGAGCACGATGCCCGCCCCCAGCTTGTTCAACAGGCCTTCAGCCTCCAGCTCGGCGTGGACCAGGCCGAACATCTCGTCGAGACGTTGCTCGACGACGTGGGCAATCAGTTCCCGGGCGACATGCCTGATCTGCCCCGGGCCCGGGCCCGGCAACTCCACCGTCTCCTGCGGATCCACGAGTTGGGCGAACGCCACACCAAACTGCTCCTTCGCCCGCTTGGCTTCGGCAAAGGGAATCGACAAGCCCCTCACGAGATCGTTCGTAACCGTGGCTCCCCCAAAGGGGAGGACCGCAAGATGTCGGAGTTCGCCGTCGCAATAGACCGCAAGGTTGGTAGTACAAGCACCGAGCTCGACCATTGCGACGCCCACTTCCTTCTCATCCTCAGTGAGGACCGACCGGGCCGCCGCAAGGGATTCGAGCACCAATTCCTGAACTCGGTAACCCGCCCGCTGGACCGACTTCCTGATGTTCTCGGCCACCGATGAGGTGCAAGTCACGAGATAGATCTCCGCCTCGAGCCTAGTGCCCACCATCCCCACCGGATCCTTGATCCCAGCGCGGCTATCCACGATGTAATCCTGTGGGATGGCGTGCAGGAGTTCACGATCGGGCGGATGGGCAACGGCACGAGCCACCTCGTGAACACGTCGCAGATCGAAGGCCGAGATCTCATCGTCCGTAACGGCGACGACGCCCGGAGACGTAGCTGCCCGGACATGCTCACCGCTAATTCCCACATACACCCGATCCACCTTCGCGCCGGCCATGAGCTCGGCCTCTTCCATGGCCGTTTTCACGGATTGGGTCGCGTCTTCGACATGGGTGACGATGTCCCGCATCCCCAAGCTCGGAGCCTGCCCCACCCCGAGAATCTTGAGGTCCCTTCGGAGGCGCGGGTCTTCGTGGACCTCCGCGATCACCGCGCAAGTTTTGGTCGTGCCGAGATCGACGGCGGCGATCAAAATCGACTGCATCTACTGATCGCTCCTCGGGGCCGACACCTCGGCCCGAAGCCGGGTGCCCTGCTCGGCATACCCAACCACGACCTGATCCTCGAACCGAAGATCGAGCACGGCGGCTCTTTGATCAGGGCGGCGGTTAATGGCATCCTCCAATACAGTGAGGCCGTCATGGAGTCGCCGGTGCGAGAGTGGCGGACGGAATCGAAGGAGAAGGTCCCCGCTCACCAACTCGGTCACCACCGCAGTCACGTCTCCCCAGGCATCGATCGCAATCTCCGAGACGGTGGCCAGGAACGTGGGATCATCCGACGCGAGCCGGTCCGCCTCCATCGCCAGAATCCGCCGCTGGGAAGGTGATAGGGCGGCTGCCCCCCCCGCCCCGATCAGGACGGGGAGATCCAACCCCTGTTCGACCGGATCCAGCGGGAGGACCTCTCCATCCCGATCCACCGGTTCGAGCACCGGACTCACCACAAACCCAACCGGAACCCGCTCTTCGATCGTGACCACGAGGGTCGCCGGAAGCTCCGTGGTGACGTGGGCGCGCCTGACCAGCGGATGCTGTGCGAGACGTTGCTCTATCGGCGTCAAATCATCGAACACGCTGAGGAACGGTGAAATCGCCGCCGCGGCCAAGACCTGCTTCTCCTCGAGGAGGCGAGTTCCGACGACCTTGTACTCGCGGGCCCGGAACAACTCGAGCTCGGCGAGGGCGTCCGGAAGCCACGCGACGGCCAGCGCCACACCTCCGACCATCGTTCCCCACAGGGCGACAACACGGAGCAGCTTACGCATCAGGCGGCTCCTCAAGGCGTGCTAGGACGTCGTACGCCACGCGGTCGATCGACCCTGCACCCATCGTAAGGAGGAGGTCATCCGACGCGAGTTCTTCCGCGAGGGTGTCCGCCAGGGTGTTCACGTCGGCGTGATAACGCACCTGGGCGCCCGCCCGCTCAGCTGCGAGGGCGACCATCTCGCCCGTTACGCCCTCGATTGGATTCTCGCGGGCCGGAAACACGTCGGTGACCCAGATCGAGTCGGCTGCGGAAAGCGCTTCTCCGAACTCATCGGCAAAATCCCGTGTGCGCGTGAACAGGTGCGGTTGAAAAACAGCCACGATCCGTCGGCCCGGGTGGGCGCCCCGCGCAGCCGCCAGCGTAGCGTGGATCTCTGAGGGGTGGTGCGCGTAGTCGTCCACGATCAGGATCCCCCGCCCCAGCCCGACCGTTTCGAATCTCCTCTCAACACCCCCATAGGCGCTGAGCCCGTCGTGCACGGTGCTCCAATCCACCCCGAAGCACCGAGCCGCGGCTGCGGCGCCCAGCGCATTCAGCAGATTGTGAACTCCGGGCACCTGGAGCCGGAAGGTCCCGCGGTCGACGCCCTCGTCGATCACCCGGAAATCCATGCCGTTCTCTCTAGCCTCGACGTCCACCGCGCGTATATGCGCGCCCGCGCTCCGACCGTAAGTACGCACTCGAGACTCGAAGCCGGTGACGAGCCTGCTCGCCCCGTGATCGTCCGCACAGATGACGGCCGACCCGTCTGGCAGAAGGCCCTCGAGGAACTCCCGAAAAGCCTTCATGACACCTTTGAGGGCACCGTAGATGTCGAGGTGGTCGGCCTCGACGTTGGTCACGACGGCCACTGCAGGCTTCAGCTGCAGAAACGATCGGTCGTATTCATCAGCCTCGACCACATAGAGATCGCCGCCGCTCCGAAGGTTACCGCCCCAAGCCGACACGCGGCCGCCGACAAAGGCAGTCGGATCCATCCCCGCTGCGGCGAGAATCTCCGTTGCCATCGCCGTGGTGGAGGTCTTGCCGTGTGTGCCAGCAACCGCCAGCACGCGACCCTGATTGACCCACTGGCCCAAGGCCTCCGCTCGCTTGAAGACCGGAATCCCCCGGTCCAGCGCCTCCTGTATCTCCGGGTGGTCCATTGGGACGGCCGAGCTGACGACGAGAGCCGACGCCCCCTCCACGTGACTCGCCTCGTGCCCCTCGTGTATTTGTACGTCCAGGGCCCGGAGCTTGTCTGTGCTCGATCCCGGCCGGAGGTCACACCCCGACACGCTGCCGCCGAGCTTCGCGAATAGTTCGGCCAGCGCACACATGCCGGCACCCCCCACGCCCATGAAGTGCACTCGCCCCTCGTTCGAGAGCCGGCGGAGATCACGCTCGTCCGATGGCGCGTTCACGAAGCTCGAGTCCGGATGAAGTGCGATCATTGGNCACCACCCGGCTTNGGATCCGGAAGCAGGCCCACGATCTCGCCGACGATGTCGGAAGTGGCGTCCGGCCGGCTGCGCTCCCGCGCGCGCNCNCTCATGGTGGCGAGCGCCTGAGGGTCCTCCGCCAAACCGGCGATGGTCCCCCACAACACCTCCGCCGTCAGNCCCTCNTGATCCAGGTATACGGCGGCCCCCGCCTCTTGCAGCGCACGAGCATTCAGCGCTTGGTGATTCTCAGCGGAGGTGGGAAGCGGTACCAAGATGGCTGGTACTCCCCAGGCCAAGAACTCCGAGGTGGTCATGGCGCCCGCCCGCGACAGCGCAAGATTCGTAGCGCCCTGAACCCGAGGCATGTCCCCGATGTATGGAACCGCTCGGACCCATTGCGGGTCCCCACACGAAGAGAGCTCTTCGATGATCGAGGCGTGGTGGGTCGGGCCCGTCATCCAGATCACCTGCCATTCATCCAAGGCGGCACGCTCTCCGGCGGCCACGGACCTGACGGCTTCCAGCATCAACTCGTTCAGCNCAAGGGATCCTTGGCTTCCGCCGGTCACCAGCAGGAGCTTCCGATGCGGCTCGAATCCCATGTCTNGAAGCACATCTCGCCGGTCGGGCACGTTCTCGGGAAGGGTTCGGATCGGACACCCTGAAACCCGCGACACCTTCCGTGCACGAGCGGGTAATTTCGCCAACGCCTCGGCAAACCCGAGGTGTACCTGCGCTGCCCACCGCGACAAGAGACGAGTCGTGACTCCGGGCCATGCGTTCTGCTCCTGGAGCACCAGCGGTGTCCCCATGGCGGCNGCCACCAAGCCCGCAGGGGCACCAGCGTAACCACCCGTCACCACGACCAACTCCGGACGGATTCGACGGTGGATTCCGAGCGTGGACGCCAACGAGGACACGAGAGCAAAGGGAACTCCCAGATTCGACCACCATTCGCCGCGATGGATCCCTCGTACGGGAAGGAGTTGATGATCCAGCGACCGCTCTGGGAGCACCCGAGCCTCGATCCCCCTGCGTGCACCGAGGAAGAACGCCCGCACGTCCGGACGTTGCCGCAGGAGTTCGTCCGCAATTGCCAGAGCCGGGTAGAGGTGGCCCCCAGTGCCGCCTCCGGCGAANACCACGACNGGACCCTCATGCACGGGCCCTCCTTCNCACGGGCGGGGCACCCCTGNCGTGAAGGCCGCTCGCCCGGGAGATGCTCATGAGAATCCCCAAAGAGGCCAGCGTGACCACCAAGTGCGAGCGTCCGTAGGAGATCAGCGGTAGCACCAAGCCCGTGGCCGGCACCAAACGCAGTCCCACGGCCATGTGAAGGATGGCCTGCAGGGCAATCGTGCTGGTCAGGCCAACCGCCAGCAGCTGTCCGAAGAGGTCGGGAGCNCGAGACGCGACACGAAAGCCGATCAGAATCAGGAGCANATAGAGGAGTACCGTCGCCGTNACGCCGATCAGTCCCCACTCCTCCCCGATCATCGCGAAAATGAAATCGTTGTGAGCCTCAGGAAGAAATCCGAACTTCTGCCGGCCTTGTCCAAACCCCACGCCGGCGACGCCGCCAGAGCCGAACGCGAGAAGTGACTGCTGCACCTGGAAGCCGGCNCCGGTCGGGTCGGCCGAAGGGTTCAGGTACGCCAGCACGCGGCGAGCCCGAAAAGCCACGTCCAACTGACTATACANCACNGGAGCCGCGAGCAGACCCAAGAAGNCAAAGTGCGTCAGCCGAGCGCCNGCCACGTAGACGACCAGACACCCGATCACACCCACGAGCAACGCCGTCGATAGATCCGGCTCGAGTGCGATCGGCACCATCAACGCAGCCCATACGAGGAGGAACGGGACCAGACCTCGGCTCAGGCTCGAGAACTCATCCTGCTTTCGAACTGCGCGTGCCGCCGTCCAGACAACGACGGCCACCTTGGCCAACTCGGACGGCTGCAGGCTCAGGCCGCCGAAGCGGATCCATCGGCGTGCGCCGTTGGTCAGGGGCGCGATGGTCTCGGTGCTCGGCAAGATCACGAATATGAGGAGCAGCCACGCCACGACGACCATGGGTAACGAGAGCTGTCGCCAAAGGTCGTGAGGGATCCAAGCACAGACGCCGAGAATGGCCAGGCCAGCCGCCGCTCCGGTCGCCTGTCGGAGCACATAGTAGTAATCCGGCAAAGCCTGTCCCTGAGCGAGAAAGGCACTGGCGGAATACAATGTGACCAGTCCGAGGGAGAGGAGCAGGAGTGTGAGCGTCATGATCGCGGCGGGCTCCCATCCACTTCCTATACCAGTGATGGGCAGGGCCAGAGGCCCGGACGGAGACACGTCCACGGGTCGGGCCATCAGCGCTCTGCGTCCCTTGAAGAGGCCTTCGCCAACTCCGCAAACCGGGTTCCCCGCTCCTCGTAGCTCGTGAACATGTCGTAGCTGGAGCAGGCCGGCGACAAGAGGACCGTGGTCCCCGGGACCGCACGGTGGGTGGCGGCCTCCATGACCTCGTCGAAGCCTCCGGGTAGCAGCTCAGCTGGCACATGACCGTCCAGAGCTTTGCATATCCGTGGCCCGGCCTGACCAAACGCCAGCACACGGGCGTCAGCCTTGGAGAGCGCTTCAACCAGCAGCGAGAAGTCCTCGCCCTTGTCCTTTCCGCCGAGCAGGACGAGCAGGGCCCCGTCGAGGCTGTTGATTGCGGACCGAGCCGCGGCCACGTTGGTTGCCTTGGAATCGTTGACCCACCGCACTCCGTCCGCCGCGGCCACGTTTTCAGTACGGTGTGGAAGGGCCTTGGCCGTAGAAAGACCCCGTCGAATCGATTCTGGGGAGGCGCCCGCCAGCCCGGCCGCGGTTGATGCTGCCAGGGCGTTTTCCAGGTTGTGGGCCCCGAGGAGGGCGATGTCCTCGGCGTGGCCTAAGGGCTCCGGCGCCCCGGACAGGTCCAGCGTCAGCACGTCACCGTCGCAGTGGGCACCCCGGGGGGCGCCCGGACGGCCACTGCTCGATCTGCCGAAGTAGAAGTGACGCCCAGGAATGCCCTCCGCCAGGTCAGCGACAGCCGAGTCGCCTTCGTTCAGCACCCAACAGCTGTCGTCATCGGCATTGCGGAAGACGTTGGCCTTGTCGGCGTAATAGGATTCCACACTCGGATACCAGTCGAGATGATCCGGGGCCAGATTGGTCACCACACCGATGTCTGGCTTGAACCGATCGATCGCTGCCAACTGGAACGAGCTCATCTCCACGACATACCACGCCGGGCCGTCCTCCCGGAGCGCGAGCTCGGAGGCGGGGGGTCCGAAAGCGGCACCAATGTTCCCGCCCAAAGCCACGTCGAGGCCGTCCTCCTCGAGCAGGTGCGCCAACAGGACCGCCGTCGTCGTCTTGCCGTTCGTTCCAGTCACGGCGATCAGTGGACCATGGAAGAACCGAAAGGCGAACTCAGGCTCCGAGATCCAACGTACCCCCCGTTCAGCGAGCTCACTGAGCACCGGAGTGTCCGGTCGGATGCCTGGACTGACGACGATCGTAGCGGCGTCGGCGATACGATCGAGCGGGTGTTCTCCCAGATCGACCTCGGCTCCGAGTGCTCTGAGCTCGGCTCCACGAGCATGAGTTGCGGCATCAGTCCGCAAATCCGAGACATGGACTTTCCCTCCTTTTTCTAGTGCCAACTGTGCCGCCGCCCGTCCGGACGCGGCCAAACCGACAACGGCGACTTTTTCGCCTTTCAGCGTGTTCAAAGCGACAGTTCCTCACCGGATCTTGAGCGCGCTGAACGCGACCATCGCGCACAGGATTCCCATGACCCAAAAACGGACTACGATCTTACTTTCAGGCCATCCCAACTGCTCGAAGTGGTGATGGATCGGGGCCATTCTGAAGAGTCTTCGAGGGGTGCCGTGCCTCCACCTCGTGTATTGGAAAAATCCGACCTGGAGGATCACGGAGAGCACCTCCATGACGAAGACGCCCCCCACGATCACCAGGAGAAACTCCGCCTTGAGAAGGATGGCCATAGCCCCGAGGACACCTCCCAGAGCGAGCGAACCCGTGTCGCCCATGAAGACCTCTGCGGGATGTGTGTTGTACCAGAGGAAACCGAGGCAGCCACCCGCCAGGGCAAGCGCCAGCACGGACAACTCCCCCGCACCGGGCAGATAGAAGAGGCGCAGGTACTCGGAGTAGTCCGCACGGCCCAGCAGGTACGCGAAGACCGCAAACGTGGACGCGGCGATCGCCATCAGGCCGGTGGCCAGCCCGTCGAGTCCATCCGTGAGGTTTACCGCGTTCGCGCTGCCCGAGACGACGAATCCGACGAACACCACGTAGAACCAAGGACTCAAGACCAATGCCACGTCGGAGAAGAACGGCACCATGGTGTGGTTCGGTGCCAAGGGCGAGATCGGACGGAGGAGCAGGAAGAGCCCCAAGCCGAGTCCAAACGCCAACGTGCCTAGCATCTTGTAACGAGCTACCAAGCCAGCCGGCCGTCCCTGGACGACCTTGAGGTAATCGTCCATGAAGCCGATGGCGCCCATCGCCACGAAAGTCAGCAGCGCCAGTACCGTATACGAGTTGGTCAACTCGGCCCACATCAGCGTGGAAACGCCCGCCGACATGACGATCAGGGTCCCACCCATCGTCGGGGTCCCCGCTTTTACAAGATGGGTCTGCGGTCCATCCGAACGCACCACCTGGCCGATGTGGGAGCGTTGGAGGACCCGAATGGTCATTGGCCCCAGCAAGAACGCCAGCCCCAGCGACGTCACGAGCGCTCCGGCGGCGCGGAACGTGATGTACTGGAAGACGTTGAACACGCTGAAGACCTCCGCCAAGTCGGGCCACAGATGATAGAACATCAGGCCTCCAGCTCCCCGGACGCCTGATTCGATCCGCCGAAGTCGTTCTCGAACAGAGGGATCAGTCGCTCCAACGCCACACCCCGCGACGCCTTCATCAGCAAGACCTCGTCCCCGGCGAGCCTTCCGCGTAGCTCCTCGTAGGCCTCGAGCGGGTCCACCACGGAAAGAGTCGTCGGCCCGTCCTCGCCGGACTCTCGCGGGCGGGCGAAGTCACCGGTGGCGACGATCAGGTCGAATCCGAGTGTGGATGCCTCCCCTAGGAGCACCCTGTGGAGTTCCTCGCTCCTGGCCCCCAGCTCGAGCATACTTCCGAGCACCGCCACTTTGGTCCGGCCAGGCTCGAAGTCCACCAGCAAGTCCAACGCGGCGCGCAAACTTTGCGGGTTCGCGTTGTAACAATCGACGATCAGCGTGAGCCCACCGATCCGCCTGATCTCTCCGCGCAGGGCACCGGCTTCGACCTGGCCAACGCCAGCGACGGCCTCAGCGGCAGGAACGTCCAGCAGTTCGGCTACCGTCAGGGCGAGGAGAGCGTTCTGGACAGAGTGGCGCCCCGGAACCCGTAGGTGCACGGGCTCTCCGCGCCAAACGAAGCTCCAGCACCCCTGGTCGTCCACCGATGGGTTGTCCGGACGATACTCGGCGTCCGCACCCGTACCGAGGCCCACAACCAGAACGTGGCGGGGGATGCGGCCGGCATATTCGGACAGGATGGCCGGCTCGTCACCCACGATCGCCTTACCGTCATCCGGAAGTCCCCGAAGGAGGTCGAGCTTTTCTTCCAGCACGCCTTCGAGAGACTCCAGCTTCTCCACGTGGGTGTCGGAGACGGTCGTCACGACGCCGATTTGGGGTTCAGCGATCCGGGTCAGCTCAGCGATCTCTCCCGGCTCGTTCGTACCCATTTCGAGCACGACGACCTCGGCTTCATCGGGCGTGTCGAGCAGCGTCAGCGGCAAGCCAATACGGTTGTTCAGGTTTCCGGGTGTGGCGTGGACCCGGCGCGAACCCTCGATCGCTGCCCGGGTCAACTCTTTGGTCCCTGTCTTTCCTGATGACCCTGTGATGCCCACCACAACGGCGTCGAGGTGCTTCCGGCGATATAAGGCGAGCTGTCCCAGGGCCAACAGCGTGTCTTCCACGGAGTACACGTAGGCACCGTCGGCCTCGACGGAGCGGGCTACCACGGCGCCACGTGCTCCCCGACCGAGGGCGTCGGACACATAGTCGTGCCCGTCGAAGTTGTCCCCGCGCAGAGCGACGAAGAGGTTCCCCTCACGAGTCGTGCGACTGTCCGTCGAGATACCGGTGAAGACGAGGTCGCAATCCTCATGGAGTGGGACGTGCAAAGCCGTTCTCACCTGCTCGTCGGTCCATTTGAAGAGAGGGTTCACACCGCTTCTCCCATCCGGCCGAGTTGTTCCTCGACGATCAGCCTCTCGTCGAACGGCTGCCGCTCCGTGCCGACGACCTGATACCGCTCGTGTCCCTTCCCAGCGAGCAGCACGAGGTCCCCTGCCCGACCCTGAGCGAGCGCGTAGCCGATCGCCTCACGGCGGTCACCCATCCGCTCGAATGGGGACCCGTTCATCCCCGAGACGATGTCATCGATGATGGATTCCGGATCCTCGGTCCTGGGGTTGTCGGACGTGATTACGACCAGATCCGCCACTTGTGCGACGGCCCGCGCCATCTCGGGCCGCTTGCCGCGGTCCCGGTCGCCGCCCGCGCCGAATACGACGATCAGACGCCCGGATGTGAGCGGGCGCATCATGGTCAGGACTCCGCGAAGTGCGTCGGGCGTATGCGCGAAGTCGATCACGACCGTAAAGGGCCTCCGCGCCACCACCTCGAGTCGGCCAGGAATCTGTGGTACGCTTGCGAGCCGGTCCGCCACGGCGTCGAGGGACATGCCGGCGACCGTGCCCACACCCGCCGCCGCCAAACAGTTTTCGATATTGAAGCGGCCGATGAGCGGCAGGTCGACGTCGACTTCGCCGGACGGGCTTGCCATGCGGAACCTGGTTCCGGACGGACCCGGCTCGATCATTTCCGCTCGTAGGTCGGCCGGTTCGTCGATGCCATAGGTGACTGTGTTGCGCCCTTCGACGGGCAGATTCTTCCAGTGCGCGTCGGCGGCGTTGATGACCGCACAACCTTTCGTCTTCATCAGATTGAGAAGGTGTGACTTGGCCTCGAAATAGGCGGCCATGTCCGTGTGATAGTCGAGGTGGTCCTGGGACAGATTGGTGAACACCACCGCATCGAAGCGGACCCCGTCGAGGCGCCTCTGATCGAGTGCGTGAGAAGAGGCCTCCACGGTTACCGACTTGGCCCCTTCCTCAGCCAGATCGGCCAGCCAAGTGGAGATGGCAACGGGGCCAGGCGTCGTGAGCCCGCCGGTCCCTTCTCTCACCGAGCCGTCGGGTTCGACGAGCCCGAGCGTACCCAGCGCCGCCGCGGCACCGCGGGAGCCCAACAGGTGCTGGGCGAGAAGTGCTGTGGTCGTCTTCCCGTTCGTGCCAGTCACCCCAACGGTGAACAGTTCGGCCCACGGAGAACCGAGCATCACGTCAGCAGCCAAGGCCGCGGCCAAGCGACCATCCGACACCTGGATCTGCGGAATCTCAGCCTCGGGAACGTACCGCTCCACCACGGCTGCAGCCACACCCATTTCGGCTGCTTGTGCCACGAAGTCGTGCGCGTCCAGAGCTGAACCGCGCCAGGCCAGGAAAAGGTTGCCGGGCTGAACCGTGCGCGAATCCTGCGTCACACCAGAAATCTCCACATCATTCGAACCGTGAATCACTTCGATGAGGCCGGCGACCTCGAGGGCTGCTGTGACCACCTGGAGAGTGGACGGAGAACTAGTCATCTTCACTCTCGTCTGCGGACGCCACTACGGACGCTACGCGCACCGTGTCGCCCGGGATCACCATCGAGCCTGCCTCAGGTACCATTTTCCTCACCACGCCCGAGCCATCCAACTCAACCCGAAGGCCCGCCTCGTGGAGGCGTCGTGCCGCAGTGCGAACGGGGAGTCCCACAACATCTGGGACCCTCGCCATGGTCCTGTCCTCGGGCCGCAGGTCCGCGGGGGACAGGTCCCCGAGCAACGCGGACTCGGACAATACGGACGCGTTCGACCCCCGCATCGGAGTCGACCCTGGATTCTCACCTAGGCGGACCTCCGCGAATCGTACTACGAGAGGCAACTCACCACCGTTGGCCTTCGTGGGTGGAACGGTGAGCTCTTGGGCCCGGGCGACGAAAACCCGGCGATCGATGGGCGCGTCCCGTGCCGCCAGAACGGCTTCCATCGTGGCCCTTGTGACCGGCGCCGCGACGGATCCTCCGTAGAAAGACCCCTGAGGGTGGTCCAACTTGACCATGACGACGAGCTGCGGGTCTTCGGCGGGGAAGAATCCGACGAAGGAAGCGAAGTATTTCCCAGCTTGGTACGCGCTGTCGGAGTAAGCGCGTGATGTTCCGCTCTTGCCCGCCACCTTCAAGACGCCGAGTTGGGCACGTGTCCCCGTTCCGTCTTCCACGACGCCCACGAGCGCATCGGTCACCTCACGCGCCACATCCGGAGAAACAACCCTCCGCACAGTGCGGGGAGGGAACTGGTCGGTCACTTTTCCGTTCGAATCTCGGATCTCCTTGACGAGCCGGGGCTTCATGAGCATGCCCCCATTCGCCAGAACTCCATAGGCCATGGCCATCTGGAGGGGTGTCGTTGAAATCTCATATCCAATCGCAAGAGATGCCGGCGACTGCCCGCTCCAATCCTCTGGGAGGCGTAGCTTGCCCCTGGATTCCCCGGGAAGGCCGATCCCGGTCAGCGCCCCGAGCCCGAAGTCGCGGAGGTTCTCGTACTGGACCGCGGGACTCATGGCCTGTGCCGCTTTCGCCACGCCCACGCTCGAGGAAATTTGCAAAGCCCGTGCCAGTGTCATTGGACCGTGCTCGCTATTCACGTCCTCGATGGTCCGGCCCTCCACGGTCCACGAGCCGGATTCCGTGTCGAATACGTCCTCGAGGGATGCCAACCCATTCTGCAAGAGACCGGCCACAGTGAGCGGCTTGAGGGTGGAGCCGGGCTCGTAGGGCGTGTTGATCGCCGACAAGACGTTGGTGGACTCCCCCTGAATGGACACCATAGCGAGAACATCTCCGGTGCCCGGATCCGTCATGACGAGCTCTCCACCTCGGGCCCCGGTCTCTTGGATGGCCTCCGTCAACACCCGCCGCCCAATCTCCTGCACGTCCACATCGAGGGTCAGAACGACCTGGCCACCCTCCCGCGGTCTCTCCACGACAACGCTCTCCCCCGGGATCGACTTACCGGTAGGGCCCGTCGCCAAGACGGCCTGGCCCATGACTCCCTGGAGGACGTGGTCGTACGCCTGCTCGATCCCGCCGGAGGCCTCGCCTCCCCGCACCGTCCCGAGAAGACCCCTGGCCAAGCCACCTTGGGGGTAGAAGCGGCGGTGCTCACGCTTGAGGTAAACGCCGGGAACATCCTCGAGTACTTCGCGCACGGAGGGCGGATGGGCCTCTGGGAGAAGTCTCCAAGGTTTCGACGACGCCGTAGCCGCACGTACGACCTGCTCGTCCAGCCCGAGTGTCTCGACCAACAGACGTGTCACGGCCTCCACGTCTCGAAGCTCCNTCGGNGCCACGCTCACGTCNAAGGTCTCGCCACTGATAGCCAACTCGACACCCGATCGGTCGAGCACCGATCCCCGAACCGCAGCAATCTCCACACTCGTGTGGTGCTGGTTCTCCGCCTGCTCTCTCCAGAACGGACCTTGAACCACCTGCACCTGGGCGGCTCGGGCCACGATCAGGCCTCCGCTCAACAACCAGCACGCGAGAAGCACCCTCCGACGTACCTTCACCCTGGTATCAATCGCGCGCTTTCGGCGTCTCATTGGGCAGTTCCCGGAAGCCACACGATTTCGGAGGCCTCTTCGGACGCCTCCGGGTGGTGCATACCGAGGTGCTCCTGAGCAACCGACGAAATCCGAGCCAAGCTGCTCAGGCCCTGAATCCGTCGATCGAGCACGGTCCGGTCCGACNCTGCGAGCGAGAGCGATTTTTCAAGCTGGTCCAGCTCCNCCAGCGCCTCACGGGCACGACTCTGGCGCCAGGTCACGAGGCTCAAAGCAGAGAGGAGACCGGCAAAGCCCAGCACGAGCACGCCCAGCNTAGACCCGAAGCNGCCAGAGCCGACACGACCAGAACTGATGCGACCAGAACGGGAACGCCTCATGCCTTTCTCCAGGCCCGCAGGCGCGCGCTGCGGGAGCGCGNGTTCCGGTGCACTTCGACGTCACTCGGACGTACGGCCTTCCTGGTCAGCACCTTCCCCAGTGGCNCACCTCGGCAGGTGCACACTGGCATCCCCGGCGGGCAGATGCAGGAGCGGCTCCAATCGCGGAACGCATTCTTGACCAGCCGATCCTCGAGCGAGTGGTACGAGATCACCACCATCCGTGCATCCGGCGCCATCACANCCCGAAATNCCGTGAGGCCACGTTCCAGGGACACGAGTTCTTGGTTGACGACGATTCTCAGGGCTTGGAAGATCCGCGCCTTTTCCTTGGCTTTCGGAGCCCTACCCAGCGTCTTATAGAGGACAGCGACCAGGTCGTCGCTCGTCCTCANCGGTGTCGNGGCCCGACGCTCGACGACGACCCGTGCAAGCCGACGGGAGCGGGGTTCTTCTCCGTATTCGTGGAAGATCCGGGCTAACTCCTCTTCCGACTCCGAGTTGAGGATTTCAGCCGCGCTTCGCTCACCGGCTCGGGCACCGTCCATGCGCATGTCCAAGTCCACACCGACCCTGAAGGCGAAGCCCCGCCGATCCGAGTCGAGTTGGTGTGAGTTCACGCCCAGATCGAGAAGGACTCCGGCGAGGGGCTCNGACAGGTCGGCAGAANGAAGNGCTTCATCGAATCGCGCTTGGATGAATCGCACTCGAGCCCCGAAGGCGGCCAAGCGTGCNCTCGCCNCCTCCAAAGCATCCGAATCACGGTCCACAGCGATGATCCGGCAGTCCGCACAATCCTCCAAGAGGATGGCGGAATGGCCTCCACCTCCAACCGTACCATCNAGATAAACNCCNTTACCGGAGGGCGTTAGGAACTCCATCANTTCTCGTACCAGAACGGGGTCGTGAAAATCGGCGGGCGACTCCGTCCACTCGCTCACAGGAGCCTCAGCCACTCGAAGAGGTAAGGACACAGGTCACCCGAAAATCTGGTTGGAGAATTTTTCGAACTCGGCGGAACCGGTGCGNGCCGCTNTCCCGAACTCTTCGGGTTGCCATAACTCGACCCGATCGATGTTCCCCAGGAGTAGCACCTTGTCGTCGAGGCCAGCCGCTTCCTTCAACCAGGCGGGGATGAGAATCCGGCCTTGTTTGTCGGGCGAGACCTCCACCGCGCTGGACGTAATGGCTAGCACGTCTCCCCANGCCTCTGGCTGGTTTCTCCGAAANGCCAGGAGGCGCTCCTGCGTGGNNGCCCAGGATGCCACCGGAAAAAGCGTGAGGGCAGGCGCTCTCCACTGGAGCAAGACGAAACGGTCACCGTCGGCCTCTCGGCGAAACGCCGACGGAAGGCTGACCCGCCCCTTCTCGTCCATCTGGAACTCATACCTGCCCAGAAAGCTNGTCACGNCGNGTCACTCTGTGGGTTAAAGTGGTAAAGAGTGGTACAACGAGACCAAGATACGACTCGACTTCAAGAGCCGTCAAGCCTTTTTAGGACAAATAGTTTTCGGTTTTTGTTTGGGTCTGGAAACCGCGGGTAGGTGGTATAAGAGAACTATTTACAAGAAGTTACAGGATAACTTACCCACCGAAGGCCACGACCAATTCCGAAAGAATTGTGAGCCAAAAACACCAACTGCAGGACTTACCCACTCTTTCCCACACAGTTCNAGAGTTCTACAAGTTGGCGAAAGACCGTGAGTGTGTTGGGGCCTGACGGGTTTCTATGCGCCCGTAAGAGAGCGGACCTNCTAGCGNTTGGCCCGCACGATAAGTCGCTCTTGGATGTCGATGTACTGGCGAACGTTTTCTACTCGCTGCTCCCACGCGAGTCCCTGCGTGCGGCCGGNATGTCCCTCGCCTCGCTGGANGTGGAGGAGGGCCTCCTGGAACATCGGAAGCGTCCGATTCGCTGACGCCAGCCGCGCCGCGTCGTCAGCGTCCTCGGGGGCNAGCAGCTCTTCGGCATACGCACTAAGAACGTAACCGTGCCAAAACTCGAANTCCTCCCACCGGACCCGATACCTACAATCGNCCCAACATGTAAGTCAGNCACNCCGCAGATCAACCACAATTACATTGACACCAACAAGAAGACGCCNCAGGAGAAAAAACTCCTGCGGCGTCTTGGACGCTCCTTTGTGCGCGAGCTACTAGCGGTTGGCGCGCCTGATGATCGCGTCCTGGATTTCGATGTAAGTGTTGGTGTTGTCCACGTAGACCTGATATTCGATCGAGGCGGTACGGTCGGCGTATCCTTTGCCCTCCTGGAAGAGTCCAAGCGCCTGCCGNAACATCGGTAGGGANCGGTTGGCCCCCGCCACGTCCTCCGCCGTCTGCGCTTCAATGGCAAGCGTAAAAATACTGTAACCGTGCCAGAAGNCGTACTGCTCACGAGCTTCGAGGCCGACTTCGAATTCCTTGGCAAGCAGAACCAACTCGATAAACCGAGAATAGTTCTTCTCCTGAGGTTGAACGTAGTTCGAGTAGGCGAAGCTGAAGATCATGTTCGCCGCCTGGTCCGGTGTGGCTCCATNCGCGACCGCACTTTCAAGTACCGGTACTGCGTCTTCGATACGCCCCTCCTCTGTCATCCAGGAGGCCATACGGAGGTGCAGGTTGGGCCAGTCAGGATCGATTTCCTCGATGGCCGAAAGGGCCGTGACCGCCTCGCTGATTTGACCGGAATCGTAGAGCGCCCGGGCATAGATGTCCCGCAGACTGGCTTCCTCCGGGTGCGACGCGATCGCGCGCTCGCTAAACGAGGCCGCTTCAGTCATGTTGCCGAGGGTGAGTTGCGCCGCGGACACGTTGCGGAGCTGCGACACCAACATCTCCTCGCCCTTGTCGACAAAGACCCGCTCGTAGGCCGCGATGGCTTTGCCGTACAACTCGCGGACCTGAGCCGTCAGCCCGTCGCTTCCATCGAGCGCCGCCTCTCTCCGCACTCGCTCCGCTCCGGCGAATGCGAAGTTCCCCAACTGCTCATAGAAAGCGATGTTGTCGGGGTCGAGTTCGACTCCCTGCTCGATGATCAGCATGCCTCCGAGGGCGTCCCCTTGTTGTGCCAGGTCGTACGCCACGTTCATGCGCACGGACGCATTCGTCGGGTCCTGCTCGAGGTACCGGTTATAGAAATCGCGAGCCAAATCCTCCTGGCCGCTGATGTTGCTGGCCAGGAAACCACCGAGCAACAGGGCGTTCGTATGATACGGATCATACTCGAGCACGCGCTGGGTCTCTTCCAAGGAATCCTCGTAACGGTCCGTCTGCCGGAGTACGTTGGCTCTTGTATACCGGCTGGTAATCGAAGTCGGGTTAAGCTCGAGCGCCCGGTCGCAGTTCTGGAGTGAGTTCTCCCACTGCTGGCTCTGGGCGTAATCGCGGCAGAAGATCGCTACCCTCGTCTGCTCGACGAAGAGTTCGAAGGCCTGAACGATCTGCTGGGCCGCTTCTTCCTCCATCTTCTCAGCGGACAGGATGTTGTCGACCGCAAAAACTTCTCCGGTCCCACTATCCACGAACTGGATGCCTTGGATCTCCCACCGCTCTTTCGTACCCGCGTATCGTGCGCACAGCACGACCTGATAGTTCTTTTGAAGGGCGAGCTGACGGGAGGTGATGCAAGTGAGGTCCTCCATATCAAGGTCGTATTCCTTGAGGGCGTCCTTGATGTCGTCCTCGTCGACTGCACTGTGGGTAAGCATGTCGTCGATCAGGTCTCGCAGCTCATCGGCCAGATCCTTGCCGAAGTCGTCGTCCTCTTCATTCAGGGGTTGGAAGTCCGGAATGAGCACACGGAAGCGGCTGCTTACAGTCTGCTGAGCCTGAAGCGCCGTGCCGCCCAAAAGGGTCAACGCGAAGAGCACGGTCGCACAAGAAAACAGCGGGCTACGTCCAATCATCATCCTTACTCCTAGATCGATTCCTTAAGTGTTTACTCCCAAAGCCTCCTCGGGCTCGCTACCCCACTAGAACCCCGTCCCTCCACCATATGCCCGATCACCAAACAATCGACCCAAAACTACGCAACGGAAGGCGCGGGTCAACCACGATTCTCGCCAACGCTGAAGTATTTCGTCAGGGTGATACTGTAAGAGGGGCGTTTTTGTTACACAATCGCGAGGGCGCAACGTCGCGCGGGGAAGGCCGAACCAGACCCGGAGACGCCCACTGGCATGGCACAGCGGAAGATCATTCGCACGATCGTAGCCATGACGAGGAACGCTGTAATAACAAGGTGCCTTGCGCGTGGGCCTCCGACGATATCCATTCGCCACTTGCCACCAACACGCCACCGGGCTTGGCTCAGACGAGTAGGTCATTTGGGCGACATCGAGATCATTGGACATCGCGGATACGCGGCTCGCGCGCCCGAAAACACGCTCATGTCTCTAGAGGCTGCCTTGACGGCAGGTGCACGTGCCGTGGAATTCGATGTCCACGTGGCGTCGTGTGGCACGCCCGTAATTATTCATGACGACGTGCTGGATCGCACAACGGACGGCAGCGGGCCGGTTTCGGGACAAACCGTCGAGCAACTGCGGACATTAGACGCGGGTTCTTGGTTCGATCCAGAATTCGCCGGCGAGAGGATCCCAACCCTGGCCGACGCCCTCGATCGTGTCGCCGGCAGAGCGCTCCACATCTATCCCGAAGTGAAGGAAATCTGTGAGCCGTCGGATGTCGACCGTATCGTGCGCATCGTGCGGGACAGCACGATGTCCGATCGCACGACATTCATCAGCATCGACTGGAGCATCCTCGAACGCATCAGAGCCGTAGATGCGGCCGTCCGCATCGGTTTCATTGTGGTGACCGCCGATCTGTTCGACCAGGCACTGTCACTCGCGTTGGCCGATCGGGTTGCCGTCCTCGATTTGAGTCACGAAATCGCTCTGGATGACCCGTCCATGGTACGGCGGGCGAAAGACGAAGGTGTCGACGTCGTAACCTGGACCGTCAACGAGCCCGATGAAGCGATTCGGCTGCGGCAGGCAGGTGTCACCGGATTCACCACCGACCACGTCGACCGGCTTCTCACCTGGGCCGGCCAGGATTGATTACTACTCCCCAGGAATTCAACGTGGCCGGACGGCGTGAGGCCCTCACGCGGCTTGGCCAAGATCGCCTGGATCTACTCGTCGTCGTCGGGGGCATCACGGGCTGCGGCCTCGCACGGGACGCCGCCCTGCGCGGGTGGACCGGCGGGCGGCACTACTTCTGTTCAGCCCGAACTTCGGGCTCGCCGGGGCGGAAGCCGCGGCATACATCATGGCGGAAGCGTTGGGATGGGACGCACCTCGGAAGATCAAGGAGCTCGCGCAGTACAGAGACAGGGAGCTTGCCGCAGAGCACGCCCCACCCTCCGAGGACGGCTAGAACGCATTGAACTACCGCCCTTAATCCGCTACCATCGGAGACGAGTTGAAAACGATTCTCAATCGCGTTCGCTAAGTATGCCGGCAATCGACCTGGAAAATGTGGGCAAGAGCTATTGGCCGGGGCCTGTTCAGGCCCTGTCCGACGTAACGCTCGATGTCCGCGAGGGGGAGATCCTCACTCTGCTGGGCCCCAGCGGATGTGGCAAAACCACGACCCTGAGACTCATCGCCGGGTTCGAAGCCCCGGATGAGGGGACGATTTGCGTTCGCGACATGGCAGTTTCGGGCAACGGTGAATGGGTTTCGCCGGAACACCGCGGCGTGGGTATGGTCTTCCAGGACTACGCGCTTTTCCCCCATTTGTCGGTGGGAGAAAACGTCATGTTCGGGCTCCACGGGCGCCCGAAGAAGCAACGCCCCGAACGCGCCAAGGAAGTACTCGAGCTTCTCGATCTAGCACATCACTTCGACCGATACCCTCACGAACTCTCCGGCGGGCAGCAACAGCGCGTGGCGCTGGCCCGGGCGATCGCCCCTGAGCCCGTGGTGGTGCTGATGGATGAGCCGTTCAGCAATCTGGACGCGCATCTCCGCGACAATGTTCGCGACGAAGTGATCGGGAGTCTGCGGTCGGCAGGAATCACCTGTATTCTGGTCAGCCACGACCAGAGAGACGCCTTAGCGGTCTCCGACCGCGTGGCGGTCATGAATCAAGGGAAAATCGAACAGGTGGGAACGCCCCTGGAGATCTACAAACATCCCGAGTCGATCTTCGTGGCGACGTTCGTGGGCCGTACCAATTTGCTCCAAGGGCTTATCCAGGGTGTCGACGGGTGTGTGCTCACCGATTTCGGCTCCCTCTGCCGCGTGGATCGTTCCGGGCTCCCGGACGGCGCACCCGTGATGGTCTCGGTGCGGCCCGAGGGGTTCACTCCCTCCGAACATGGCTTGTTCCGGGGTTCGGTTACGTCCACGACGTATACCGGGAGTGCTGTCGAAGTGGAGGTTCAGTTGCCGACCGAGGCTGGAGGACACCGCGTCATCACGGTGCACCTGCCGACGACCGAGAGTTACTCCACTGGAGATGAGATTCGGCTTGCCATCGTCCCCGACTATGCTTCGGTCGTTCGAAATTCATGCCAATTATTGGGCTTCAGTCCCCAGTTGGCAGAGTAAAGGAAAAGACGCTCCCCCGGCCGATCTCGGTTTCCACGTGAATCCTGGTGCCGTGGGCCTGAAGAATTCCGTCGACGATCGCGAGGCCTAGCCCGGCGCCCCGAGTGCCGTCCGCGTGTCCCTTCCAGAAACGATCGAAGAGGTGCTCCTCCATTTCGGGCTCGATACCCGGACCGGTATCCGAGACCGTGACCGATACCCCGCCCGGCGCTCGCGATGCGGCCATCGTGACCCGCCCGCCCGCCGGAGTGAACTTCAGCCCATTGTCGATGAGGTTGGACATCACCTGCACGATCCGATGACGATCCGCTTTCACCGAAGGCAGGTCCGCTGCAACACGTACCGTGAGGTCGACCTCCTCTTCATCGGCCTCCCAGCCCATTTGGGAAAAGACTTCCTCGAACACCTCGACGATATCCACTGGTTTAGTCCGGACCGAGAGCCGCCCTGCCTCGATCTGAGCGACGTCCAGGAGATCCTGGATCAACCGATTGATGCGGTCCGCCGCCCTGCCGATAGTCTCGAGATGCTCCTCCTGCCGCTCCGGAGGGAGCGGAACATCGCCCAAGAGCTCGGCCGCCGCCGCGATCGTGCCGACTGGGTTCCGGAGATCGTGGGACACGACGGCCAGCACCTCGTCCCTCGCCCTTACGGCGTCACGTAATGCCGCCTCGGCCTCACGGATCTCGGTCATGTCGGTGAAGGTGAGGACAACGCCGCGCACATTCCGCGCATCCTTCATCGGACTGATGATGAGCTGGACTGGAAAGGACGTCCCATCCTTGCGCCACAACACGTCATCCGGCACGCGCACAGTCTTGCCTGAGCCCAACGCGATGTGGACCGGACAGTCACGCTCCGAATGCTCGCCGCCGTCGGCCCTGGTGTGATGGATCCGAGAGTGCACGGCCTGCCCACGTAGCTCGCTCGGGGAGTAGCCGAGCAGTGTCGACCCGGCTTCATTGAGGAACGTACAGTGCCCATCCTGATCGACGCCGATCAGGCCATCGGCGGTCCCTTTAAGGATCGAGCGCATATCTCGACGTACGGTCACGGTTTCCAGCCGACGTCGTGTCTCGCGCTGAGCGAGATTCTGGAGACTCAGGCCAACCGACACTAGACCGATCGCACCCAAGATGGTCAAGCCTACGGTGCCGAACCTGGCCCAAAACTGCCATGTACGCCGCTGCTCCAGCCGCGCCTGAGCCAAGGCCGCGTCCCGGATCAGTAGGTCTTCGAAGGCCCGCACCGAAGCCCGTACCGAATCGTAGCGGGCACGATCGGCCTCCAGATTCTCGCGAAATGCGGCGGGGTCGGTCGAGAGTGGACCCTCCATGAGAAGGGAATGGAGTGTACGCCAGTCGCGGGCCCCGCGTTCGACCTGGCTCAGCTCCACGCTGTAGCTCGGCGCCATCCCGCTGACCACCACCCCCAGCGAGTCGAGGAGTCTAGCCCCCTGGGGGACGAGGTCCGTGTAGCGGGTGATGAGGCTCGAGTCACCCGAACTCACATACCGCTCGACCAGCCTCATTTCCTGAAGGTGGGCGTTCTGAATCTCCTGAAACATTGGCCGTGCCAAAGAAAACACGGCGAGTTCCCTCTCGAGCGCATCCTCCTGCTGTTCGAGAAAGGCCGGCACCAGTGCCAGCGCCAAAAGCGCGAGGAAGGAAACACCCAAAGCGACCATCCACCGACGCCTCCCTAGCGTCGACACAATACCGGAGGCCATCAAGGGCTCGCTGATGCCCGGAGACCTCGGGCTTCGAGCAGAGCCTCGGCGCGATCCCGCTCCCCCACCGTATTCACGTTCAGGAACGTGGTTTGAGCATCCGCGACCCGTGCCACGGCGTCTTCACCGATGAACGCCGCCCCAAGGGCTTTGGCCAAACCACGTAAGGACCGGTCGTCGGAGTGCAGCCTGCGCTCGACCTCGGGCACACACGTCGATCGGTACAACGCACAAAGGGGCTCGGGGCCTTCCGAGCCGACAGGAACTACCGCTGGCGCGGCGTCATCCCAGTCGAGGATCGCGCGAACAAGCGCCTCATTTACGAGCGGCATGTCACATCCGAGAAGCAGCACTCCATCGTCACCCCTTTCACTGGCCCACTGAAGCGCCGTCCACAACCCGCCGATCGGGCCGAGTCCAGCTTCTAGGTCGGGCCGGGCCGGGAGGCCCAGCGCAGCTTCCACACCCTCCTCATCCGATATGACGCCGACGGTCAGGCCTGCCGCCTCGAGCACACCCAAACCCCAACTCGCCATTGGCGCACCCGAGAGCGGGGCCAACACCTTAGGTTCGCCAAAACGGCAGCTTTCCCCTCCGGCCAGCATGGCGCCGAAAATCCTCTCGGCGGGAGGGGTCACGGAGAGGTCAATCTTCCAGCAGAGGTTTCTGCGCGTCCTTGGCGCCGAGCGCCGCACCGGTCCCGACACCTGCGCCGAAGACGACGGCCGTAGTAATAGTCACGATCGGGAGCACAGAACCCACCACCAGCACCACGGGTATCGCGACGGCGGTCGCTGCGGCGCCGGCCGCCAGGCCGAAGGACGGCTTCTCCACGAGGCTGGTAAACCGTAGGCGGCGTCCGACGAAACTCCGGGCTCTCGTATGCCCAAGAATCCCCGCCGCCCCCTCGATACCCAATCCAAGCAGGCTGAGCATGATTCACATCCTCGCGTAATAAGTTGGTCGTGGGCACCCGCTCTGGAGCAGAGCGCGTACGCCTCACGTTATTCTAAACCCTACGACCACTTCATTGGATCCGTTTCACAGGCGAATTCTCTGAGGAACCGGAGCTTCACGGCCCTGATCCACATCGGTTTCGGGATCTTCTAGAGAAGAACGCCAGAAGCCTCGACACAAGCGCCCCCCGACGCCGGGGGGCGAATTCCCAGCTCTGGGTCCGTCCTACCTTGGCCGCCATGGCCTTGGTTCCCTTGTACGCGCTAGGTGGAAACCGTCTACAGATTGCACGAATTCGGTCGAGTACCATATTGGTCCGACACGGGTCGGCCACTGGTATTAGAACAGTACTCCTGATAACCAAGCGACCGGACCGGAGACGCAACTTCACTGTAGTCGAGGAGGACGGATATGAGGCTTCTACTGACCGGCGCTGTCGCGCTCTTGTTCGCGTCACCCGCACAGGCACAACTGGCACCTCCGAACGCAGACGGTGTGACGTTTGCCCACGTTCATCTCAACGTCACCGACATCGATGCCCACACGAAAATCTGGGTCGAGCAATTCGGCGGCGTAGCTGTTCAGAAGGGTTTTCTGAGGACCGTCAAGTTCCCGAACATGCTCGTTGTGTTCAACGAGACGCCCCCGAGTGGAGGTTCACAGGGCAGCGTGATGGATCACTTCGGCTTCAAGGTGCGTAACATCGCTGAGGTGCTTGCGTCGTGGCGCGCGGCCGGACTCGAGGTACAGTCCGAGTTCACGGGCGCCGAAGGCTACGCAAACGCGTATGTGGTGGCGCCGGACGGCGTCAGATTCGAACTGCAGGAAGACCCGCAACTCCCCATGAAGGCGGCGGGGTATCACATCCACTTCAACACCCCCGACTACCTTGAGCTGATGGCCTGGTACGTGGATATATTCTCGGGTGTGCAGGCCTCCCGTGGAAACATCGAGACAACGGTGAATGTCCCCGGCCAGAACCTCAGCTTCGCGACTTCTCGGACGCCGCGCGAGCCCACACAAGGCCGGGCCATCGATCACATCGGGTTCGAAGTCGATGATCTCGAGGCATTCGTTCAGAAGCTCGAGGCGCGTGGCATCGAGTTCGACCTGGGATATACCGACGTAGCACCGATCGAACTCAAGATCGCCTTCTTCACCGATCCGTCGGGCGTTTACATCGAGCTGACCGAGGGATTCGACGAGTATTAGTCGCAGCGGTTCTGAACAAAGAGACGGCCACCACCGTCATTTGGGGGTGGCCGTCTCTTTTGATCTGTCCTAGCCTCCGGCTCACGTCCCTGGTGCCTCTACGAGGGACACGTACCCCGTGTTACGAGTGGAGCCAGCCGGGATCGAACCGGCGACCTCTGGCTTGCAAAGCCAGCGCTCTCCCAACTGAGCTATGGCCCCTCTGTGCTGGTTTC
>PCCM01000065.1 GCA_002731735.1 Gemmatimonadota bacterium | reverse complement strand
GGGCAGGCCCCATAGTCAATGATGCGTGCTCTCCCGAATGAACGCCCACTCCCTCGAGCGTGTGCATACCGGCGAGAGTGCGTTGTCTGGAAGACTCCTGGGAGAGTACGGTGGGTCGCGTTACGGATGCCACGGTCCTAGCTCCCGGGCGGAGCGATGACAGCCGCGCGGCTCGGTATCGGAGTAGAAGCGGCTCCCTCCTCTCGGGAGTCGCGAAGACGTTCGAGGACACGAACACGGCGGCGGAGCGAGTCGAGACGGAACAGAAGAGCCTGAGCCTTGAGGAAATCGGTGAGCGGTCGAGCCGGAAATCCCGCCATCGTGCTCCCCGCCGGAACGTCTTCGGTTAGGCCCGTTCGCGCCGCGATACGCGCACCGTCACCGACGGAGATATGATCCATAGCGCCGGCCTGCCCGCCCCACATGGTGTCGGCTCCGACCTTGGTGGATCCGGCGATCGCCACTTGCGCCGCCATGACCGTTCGGGGACCCACTGTAACGTTGTGCCCGATATGAACCAGGTTGTCCAATTTCACGTGTGCCCCCAGCTCAGTGTGTCCGATAGAGCCGCGGTCCACACAACTGTTGGCACCGATCTCCACGTCGTCACCGATGATGCATGCGCCGACATGCGGAATACGGGCCAAATTCCCTTCAGAGTGGGCGTACCCAAACCCGTCCACCCCTACGCGTACGCCTGCGTGTAACACGACCCGGTCGCCCAAACGTACGTGTGGGTAGACCACGACGTGTGGGTGAAGGGTCACATCCCGTCCCAATCGTGCTCCGCTACGGACGACCACGTGGGCGTGTAGGGTGGTCCCCTCCCCCATCACGACATTGTCTTCAATGACTACGTACGGTCCCACCGACACGCCTGTACCCAACTTCACGTCTTCGGCAATGATCGCCGTTTCGTGGAGCCCCGGCCGAGGGAGAGGATCTGAAAAAAAGTACTCGAGGACTGTGGGGAGCGTCTTGCGAGGGTCCTCCACTACGACCCGGCTTTGAGCCGGATCCAACATGTCCTCCAAGTTTGAAGAGACCAAGATGGCCCCTGCAGCGGTTTCGCCCGCGGCACGAGAGTAACGGGAGTCGACCAGGAGCCCCAGATCGGAGGGTCCTGCCTGAGCGAGCGACGTGACCCCGGCAATGTGCTTGTCGAGGTCGCCTTCAGCCCGTCCTCCCACCATGGCTGCGAGCTCGACTAGAGTGAGCCACGTACCACCCGACTTCGGTCGGGCATCACCCGACTTCGGTGGGGCGGGCTCGGGGAACATCTATGGCGCTCCCGCCGCCAGCCTCTGCATGACCTCACTGGTGAGGTCGAACGACTCGTCCGCTGCGATCAGGCCGCCACCAGCAACATCGAAAATGAAGGTGTAGGAACTATCGCTGCGGATCGCCTGAATGATGTTGTTGATCCGTTCCATGATGGGCTGTACCAGCTCCTGTTGGCGGCGGGTAGCTTCGGCCTCGATCTGGGCCATACGGTCCTGATAAGCCTGTTGCCTTAGAGAGATTTCGTCTTGGCGTATCCTGCGGGCGGTGGCCGTGAGCGTGAGCTGCTGGGCCTGATACTGGGCCATCAAACCACTGATCTCCCCCTCGAGAGCCTGCATTTCACTCTCGAAGGGCACCATCTCGCGCCGGAACTGCTCTTGAGCTGCCGCGGCAGCCGGGCTCTCCGCGATGATCACCTGAGAGTTGATGTAGCCTATCTTGAGCGGGCTTTGAGCCGCCGCTTGGACTGCCGGAGCCCAAAGGACGGCGAAGACACCTGAAAACAGAATCACGCGTTGCATAATCTGCACAACTCCCATGAGAGATCTGTAGAAGACCGAGGATTTACATGCCAGGTCCGAGCCGGAAGTGCAGCTGCCAGCCAGGGTCCGGCTTGTCGAATCCATAGGCGATGTCCAACCCGATGGGGCCAAACGGTGTGACCAACTGGACGCCGATACCCGCACCTCGGTAGAGTTGACTCGGATCGATGTCGGCGGCGTTTTCCCAAACGTTTCCGGCGTCCATGAATAGCGAGGCAGACGCTTGGGCGCCGAGACGCATTGCAACCTCGGTCGTCATGGAGTAGAACGCGTGTCCGATCCGAGCGATATCCATGATGGCTCTCGCATCCTCGTCGAAATACCCGAGCGGGGTGACCGTGGTTTCGCTATACCCGCGGAGTTGTTGACCGAATTGCACACCACCCATCCAGAATCCGTCGAATGGGAAGGCACGACTGTTACCCTGGAGGGCGCCCATGCGCATGGTCATGCCGATCGCGAAGGTGGTTCCAGTGCCCGGTGTGTCACTTCCACCCGCTACGCCAATCGGGAGCCACCAGCTTCCATCCACCGTATACTTGACGAATTTCCCATCTCCCCCGAGGGGACCCCCGGTGAAATCGACGTTGGCGGACTGGCGCGAACCGACGGTCGGGAACAGCGGGTGATTCAGCGTCGTGCGTGTAATGCCTGCCGAAACCGTGCTCTGCGTGGCCGCCGGCATTCCAAACAGTGAGAAGTCGGTGCCGGATTGTTGCGTCAACGTCGTTTTAGACAACCCGTATCCAGCGAAGAACCGGGTAAATCGAGCTCCTGGGATCAAGAAACCAAGCCGGACATCGAAGCCGNNGCGCCTTCGTCTGCCGGAGCGGAANGTCTGGAACTGGTCCCGCGAATTGAACAAGTTGANCCTANCACTGACGAGGGACTCGAANANCNCNGGNTCGGNATAACTCAGAACTTGATTGTTTTGGTACTGACCGAAATCCCACCGCACGCTTCCAGACTTACCTTGGCCGAACAGATTTGGTTGATCGTACCCTATGAACCCGGAAAGGCCGCCGGAGTAACCACCGACCGAAGTACCGAAGTTGATCGCCCCTGTCGGCCTCTCCGTCACAGTGAACGTGACGTCCACATCCCCGGCCTGGTCGGGAATGATATCCGGGGGTTCCATCGGCTCGAAGTAGCCCAGCGATGATATGCTCTGGAAACTTTGGATGATTCGTTCCTGAGAATATACGTCCCCCGGAAGGATGAAGATTTTGTCTCGAATCACCCTCGAATACGTGTACTCGTTTCCTACGATATTGACCCGGTTGATATAAGCCTGTGGCCCCTCCTCAATCGCCCACCCGACATCCACAGTGAACGCCTCACCGTCCACGACTTCGTTCTGTCTTACGAAGGGGACGACGTTGGAGTACAGGTAGCCCTCGTTTTGGTAAAGTAGGCCCGCCTCCTGAGTGGCTTCCTGGAAGCGGCCGTTGTCGAAGACGGGAAGTTCTGCTTCATCTGAATCTGGGGCCCCAAAAAGACCACTCTGCTCGGGCCGGAAGATCCGTTGGAGCTGTTCCGTCGAGAATTCATTGTTGCCGGCGACCGTGAACTCTCTGAGCCGGTATTGCTCACCTTCGTCGATCGCAATCTCGAGTCGGGTTTTTCCGGTAGCGGGATCGATGATCAAGGAGTCTCCCACCACCGCGAAGTCCAGATAGCCCCCATTGGCGTAGAAACTCGGAAGACCACTTACGAGATCTTCGTCGTATTTTTCTCTATCGTACAGACCCGATTTCCACCACCAAAACCCCTCGGGCTGCACCGACATGGCTCCACGCAGTTCGGCGTCCGTGAAAACGCTGTTGCCACTGAACGTGACGTCGGCCACCGTGACCTGCGTACCTTCTTCGATGTCCAGGTAAAGGATGATTTCCTTCCCACGATCCGGCACACGTTCAATGCGTTCCACAATGTTCGCAAAGGGGATTCCTTTCTCAGACAGCGCGGATCGAATCAACGCCATGACGTTTCCCACCGCTGCCGGCGAATACGGAAATCCGGCGTTGACTCTTGTCGTGTCGGTGATGTCATTGGAATCGACGCTGGTCAAGCCAGTGACGACGACGTTTTGGAGCAGATCCTGCTCGTCGACTTCCCAGACCAAGGTCACTGTCCCACTACCAACATCGCCCTCTACTCGAACGCGAATGTCCCTGAACTGCCCGGTCGCCCACATCGCCTTGAAGCTCCGCTGGATATCCAAGATCGTATAGGCGGAACCTCGGTTCAGGCCCCCCATCGCCATGATCGTGAGGTCGGCTTGACGGATATTTCCTTCCACGTCAACCGAATCGATGACGACGGGGTCAAAGCTCACGGACGCCTGCTGGGCGCCCACCTGCGTTGCCGGAAGGAGGGTAGCCAACAACAGGACAACACAAGCCGGAGTGCAACATGGGGGATTCGAGCGGATCGACTGAAACACGATTCTGATACCGACGCTCACGTCTTCGACTGTGATGCCACCGCCATGGTGAGGTTGTCACCGTCTTCGTTGACATCCACGACGATCTCGTCACCAGAGGAGAACTCGGCGGTCAGGATCTTCTCGGAGAGTGGATCCTCCACGTATCGCTGGATAGCACGGCGCAGAGGTCGAGCTCCGAATTTCTCGTCATAGCCCTTCTCCACCAGGAAGCTTGCGGCGGCCTCAGAGAGAGCCAAGGTGAGATCCTCTTCAGCCAGCCGTTCGTCGATCTCTTTCATGAGGATGTGGACGATCTGTCCGATCTCCTCGCGGTCGAGAGTATGGAAGACGATGGTCTCGTCCACCCGATTGAGAAACTCCGGATTGAAGGCCCGCTCGATCTCGTCACGTACCTTGGCCTGCATCACGTCGTATGAGCTATGTCGCTCGCCGTCGTGAAAGCCGAGACTGCCTCCCTTGGAGATTTCTCTGGCCCCGAGATTGGACGTCATGATGAGGACCGTATTCTTAAAATCGATCACTCTACCGTAGTTGTCCGTTAGGTGCCCTTCGTCCAGCACCTGGAGTAGAATGTTGAACACATCCGGATGAGCCTTTTCGATTTCGTCGAGGAGGACCACGGAGTACGGACGACGCCGGACTGCCTTCGTAAGGGCTCCGGAATCCTCATAACCCACATATCCAGGTGGCGCACCGATCAACCGCGACACGGAAAACTTCTCCATGTATTCACTCATGTCCACGCGGATGAGAGCTTCGCGGTCGGCGAAAAGAAATTCGGCCAACGCCCGAGCGAGTTCCGTCTTTCCCACTCCGGTCGGTCCGGAAAAAATGAAGGATCCAATCGGACGCTGAGGGTTCTTCAGACCCGCTCGGCTCCTTCGGATGGCTCTTGAGATCGCCAGGATGGCATCGTCCTGGCCGATCACCCGCTGGTGAATTTCGTCCTCCATGTGAACCAGGCGCTCGGTCTCAGCCTGCTGGAGTCTGGTCACCGGGATCCCGGTCCAGCGCCCCACGATAAACGCGACGTCTTCGGACTGGATTTCGGGACGGTGCTGCTTACGCTCCTCCTCCCACTGCTCTTGCTCAGCTCGGATCCTGTCCTGAAGCGCGCGCTCCTGGTCCCGAAGTTCGGCCGCCCGTTCGAAATCCTGATCTCGGATGGTCCCTTCCTTCAGGTCGGCGATCTCGGCGAGTTCTTCCTTCAAGTCTTCGACTTGCGGAGGTGGCACTTGTGCCGCGATGCGCGCCCGCGCGCCCGCCTCGTCGATGACATCGATGGCTTTGTCGGGGAGGAAGCGGTCGGTGATGTAACGGTCGGCAAGCTTCGCCGACTGCCGGAGCGCCTCGTCTGGGATCACGATCCGATGATGGTCTTCGTAGTGATCCCTCAGGCCTTGAAGAATTTCCACGGTTTCTTCGACAGACGGCGGATCCACGATGACCGGCTGGAAGCGACGCTCGAGAGCGCCGTCCTTCTCAATGTACTTCCTGTATTCGGTGAGCGTCGATGCGCCGATACACTGCAGCTCCCCGCGAGACAACGACGGCTTGAGCATGTTGGACGCGTCGATGGCGCCCTCAGCAGCACCGGCTCCAACCAATGTGTGCAGCTCGTCGATGAACAGTATCACGCCCTGATTCTGTAAGATCTCGTTCATCACGGCCTTGAGGCGCTCCTCGAACTGACCCCGGTACTTCGTGCCCGCGATCACGGCCGCCATGTCGAGCGCCAGCACCCGGTTGTCCTTCAGGGCGTCTGTCACGTCATTGCGGGAGATGAGTTGGGCCAGCCCCTCCACGATGGCGGTCTTGCCGACACCTGGCTCCCCGATGAGCACCGGATTGTTCTTCTTGCGACGACAAAGGATCTCCACCACACGTTCTATTTCGGTTACGCGGCCGATAGTGGGGTCCAGCTTGCCCTGGCGCGCCAGGTCAGTCAGGTCCCGGCAGAAGTGGTCGAGCGCTGGGGTCTTGGACTTCTTGTCTCCCTTTCCGGATGGTGGCGTGAACGTACCACCCCCGATTCCCGCCGGTTGCGCCGGACCCGCGTCGGACCCCAGCACCTTGAGCGTCTCGGAGCGGGCCTCTTCCATCCCGATGCCCAATGAGTTGAGGACCTGCGCCGCGATCCCTTTCTCTTCCCTCAGCAAACCGAGGAGAAGGTGCTCCGTGCCAACGTATGAATGGCTGAGCTCCCGCGCTTCGACCATCGCGAATTCGAGTACTTTCTTGGCCCGCGACGTGTAGGGGAGTTCACCGAGCGCAATCGTGGCCTTCCCCTTCTTTACCGATTCTTCGACTTGTTCGTGAATCTGGTCGAGATCGACGTTCAGGTTCGTGAGCACGGCCGCGGCAACCCCATCGCCCTCACGGATGAGGCCCAGGAGGACGTGCTCGGTGCCCACATAGTCGTGCTGGAGGCGGATCGCCTCTTCCCTGGCCATCGCCAGCACTTTCCGGACACGGTCGGTGAAGTTGTAGTTCATGCTTAGAGTCGCTTACCCCTCCGTGGGTGAATCGGTCTGTTCGATCTCTTCTCCCGGCGTTGCCGGCCCCTCTTTCGACAAGACACTTCTCACATAAGCCGCCCGGTGTGCGTCACATTCCCCAGGCGAAAGGTCGCGTCCGGCGGCCTGCTCGAGATGAGCCGTCTGTGTGAAAATCATGAGTTTGTTGAGCGTGTATACCCGGAGTTCTGGCAGGAGTTTCAGGCCAACACCCAGACGAATTCCGGACAACAAATTCATCAATTCTTCAAAGGGAAGCGATCTAGCNTACTGTAGAAGGCCGTAGGCACGCCAGATCTTGTCCTCCGTCACTTGGGGCGCATCCCGCAGTAGCACCTGCCGCGCCTGATCTTCGTATTGAATCACCTGCCGNACGATCTTGTCGAGGTGTTCGACGAGTTCTTCNTCGCTCTTCCCCAATGTCGTCTGGTTCGACAATTGAAAGAAGTTTCCAACCACCTCGGAGCCCTCGCCATACAGGCCCCGGAAGGTGAGACCGACCTGCCCGAGGCCCTGGAGCACCTTTCCGATCTCTTTGGTCAGAACCAAGCCGGGAAGATGCACGAGAACCGATGCGCGAAGCCCACTTCCGACATTGGTGGGGCAACTGGTCAGGAAACCGAATTCGTGATGGTACGCGAATGGGAGTTCCTGGCCCAGTTCCTCGTCCAGACGATCGACTTGGTCCCAGGCCTCCTTGAGACGAAGCCCGGATACCAGGCCCTGCAGGCGAAGGTGGTCTTCTTCGTTCACCATCACGCTGAGTGGGTCTTGGGCGGCGAGCAACACAGCGGTGGCGCGGGATGGACCCACCTTCACATCGCCGAGCAACTCCCGGGAAGCGAGTCGCCGCTCGAGAAGCATCCCCCGGCTTCGGTGATCCAGGTCCGGAAGTGCGAGTAATGTGGATCCAGTAAGGAGTTCAACTTTGTCCATCGCCCGGCGGATCTGCTCGAGAACCGCCTCGCGGTCGTTGACCCGTGCTCGTGGTCCAAACGCGTGTCCTTGGAGATTTCGAGCCAGCCGGATCCGAGTTGAAAGCACGACGCCGGCATGTTCTCCACTGGCGTCGAGCCATCCTAGACCATGGTTGGGAAGCGTGTGAAGGTCACTCATGGTATGTGATCGGTCCCCGCCGGCTCCATCCNCCGGATNTTGTCACGAAGCCCTGCCGCCCTCTCAAAATCTTCGGAGTCGACTGCACGCTGGAGCTTGTGGCGAAGAACCTCCACTTGTTTTTCTACGTCCGATGCCGCCGGATCCGGAGGCAGATAGACTTTACCCAAGTGTTGCGTGCTTCCGTGCACACGCCGGAGGAGGCCTCTCAGATAGGATTCATAGGTCGTGTAGCAGTGCGGACAACCCAGCCGGCCCGCCTCGCGGAATTCTTCAAAGGTAAGGCCACAGAAGGAACACGGNCCAAGCGCCTCAGGAGGATCCTCGGAGCCCGGTGCATCCGTGAGTTGAGCCAGAAATCCTGTGAGAGGAAAGTTNACGGGCCCCTCGATCCCCTCGACCCCTTTGACGGCCGCGCACTTCTCACAGAGATGCGAGGTCTTCATCTCGTTGCTTACGATCTGTGTGAGATGTACGACCGCGTCGTCGGCGCCACACTGATCGCAGGATTTCTTGGACTCCTTGCCTTCCATCGCTNGTCAAGCTCGNCCGGCTTCGTGAAGCCGGCCGTCCTTCAGTTCGAGGATCCGGTCGGCCCGACCAGCCAATTNCGGGTTGTGCGTTACGAGGACCATGCCGAGTCGCTGGCTCTCCTGGAGGTGAAACAGAAGATNGTGTAGTTCCTCACTCGTCTGCGTGTCGAGATTACCTGAGGGCTCATCGGCCAGAAGTAGCGGCGGTTCGGCGGAAAGAGCCCGCGCGACCGCGACGCGCTGCTGCTCCCCACCTGAAAGTTGGCTCGAGCGGTGGGACATACGTTCGCTGAGCCCGACGAGAGTCAGGAGTTCNTGGGCCCTCGCCTCGGAAGCCTNTCGCTGTCGTCCGGCAATCAAACAAGGCATCATCACGTTCTCCAGCGCCGTAAACTCTCTCAGNAGGTGATGAAACTGAAACACGAAGCCCACNCCGACNTTTCGCATCCGNGCGAGTTGGTCTCCGTTCACCTCCGATATGTCACGGCCTCCGAGGAAAACACCACCGGAAGTCGGACGATCGAGTGCACCTAANAAATGCAAAAGCGTGGACTTCCCGGCCCCACTACTTCCTACGATCGCGACGACCTCCCCCAACTCGACTCGAAGATCNATCCCTGCCAATACCTCGAGTTCACGGCCGTCTCCGCCTACAAACACCTTACACAAAGCCCGGGCTTCAACGGCGGGGGAAGCCAGACCGCCGGCCACCATGTCCGGCTCATTCATGCCGAATCGCACGGACCGGCTGAAGCTGAGAAGCTTGCANNGCGGGATAGATGGTGGCCAGCAAGGCGATCAGAAAGCTGACGCNCACGATCATACCGATGTCCGCCGCGTGGATCGANACCGGTAGGTTNTCGACGAAATACACTTCCGCGGGAATCTTGATGATCTCGAACGTGTCCAACACCCANGCGGCGACCAATCCGAGAATCGCACCCGCGGTCGTACCGATGACTCCGATGGAGAGCCCCTGGATCATGAAAACCCGGAGAATCATCCGGTCGGTCATGCCCATGGATTTGAGAATGCCGATCTCTCGGGTACGGTCCACCACGACCATCACCAGAGTGCTCACGATGTTGAACGCGGCGACCACGACGATCAACGTGAGGATCAGGTACATGGCCAGCTTCTCGAGCTCGAGAGCCGAGAAGAGGGCCCTGTTCGTCACGCTCCAACTGGTCGACACGAACTCGGGGTAACCGAGAGCAACCTGGATGGAATCGGACACCCGTCCCGCTTCGTTGGGATCAAAGACTCGCACTCCGAGCCCACCAACTCGGTCGCCCTGCAGGATGCCCAACTGCTCCTGCGCGGCCTCGATCGGTACGTAGATGTTCTTGATGTCGTAGTCGTACATGCCGGTCGTAAACGTTCCCGTGAATTCGTACGGACGTGTAGCGGGGGTGGGCATCCCCATCAGGTCGTACTTGGTGTTCTCGTAAGCGATCAGCGTGAGCGTGTCGCCAGTGAGCATCCGCAAGCGCGCCGCTAGCCGATTTCCCATCACAACGGGCGGGAGCCCCGACGCTGTAGGGCCTAGGTCGAGGACGCCCTCCTGGATCTGGGTCTCCATTTCGGTCACAGTGGGGCCTCCGGGATCGAGGGCCACACCGAACATGTCTGCAGATTGGGAATAGTCTCCCCGCATCACGGTGACCGAACTGAGGAGCCAGGGGGCGACTGCCACGACACCTTCGACCTTCCGGACTCGATCGGCGACCGCCTCCCAATTGTCCATTCGGAGGCTGCCACCGGCCTGCTGCACCAGCACGTGAGGAGAAGACTCAAGGATCTTGCCCAGCAGATCTTCCTGCATCCCCGACATCACGCCAATCACGACCACGAGCGCACTGACGCCCACGGTCACCCCACCCAGCGCGATCCAGGTGATGAGGGAAAAGAGGCGGCTGCCGCCCTTGGACGACAGGTAGCGCCGGGCGACGTACCACTCCAGCCCTCGCCTCGGAGCACGGGAAGACATCAGGCGTCGCGGAGTGTAGGGAAGAGGATCACGTCGCGAATCGACGGTTGATCTGTGAGGAGCATGGTCAGCCGATCGATCCCCATGCCCAACCCACCGGTCGGGGGCATCCCATACTCCAGAGCCCTCACGTAGTCCTCATCAATCGGATGTGTCTCGTCGTCACCGGCTTCCTCGAGCCCGGCCTGGTCTTGGAAGCGCTGCTTTTGGTCGATGGGATCATTCAGCTCCGAGAACGCATTGGCAATTTCCTCGCCCGCCACGAAGAGTTCGAAACGTTCGGTGAGGTCGGGGTCGTTTCGGTGAGGCTTGGCGAGGGGACTGAGCTCCTTTGGGTGATCCATCACAAAGGTGGGCTGGATCAAGTTCGGTTGCACGAGCTCCCCGAAAAGTTTGTCGATGAGCTTGCCCCAGCCTGCCCCCTCGAGATCAGGAACCTTCAGACGCTCGGCATGGGATCGCAGATCGTCGGCGGAAAGTACCGCGACATCAGCGCCCAGGGCGTCGGAGAGGCTGCCCAGCATGCGCACGCGTTCGTAGGGTCCCGTGAAGTCGATCTCTTGACCTTGATAGACGACCTCGAGCGAACCCGTCGCAGCTTGGATCACTTCCGCCAACATACGCTCCGTCAAGTCCATCAAGCCTTCATAGTCGATAAGAGCCTGGTAGAATTCGAGCATCGTAAATTCGGGGTTGTGGAGTCGATCGATGCCCTCGTTTCGAAAATCCTTGCTGATCTCATAGACACGTTCCAGGCCCCCCACGATGAGGCGCTTGAGGTAGAGCTCGTCNGCGATTCGAAGGTAAAGCGTCCGGTCCAATGCGTTGTGTTTCGTGAGGAACGGACGCGCTGCCGCCCCACCATACAANGGCTGAAGGGCTGGTGTTTCAACTTCCAAGAAGTCCTCACCGTCCAAGAAGCTCCGAAGCTTCGAAATGATCTTGGCCCGGGTGCGGAATACCTCCCGGACTTCGGGATTGACTGCGAGATCGGCATAGCGCTGACGGTACCGGACTTCCTTGTCTGAGAACCCACTGAACGTACTCCGTTCCCCGGTCTCCGCATCCGTCTCCGTCTTCCCGAGCGGGAGCGGTCGCAAGGATTTAGCGAGCAGTGTCCAGTCCTGTACTCTTACCGTGACTTCCCCAGTGCGCGTACGAAAGAGTACTCCCTCCGTGCCGATCCAATCGCCAAGATCGAGTAGCTCGAGCGCCCCGAACGGTTCATCCCCCAACACGTCCTTTCGAAAATAGATCTGGACCTGGCCGGAGCGATCCTCGACATGTGCGAACGCGCTCTTCCCGTGGGACCTGTAGCTCGTGATACGTCCGGCGACCGAAACGACCTCCGCCTGTCCGTTCTCGTCGAGTGCGCCTGCCTGCTCCGCCTGACCGAAGAGCGAAACGGCTTCCCCCGCGAGATGGGTCCGGTCGTAGCTATAGGCGTAAGGCTCGAGGCCCCGCTCTCGTATCGCCTCCAGCTTGTCGTGACGGTGTTGTCTCACCTGGCTGAGCTCTTCGGACGCGAGTCCTTCCACCTCGGTGCCCTGCGAAGCCTTGGTCACTTTGCGGCTCCCTGCCCGGTGGATTGCTTCAAGTAGGCCTCGATAAACGGATCGAGGTCGCCATCCATCACTTTGCTCACGTCGCCGACTTTCAATTCGGTGCGGTGATCGTTGACCATGGTATACGGTTGAAAAACGTAGGAGCGGATCTGGTTCCCCCAGCCGATCTCCGTCTTCGTCGATTCGAGCTCAGCCTTCTCCTTTTCCCGTTCTTCCAGGGCGCGCTCGTAGAGTCCGGCTTTGAGCATCTTCATGGCCGTCGCACGATTCTTGTGCTGGGACCGCTCTTGCTGGCAAGAGACCACGATTCCCGTGGGAATGTGAGTGATCCGGATCGCCGAATCCGTCTTGTTCACGTGCTGCCCGCCTGCGCCAGAGGCACGGAACGTATCGACCCGCAGATCGGAGTCGTCGATTTCGATCTCGATCGTGTCATCGACCTCAGGATATACAAACACACTCGCGAACGAAGTGTGCCGCCGCGACTGGGCATCGAAGGGCGAAATACGCACGAGGCGGTGCACTCCCTTCTCCGCCTTGAGATACCCGTAGGCGTCGTCTCCTGACACCTCCAACGTTGCGCTCTTGATCCCTGCTTCCTCTGCGGGCTGTAGGTCGAGCACGTTGACGCTGTACCCATGACGCTCGGCCCACCGCATGTACATGCGAGTCAACATCTCGGCCCAGTCCTGGGACTCCAGGCCGCCCGCACCTGGGTGCACGGTAAGCAGGGCGCCCCGATGATCGTCGGATCCCTGGAGCATCGTGCGCACCTCGAGCGCCTCGCTCCGGCGTTCGACCTCCCCGATCTCGGCGAGCCATTCCGCCTCGAGATCATCGTCCGACTCTGCCTCCAGGAGCGTTCCAAGTTCAACGAGCTCCGAGGACTTCTCGTCCAGTTCTTTCCAGGGGTCAACCCAACTCTTCAGGCGATTCGACTCGACGATGACCTCGCGCGCTTGATCCTGATTATCCCAGAACCCCGAACCAGCCATCTCCTTGTCCAGCACTTCAATCCGAGCGGTCTTTCCAACGACGTCAAAGGTACCCCCGAAGGTCGGAGATACGTCCGGAGACCGCGTCCAACCGCTGGAGTCCTTCTTTGCTCATCGTCGCCGCTCTCTCGTTATTCCGGTGTCGCGTCTGTTCAACGCAAGAAGGGGCCGTCCGCAAGGACGACCCCAGGGAGAACCCCAGAAAACATATTCAGTGCCCGAAAGGGGCATCAAACTGTGATGGTCATGGCTGCTCGATTTCTTCTTTGAACAGCCGTCGGCGGTCCACTGCGTAGCCAGACCCTGGTAGCGACTTCGTGTAGGTCTTCATTTCCGCAGCCAACTCACTCACCTGAGCCGTGTGTGTAAATGGTTGTATCTGGTTCGTGACGACGCCGATGGAAAGTGTCATCAACGGGACTCGCCGAATGCTGCCCCGGCGGTCTCTCCCCAGAAAATAACCTGCGCGACGGTCCTCCGCCGTATACTGATACGGGATCAGTTCGTCGAACAGATAGATGATTTCGTCGCAACATCCTTCAAGATATTTCATGTTGACGATGAAAATAAAGTCATCTCCTCCGATGTGGCCCACGAATCCATCCGGAGCAAGCCCGCGAACCACGTCCCTGAGGATCCGCGACAGCAGCAAAATTACATGATCTCCGTGGTTGTATCCGTACCGATCGTTGAACTCCTTGAAGTTGTCCAGATCCGCGTAACACACAGCGAATTCCTCATGATTACTGAGACGGAAACCGATATTTCGCTCGATTTGGACAGTTCCTGGAAGCCGAGTCGTGGGATGCACGGAGACATCCCGTCGAGCGCGCCGGACGACCAACTCGAGACGAAGGTCTTGTTCCCGCTCCGATTGGGCTTCAGAAACCACTTCGTCGGACCCAGCCGCCAGCCAGTCGGGGGTCAGGTCAACCTGATCGGCTAGAACGAGCACCACAATGGGTACCACTGCGGTGAACGGGTCCTTCTTCAGATCGGAGCAAAGAGCGAACGCCTCTTCAGTATCGCTCGTGCCCTCCAACACCAGACAGGAGGGGAACGCACGGTTTACGAACGCGTGCACCTCCTCGACTCCCTCCGCCGTCTCGAGGTGAAGTTCGTGCCGTGCGCAGAACCGGGAAACTAGGTCAGACCACTTTCCGGGCCACGAACCTCTGTACACAATCGACTGTGCGGACATACCGCCTTGCGATTAGGGAGATGGAAGGTGTTTCGTCGCCCTTTTCGTCGAATCTACAATGACGAAATCGATAAAACGTTCCTCCTTATCGACCCGGGCCACCCGTATTCTCAAGCGATCCCCAAGACGGAAGGTACGGTGGGACCGTTCTCCGACCAATAGGTATCGGTCCTGGCGGAAGATGTAATAATCGTCATTCATGCTGTTCACGTGGACCAATCCTTCCACGAATACGTCATCGAGGAGAACGAAAATCCCGAAGGAAGTGACGCCGGAAACTGTGCCGAAAAAGTCGTCTCCGAGATGCCGCTCCATGTATTCGACCTTTTTAAGGTCCACGCTTTCTCTTTCGGCTGCCTCAGCGACCCTTTCGCGTACGCTGCAACGCTCGGCTCTGTCCTTGAGACCCGGTCCCTCCCAGTGTTCCGGAACAGCGTGACCCTCGACGAGCGTGTGCACGAGAACCCGGTGAAGCCAGAGATCCGGATACCGCCGAATAGGGGACGTGAAGTGGGTA
>PCCM01000064.1 GCA_002731735.1 Gemmatimonadota bacterium | reverse complement strand
ACGAAGCCTGATCTTCTGCATGTCCTCCGCACGCTGCAACTGGGTGGCGGGCCGCATTCGCGTATGAACTCGGGGAAGCTCAGCTAGAAGCCCAACGGGAGGCTCTGCAGGAAGCTAAGGAGGAGTTGGATGAGCTGTTCAAACCCTACCATCTGCCCGAAGCCGAAGTGATGCTGCGGGTGGTTCAGGGCTTCGATCCGCCTGGAGTGGCCGGGCGAGATCTTCGAGAGTCCATCCTGATTCAACTGCGGATGCTCGGGAGGGAAAATTCGCTAACCTATGAGATCGCGGAGAGGTACTTCGACGATCTGGTCAGCCACCGTTGGGCTGACGTGGCAAAAGAGATGGAGCTGAAGCCGGTCGAGGTTCAGAGCGTGGCCGACGAAATCGCCAAGCTCGATCCCAAGCCCGGCATGAAGTACTCGCCCGATCCGGAACGATACATCGTGCCTGATCTCATCGTCGAGAAGATCGAGGGCGAGTACATGGTCTTTGTCAACGACACGAGTCTCCCCCGGCTACGGATTGCGCGATCCTATCAGGCCCTGGCGCGGAACAAAGAGATGTTCACGGGTGAAAACAAAGAATTCGTCTCGAGAAAGCTCAACTCGGCGAACTGGATGATTCAGGCGATCGAGCAGCGCCGCCAGACGATGCTGAAGGTCATGGGGTTCATCGTAGACCGGCAGCGTAGTTTCTTCGAGAACGGCGTCCAGCACTTGCGACCACTAACACTCCGGGAAGTCGCCGATCACATCGAGATGCACGAGTCCACGGTATCGAGGGTCACGAATGAGAAATTCGTACAGACGCCACGGGGGGTTTTGCCGTTGAAGTACTTCTTTTCGAGCGGGTTGGCCACGACCAGCGGTGAAGACATCTCGGCGAGGAGCGTCAGGGACAAGATTCAGAAGATGGTCGAAGAAGAAGATGTCCATAAGCCGATGACGGACCAGAAAATCGTTGAGCTCCTCAAGACAAACGGAGTCAAGATCGCTAGAAGGACGGTAGCGAAGTACCGGGATCAGCTCGGCGTTCTTCCCGCACGTATGCGAAAGCGTGTTTGATGGAGTTGCCGGCGTTGGGGCGTGAAGCCGGAGTGAGCCTGACCGCCGAAGCTCGCCATGACTTTGCGGTGGTCATCCCTGCCTTCAACGAGGCGCCAGTCGTTCCCGCGTTGATCTCTGAACTGCGCGCAACGTTCGAGCGTCACGAACTGAGCGGCGAAGTTTTGTTCGTGGATGACGGCTCCACAGATGGAACCGCCGATCTAGTAGAGACAGAAGCCGGTGGCTGGCCTCTGTTGAAGGTTCTGCGCCATCCGACGAATCTCGGCAAGACGGAGGCGATGATCACCGCGTCCCGCGCGACGGAACGGACCTATCTGGTCCTGTTCGACGCGGATCTCCAGCATTTGCCCGACCAGATTCCACGGTTTCTCGAGAAACTGCACGCCGGATGGGATATTGTGACCGGGCGAAAAATCGGGTTTTACGGCAAGAGGGTGGTTTCATCGTTCTATAATGGGTTGAGCCGACGAATCTTCCGGGTCCCCGTTTCTGACCTGAACTCGATGAAGGCATTTCGCAGGTGCATTCTCGACGAGATCTCCCTTCGGCATGACTGGCATCGTTTTTTTGTCGTCCTAGCGCACGCACGTGGGTATTCTGTGAGTGAGATCGACGTTGAGCTTCATCCTCGCCGGGCGGGCACCTCGAAGTACACGGGACTGTTTCGGATCGGCGCCGGCATCATCGATCTGGTGTCCGTCTGGTTCCTGCTCTTGTTTTCCCGAAAGCCGCTGATCCTCTTCGGGTTCACTGGAATGGCCCTCATCACGCTGGGGATAGTCGTGGGTGTGGTGGCGTTTATCCTCCGTTTCGGAACGGATTCTGGATCTAGGTTACCGCTCTATCTGGTCATCCTGCTGGAGACCGTCGGTTTCCTGCTCTTCGGATTCGGCTTGATCGCGGAGATGATCGCTCAACTGCGAGAAGACGTGGACTCCCTCAGGCGCGGAGATCGTTGACCACTCCCGAAACTTCTCCACCGCGCGTCCTGGTGGTGGTCGGAACGCGGCCCGAAGCTATCAAGATGGCACCGGTGGTGGCGGCGCTGAGGCAGAAACCGGGGTTGGATAGCCGGTTGCTGCTCACGGGACAGCACGACGATCTCGTCGACCAGGTTCTCGATGCCCTCGACCTCCGCCCCGCCTACAATCTCGAAATCATGCGGGAGGGGCAGAGCCTCTACGACGTGGCTCAGGGGTGTCTTACCGGGGTTGCTGGGGTGGTCGCGGAGTATGAGCCCGACCTGCTTCTCGCGCAGGGAGACACGGCGACGGTGTTCTTCTCGTCCCTGGTGGCTTTTTTCGAAAAGACGAGAGTGGGGCACGTCGAGGCTGGACTCCGTTCGGGCAACAAATGGGCGCCGTTTCCCGAGGAGATGTTCCGGCGACTCACGGATGTTCTGACCGATCTATTTTTTGCCCCGACCACCGAGGCTCGAGACAATCTCTTGGCCGAGGGGATCGAGCCCTCCCAGGTCTACGTCACCGGGAACACGGTCGTGGATTCCCTGATGCGCATCGCCTCCATGGAGGGAGCGGCGGAGGCACCACGCTTGAAATCCATCTTGGAGGAGGAGCGGAGCCGCCTTGTTCTGCTGACTGCACATCGGAGGGAATCCTTCGGGCAGCCGCTCAGGGATGTCTTTCACGCCGCCCGGACCCTGGTCGACGAGCACGAAGACGTCCGTCTTCTCTATCCGGTCCACCCGAATCCCAATGTGGTGGAGCCGGCCGAAGAGTTGCTCAGCGACCATCCTCGAATCGATCTGGTCGAGCCCTTGGGCTACCGTGACTTGGTGTTGGCGCTCCAGGGCGCCCATCTGGTTCTCACGGACTCCGGTGGTATTCAGGAAGAAGCACCCACATTTGGCACGCCCGTGCTCGTATTGCGGAGCGTCACGGAACGCCCGGAAGGGGTCGAGGCCGGCGTCGCGCTCCTAGTCGGGACCGACCCGGAAAAAATTCTCGAGGAGGGAAGGCGAATCCTCTCGAGCGCTCAGGACGGAACCCGGGCCGTGTCTTCCGCCAACCCCTACGGCGACGGTGGGGCAGGGGAGCGGATCGTGGATATCGTTTCTTCGGTGCTCAACGACGAATCGCGCTCGACGACTGACTGGGGCGGTCCATGACGGGCTGGAGCGTGCCATGAGGTATTGGGCCGCCCTGTGAACATTGTGATGCACTGCATCTACTTCCCTCCGGAGGTGGGTGGATTGGAGAGTCACGTGCACTACCTCTGCCGAGGCCTCGAGAGCAGGGGTTGTCGCGTGTCGGTGGTTACGTCGCGTTCACAGTCGGGGCTGCCTGCTCACGAAGTCATGGACGGCATCGACGTCTGGAGGACCTGGCTTCCGGCGCGAAATCCGCTCGGATGGGCCGTACACGGGGGCATGTCCACACCGAGGCTGGGCCTGATCGCTCGGGAAGCAGACGTGGTGCACGCGCAGGCCTTCCAATCGGTGCTGCCCGGAGTCGTGGCCAAGAAAATCGGTGGTATTCCCTTGGTCTCGACGTGGCACACTTCGCACTTCCTGAAGAGAGCCGCCAGTCCCTTCTGGGGGCCGATCTTTCAACGTCTTCTTGCCTGGTCCGATTACAATCTTGCCGCGAGTGCCGAGATCGCCCATGTGGCGGAAGGGCTGGCGCCGGACGTTTCGGTAGAACCGCTGACCAATGGTGTGGAGACGGACATCTTTCGGCGTTGCGAGCCCTTACTCCCACCTGCCACTCGTCGTCGTATCATCGTTCCGAGGCGCCTCTTCGAGAAGAATGGCGTCGAGTTCTTTCTCAAGGCGATGCCCCTGATCACCGAACACCTCGACGTCGAGGCCGTGATCGTAGGGGACGGGCCCGAACGGCGGAAACTGGAGGCGTTGGCTGCAAACCTGTCGTTGGGGGAGCGTGTCCAGTTTCTGGGTGCACGTGGACACGACGAGATGCCGGGGTTATTGAGTTCAGCGGAGTTGGCCGTCTTCCCGTCCTTGATGGAAGCCACGTCCGTAGCGGCTCTGGAGTCGATGGCGTGCGAGCTTCCCGTCGCGGCCTCGGAGGTTGGCGGGCTTCCGGAGATCGTCGACCACGATGTGGGGGCGCTTTTCGAAGCGGGCAACCCCACGGCGCTCGCCGCCGCCGTGACCGCACTTCTTGGACGTGACGACCTCAAAGCGCTTGGTGCGGCGGCTCGATCCAGAGTGGTGGAGCGTTGGAGCAACGCTCGCCTCGTAGATCGGCATCTGGAAGTGTATGAGAGCCTCCTCGTCCGGGGCCGGGAGCAAGTACGGAAACCTTCAGGGGAGAGTGAAGGCTAGCTTCTAATGGCCAAGAAGAAGAGGAAGACCCGCGAGCGGCCGGAGCGCGTCGAGTCGGCGTCCGCTTCCGCCGGCGGCGGGGTTCAAATTCCCTCGTGGGTTCCGCCGGTCGTTTATGGAGCCCTCACTCTTTTTCTCTTCCGTAGTTTCGTGTTCTCGCGGGACATGCTGTACGGCTCCGACACGTTGGCCCTCGGGTACATGGTGCGTGAGTTCTACGCCAACGTGATGTCGGGCGGAGGCTTTCCACTCTGGAATCCGATCATCCTTGGTGGGACGCCCTTTCTGGAGTCGCTCGCCGGTGGCGATTCGCTCTACCCCCCGAGTGCGCTGCTCCTCTTGTTGTTGGATCCGTATCGTGCGCTCGGGTGGAAGCTCGTGTTCCACGTGTTCTTTGCCGGGATTTTCATGTACGGCTGGATCCGGCGTCTCGGGTTGTCGAAACCCTCGGCGCTCTTGGCCGGGTTGGCTTATGGGATGGCTCCGTTCATGGTCAGTCTTGTTCTCGTAGGAGGAGACGGCAAGATATTCGTAACGGCGCTTGCACCGCTCCTCTTCTGGGTTACCGAATCGTTTCTCGTGCGCGGTGATATGAAGTCCATTGCATCGGTTTCGGTGGTGGTAGGCGCGGTCATGCTCACGACGCATTTTCAGATGGCCTACTTCCTGTTCGGCGGTGTGGGGGCTTATGTGCTCCTTCGCACTGTGCTGATGTGGCGTGAAGACGGTGCGAAGGAAACTGCTTCTCGAGAGAGTGAGCGTACGGGCCACAGGAATGGAGGCTCGAAGAGCCATCGTGTCGCCGTGACCCGCTTCGTGATTTTCGTAAGCGCCGCCCTGCTGGGTGCCGGTGTGGCTGCCGTCCAGTTTATTCCTGCTGTTTCATACGTCGTGGAACACTCACGGCGGACCGCCACAACCACCGACGCGAGTGCAGAGGAATCGAGGGCCTACGGGAGTTCCTTTTCCCTCCACCCCGAGGAGGTGGTGGCGCTCGCCGTCCCTGAGTTCGTGGGCGTCAGTTCCGGAAATGCGGAGTGGGCTCGGGGAACGTACTGGGGACGGAATGGCTTCAAGGGAAACCACGAATACGTCGGGCTCGTCGTCTTGCTTCTGGCGGGTGTGTCTTTCTTCGGAGGGGCTCAACGATCACTCAGGCTCTTTCTGGCTGCACTGGGAGGGGTGGCGCTCCTTTTTGGCCTTGGCATCCATACACCCGTATGGCGCCTTTTCTACGAAATTGTACCGGGGGTCGATCTCTTCCGGTCACCTTCGCTTGCCATTTTCCTCTTTGGTTTTTCGGTAGTGACCTTGATGGCCTTCGGTGTCGAGCGACTCCTCGACCTCGAGCGAAAAGGGAGCGAAGCCGACTGGGTTCGGCCGGGACGTTTCCTATGGATCGCCTCGAGTATGGCCTTGGTGGGATTCGTGCTTGCCTCCTCGGGCGGTTTGACGTCTTTCTGGAGCTTTGCCGTCTATCGGAATATGCCCGACCAGGCAGCGCAGATTCTCGCTAATGCTGAGCCGTTTATCGTACGTGGTTTCATGTACGCGGTGGTATTCGCCATCGCGACGGCGGGTCTTGCCTGGGGACTCCGCACGGCTCGACTTGCGCCGCTGGGGGCTGTGGTGGCATTCGGAGTGCTCATCTCCGTGGATTTGATCCGTGTCGACATGCCGTTCATCGAGACCCGGGACTTTACCGCGTTTCGAGCGCCGGATCCCAACATCGATTTTCTCCTGGAGCGGCAGCGTCAAGAGGACCCGTTCCGCGTGTTTTCGATGCGGGGGCAGAACGGCCAGGACGTCCGTCCTGGTATGTTCGGACTCGAATTAGCGGGGGGGCATCATCCGAATGATCTCGCACGTTATAGGGATCTCATCGGGATGGCGGGGAGCCAGCTCCCGATCAACCTCCTCACCAGCTCCAACGTTCTCCGGATGCTTAACGTACGGTATGTGCTCTGGCCGGATCAGCTCGGTGCTCCGGCGGACCTCGGCCTGCCGGCGGACATCACCAACAACCTTCGAAGATTGAATTCTACGACCGTTCAGGGACGGCCCTACGAATCGGTGTACGGGTTTCCGGACCTTCCGCGGGCTCGCCTCGTGGCTGACGCGGTGGTCTTGCCCGACGAACAGGCGATGGCCTACCTGATTTCCCCTGAGTTCGATCCCGCGCGCCAGGTGGTGCTTTCGGACCCACCTCCGATCGATCTCCCGGGTGGGGAGGTGGAGGGGACCGTCGAGTGGGTCGAGCGCAACAACAACAACGTGACACTTCGGGTGAGCGCCGACCGACCGACCCTCCTGGTTTTAGCAGACAACTGGTTCCCGGCATGGAAGGCCCGAGTCGGAGATGAAGAAGTTCCAGTACTGAGGGCGAACCACTCGCTGCGAGCCGTACCGATCCCATCAGGCGAGCACACGGTGGACTTCTACTACGATTCCGACCAGCTCCGATGGAGCCTACGTCTTACGCTGCTCAGCCTGACGGTGGTGGCTGGCCTGATCGGCCTGGACTGGATACGAAGCCGAGGGAGAGCGGAGCGCCGGGCCGAGTGAAGAAATTCGGCCCTCCGATAATCCAGCTCGGCCTCACCGTAGTCGTTACCTGGTTCATCTTCGATCGGGTTGGGGTAGACCTCGCTCTCCTCCGGACGCTGGATCCGGGTGAGTGGCGGCCCCGCCCAGTCCTGTTCGTGTCGTCATGCGCGCTTCTGGTCCTGGGTTATTTGTGGTCAGCCACGCTGTGGGGCAGACTTGTGCGAGATCTTGGGGGCCCCCGGTTGCCCGTCTGGACGACCGTCCGCGTGTTCATGGTGGCGAACTTGGGGCGCTATGTGCCCGGCAAGATCTGGCAGATCGCCGGACTGGCCTACCTGGCGAAGCGGGAGGGTGTTCAAGCGAGCGTGGCTACCGGCGCCGCCATTCTAGGGCAGGGTATTGCCCTCTTGGCCGCCGTCCTCGTGGGGATCGGAGCACTCTTTGGGGCCAACGAGCTCTGGCGACAGATCGGGTGGGGGGGGCTGGTCGCCAGCATCGGAGCCGCTCTGACCATCATTACGCTGGTCGTCGTGCCACGATTCTTTCGACGCGTCGTGGCATTTTGGTTCCGGCTCACGCGCTCCGATCCACCGGTTGACGGGCTGGGCAGCGGAAACGCTGGTCTTCGTTGGTTGGTCCTCTACGTGCTGAATTGGGGGATCTACGCGACCGCCTTTTGGCTACTTTACCTGAGTTTCGGTGAATGGCAGACCTTCCGGCAAGTGGGTCCGGCCTTTGCCGCGGCCTACGTGGTCGGATACGTCGCAATTTTTGCCCCGGCCGGAGCCGGGATTAGGGAGGGAGTCCTGGTGGTTCTGCTACAACCCATCATGGCGGGGGAGGACGCAACTGTGTTGGCTGTTATCGCCAGGCTCTGGACCACCGCGATAGAGTTGATCCCGGCCGCGCTTCTGGCGGCTGGCTGGCTTGGATCTGAAGGGACGTCCGAGGGGACTGGGGAGACGACCTCGTGAGTGATCAGGACGCACGTTTTGTCGTCATCATCCCCACGTACAACGAGGCAGACAACATACCTCGTATCGTCCCTCGTGTCCTGGAACAGGACCCACGCATCGACGTCCTCGTGGTGGATGATGACTCGCCCGACGGCACCGGTGACCTCGCGGACGCACTGAGCCGAGAATCCGATCGCGTACATGTCCTTCACCGATCCGGAAAACAAGGGCTCGGGAAAGCTTATATTGCCGCGTTCCGTTGGGGACTGGAGCGGGATTATGCACTCTTCTTCGAAATGGACGCAGACTTTTCNCATCGGCCGAATGCGCTGCCCCAGCTCATCGACAGGGCCCGCGAGTTCGATGTCGTNCTTGGATCTCGCTACGTCGGTGGTCGTGTCAACGTGATCAATTGGCCCATGAACCGCCTCCTGATCAGNTACTTCGGGAGTTGGTATGCTCGATTCGTGACACGCCTTCCGGTGAGGGACGCCACGGGCGGCTTCAATTGCTGGGGGCGAAAGGTGTTGGAGAGCCTGGACTTTGACCGAATCGAATCCAACGGCTACACGTTCCAGATCGAACTCAAGCTCCGGGCTTGGCGTAAGGGCTTTACGTTGATGGAAGTCCCGATCGTCTTCGAGGAGCGGGAGTCGGGCGAATCCAAGATGTCGAAGAAGATCGTCCGCGAGGCGATATGGAAGGTGTGGAAGCTGCGATTCCTCGATTTATTCGGCCGTCTCTAGGCCGGTCGAGTTGTCATATGCCGATCCACCATATGCTTTACCGCTGCCCGCGGTGTGGCCACGACCCCCTGGGGGGTCGTAAAGGGAGGGCGAAGTGTTCTTCCTGTGGGACCGGGTTCCAGCAGGGTAGGGGATCGCTCATCCTCGTGCACCCACCGCAGGGTCCGGTTGAGAAGGCTTCCGCGACCAGTCTTCTCGCCGATCTGGAAAAGATGGGCGGGCCGGGCACGGGAAGGGAGCGGGGTACAGGCTCGAGTGAGGAGAGCTTGCTCCGCGAGGCGAGGGTCGCGTTTGGTACTGCCGGGGGATACGACGTCATCCGGTGCTGGGGTGAGGTTATCGGATTTTCGGAACGCATTTCTTGGAGGGGAGAAGGGCTGATCAGGCTGGAGGGAAAGTCGTTGACCTTCACGCCGGACGGTAAGGCCGCGGTCCGACGTGATGGTGTAGATTCCGATGCCGGAGGCGAGGGCTTTTCTTGTCTTCTGGGCGATATTCGGGGAGTTCAGATCAGCTCCGGGGCCGTGCAGGTCACCCTGGAGAGGGGCCAGTTGTATCAATTCGAGTTCGTTGACGACTCCGCGAAGCGCTGGGAGGATCTGCTGTGCCTCGCGCTGAGGTGTTTCTACAGGGAGAAGGGGCGGTCCGTCATCGAGTTCAAGCCTCGCGTCGTTACTGAATGGCTGCCGATTGGGAGCGACCGATGACGGAGCGGCCGGCGGGGGAACACCCGATGGTGCTGTATCGAGTGCTTCGATGGACGATGAGCTTCTACTTTCGAGCACGGATGAAGATTCGGTTCGAGGGCGAAGATAACGTCCCCGAAAAGGGGCCCTTCTTCCTCGTTCTCAGCCACCAAAGTGACTTGGATTCGCTGCTCCTTCACACGTTTTGCCCGCGCCTCATCTTCACGTTGGCGAAAAGTTCGGTATTCAGGACCCGGCTCATGGCCTGGCTCGCGCCGAGGGTGGGCGCTGTTCCCACACGGCGTTATCAGATTGACCCACAATCCGTCCGGGTGGCGCTCCGCCTCATCGAGAGAGGAGAGGGTGTAGGTGTCTTCGCCGAAGGGGAGCGTTCCTGGGACGGTAAGCTTCAGCCGCTGAGATGCGGCACCATCAGCTTCCTGCTGAAGGCCGGCGTACCGGTAATCCCGTGCGGATTGATCGGCACCTATGAGATTTTGCCCCGCTGGGGGCACATGAATTGGTTCAAGCTGGGGTTTGGAAGGGAGCCGGTCATCATTCGTTATGCGGAGCCGATTCACTTCGGACCACACGATGATCGTACGAGCCGGGAGCGGGCACGCCCCGATGCCACGAACAGGATCGCGTCCGCGCTACAAGCGGTGATGGCGCGATGACCGAGGAGAGGATTGGTCGCGAGTTCTACGATCGGAGCGACTATTTCGAGGGCCGAACTGAACACCTCCAGGATCTCGACAGCCCCTTCCAGAAATACCGGATCGACAAGGTCCTGCAGATTTACGATCCTGGCCCCGAGGAGCGGGTTTTGGATGTGGGCTGTGGGTGGGGCACGTTTTGTTGGGCGCTCGGCCCCCGAGTCGGGGAGATCATAGGGGTGGACTTCAGCCAGACGAGCATCGATCTGTGCGAACAGCGCCTGGCCCAGAGACGGATCGACGGCGTGTCATTCCTCTGCGCGGACGCCCGAAACACGGGGCTGGGCGCGGAGAGCTTCGACCTCGTGATCGGGGCGGATCTCGTGGAGCACCTCTATCCCGAAGATTCGGAGGCGGTGGTCGCCGAGGCCTTTCGGGTCTTGAAGAAGGGGGGCCGGCTCAGCCTGTGGACTCCGCATCGCGGGCATTTCCTGGAGATGCTCAAGGCGCGGAACATCGTTCTGCAGCGGGATGTGAGCCACGTGGATTACAAGTCCATGAAACGCTTGAAGACCATGGTCACGAATGTGGGGTTCGCGGTGGAGAGAGCCTATTACGCAGAATCACATCTGATTGGCCTGCGATCGATGGAGCGAGTGTTTCAAGAGTGGGTCCCCATCTTGAGGCGCCGGATCGCCGTCCTAGCTAGGAAGCCCTGATCGCGCCATGTTGATCTCCGCGGTCGTGGAAGGCGCTGAGGTGGCCCCGAGATGGTCCCAGATGGTGGAGGAGACATATCTCTATATTACATTATGTCATATATCTTAAGACCCGTACTAGTAAACATATACGGTGCATAGCTATCGGGAGCATAATTGCCACGCTCTCGGGATGTACGCTAGTCGCGGCGGGGGTCCCGGAGGCGTCGCTTACCTCGCCAGACGGGATCAACTTCGACGAAATTCCGGATGCCGTCCCTAGGGCGGAGTTCAAGAGCCGGTCAGGTAATCCCGAG
>PCCM01000063.1 GCA_002731735.1 Gemmatimonadota bacterium | reverse complement strand
CTGCGAGGGCGAGGCTTCGACAACGCCGCCCTCTACGACCCGGCCGGCGTGGGCGGCACGCACATGATGTACGTGGTGCCACACGGAGACCAACTCGACGAATACGATCTTCCGGCCAATCCCACGGCCGCCCCCGGCGCCCTCGCCGCCTTGGGGAATCTCAGGCAGCTCGGCGCCTCCGCGCTCGGCCTCGGACTCCTGGCCACGGCGCTTCACTACCTTGGATTCGGGCCTCAAGAGCCTGAGTCGGAGACGGTGGAAGCGGCGCATCCCGTTCCTGCCGGTGCCAGGTCTGAGCCGGACGGCGGTGGAACAGGAATGGACGGCGGCGAAGGCGGCAGGAGGCCGCCCCAGGGCGGGGGGGCCAACGCATGAACGACCCCAGCGACCTCAAGCGCTTCACGTACGCCGAGCGGGTCACCCACTGGGTGGCCGGCCTCTCCTTCGTGTTTCTCCTCTTCACCGGGCTGGCCTTCTCTCACCCACGGCTCTTTTGGATCACCAACCTCGTCGGGGGCGGATCGACCGCTCGCGTCCTGCACCCGTGGATGGGCGTCCTCTTCACAGTGTCGATGGCGGTCATGTTCGCCATGTGGGCCAAGGAGATGGGGATCCAGGACCAGGACCGGGCGTGGCTGAAGGCGATCAAGCACTACGCCGTCCACGACAAGGACAACGTCCCTCCGGCGGGTAAATACAACGCCGGTCAGAAGCTGTTCTTCTGGTCGATGGCGCTTCTCGGCATCGCGTACATCGTGTCGGGAATTCCCATGTGGTTACCCGGGGGTGTCCTAGGCGTGGGTCCGTTCTACGGCGGTGTCGTGAACAGCATGCGCCTCGTCCACTACCTCTCCACGGTGGGCGGCGGCCTGCTCTTGATCGTGCACGTGTACCTCGGCACGGTCGCGTATCCGGGAACCCTCCGGGGAATGCTTCACGGATCCGTGTCGCGCGCCTGGGCCAAGCTCCACCATCCGCTTTGGCAGAAAGACCAGTCCGGGCCTTGAGCCCAGACAGCCCTTGACCCCCGGCGGAGATCCCTGGCGCCTCCGTCGCGCGCGGGCCATCCACCTTCTCCCTCACACCCCCCACGCGGAGGAGATTCTCTCGTTCTACGTGGGGCTCACCGAGGCACAGGAGAGCTTGGCGGACCGCGTGCCCGTAAGCGACTGGTCAGGGCTCATCCAATCTCGTGAGGGTGAGTTCCCCCGGCTACGCGTCCCAGGGCTCCCACTTGAGGAACTCGCCCTTCCCTTCCGCGATTTCCTCTCCACCGTGGCGGAGTTCGGAACCGAGACGATCAAATCAGGCGCCCACGCCCTGCTCTCTCGAGACGATGACCGGCAGCTCGAGCCGCTTCGCGCTGCTCTGGGCGCTTGGGGGAAGGCAGAGAAAACGGGAGAAGACGTCGAGGACGACAGGGAAGAACAAGAAGAAGACTTCTATTTCTACGCTCGGGCATTTCTCGAGCCCATAGTCACTTCGATCGCCCAAGCGGACTCGAGTCAGCCCACGGATTGGACCCAGAACTTCTGTTTCGTATGCGGCGAGCCCCCCCAGGTGGCCGTACTACGAGATCTGCCCGACGCCGTCGGTCATCGCAGTCTGATGTGCTCGATATGTGCGACAGAGTGGCGCTTTCAGCGCCTCACCTGCCCTCACTGCCGTGAGACCGAGGCCGACAAACTTCCGGTGCATACAGCGGATTCCATCGCCCATGTCAGGGTCGATGCCTGCGCCACGTGCTCCCGATACGTCAAGACGGTGGATCTACGTCAGGACGGTACCGCCGTGCCTCTCGTTGATGAGCTGGCCGCCGTGGAGTTGGACATCTGGGCGCAGGAGCAGGGGCTGACGAAGCTTCGGGCCAACGTTCTGGGGCTGTAGTCCGGCNCCCNCTGTTTGAATCTCTACCCCGGTTTGAATNTTGAGGAAACGCTGGGGATATCTTGCCANCGACTACGAATGGATTCNGCTCGGCGAAGAACCTGCTTGTGNANATCACTGCTTTGTAGGTCTTCTTCGNNTCCGCCGCCCTTGNCATTGCTTTTTCCGTTGNCCCTGGCCNCCAAGAGGCCCATGGGTTGGATTTCAAACTTCTTGAGGCGTTTTTGGATCTTGTGCATGGTTTCATACTAGGATGACTTAACTAGTTAACTCAGGAAACAAGTCCGCAAACGATACGTCGAGCGCGGCCCCCTCTTGCCCTTCCCCGACCCTCCACCCTACGCTATTCCCCACGGGGGAACCGGGTGCTTTGTAGGGCCGGGTGTTTCGCCCCGCTAAAGGTCACCAAAAGGAGCCATTCCATGATGCAGCGTCCACTTCGAAAAGATCGGTCGTCGAACGATCGGTGGTTGGTTGTCGCCCTACTCGGCGCTCTCGCGGGTGTTGTCATGCCACTCGGGTCCTTCGCTGGGCAGCCGGCGGCCGCCCAACAATCCGACGGCCCTGGAGCCCTGGCGTTGCAGGAGGCGGCTCCGGAGGAATGGTTGACCTACGGTAGAGACCAGGCTGAAACGCACTACAGCCCGCTCGATCAGATCAACTCCGACAACATCGACCGGTTGGGGCTCGCCTGGAGTTGGGAGATCCCCAAAGCCGGAGCGAGGCTCGAAACGACGCCGCTGGTTTCGAACGGTGTGATGTACGCAACGGGACCGCACAGCTTCGTCTTCGCTCTCGATGCCCGCACTGGAGAGAAAATATGGCAGTGGGACCCCGGAATTCCCGACGAGAGGAACGGGGGTCCGAGCGTCTGTTGCGGGGATGTGAACCGGGGGCTCGCGATTTATGAAAACCATGTGTTCGCAGGGCTTTTGGACGGACGGCTGGTGGCGCTGAACAAGGAGACGGGCTTGGTGGAGTGGGTCCAGCAGACCACACCTCCCGGGCAAGACTACAGCATCACCGGCGCGCCGCGAATCGCCGCCGGGAACGTGATCATCGGTAACGGTGGCGCGGAGTACGGCATTCGGGGTTACGTCACGGCTTACGATACCGAGACGGGCGAACAGGCCTGGCGCACATACACCGTGCCTGGTAATCCAGCGGACGGGTTCGAGAGCGAAGCGATGCGGGTGGCCGCGGAGACGTGGTTCGGCGAGTGGTGGGTGGTCGGCGGCGGTGGCTCGGCCTGGGACACGTTCGCCTTCGACCCGGAGGCCAACTTGGTGTACGTGGGCACCGGGAATGGTGCTCCCTGGAACCGCGACATCCGAAGCCCGGGCGGCGGCGACAACCTCTACCTCTCTTCCATCCTCGCCCTCAACGCGGACGATGGTGAGTTGGTTTGGTACTATCAGACGACACCCGGCGACGACTGGGACTATACAGCCACGCAGCCCATGATGTTATTGGATCTGACGATCGACGGGCGGGAGCGTAACGTCATCGTTCAGGCGCCGAAGAACGGCTTCTTTTTTGTCATCGACCGTCTGACCGGCGAGTTCATATCCGGGGAGGCCTACGCCGACGACGTGACCTGGGCATCCGGAATAGACCAGGCGACCGGACGACCGATCGAGACGCCTGAGGCCCGCTACGGTATGAACCGCCAGGGGGCCTATCTCTCACCCGGTCCGACCGGCGCGCACAACTGGCGCCCCATGTCATGGAATCCGACGACCGGCCTCGTTTACCTTCCGGTCCAGAACACGCAGTCATACTACGAGATGGTCACCGATTTCCGGTATACACTCGGACAGTGGAATACGGGCACGACCATACGGGGAGGTGGCAGCAGAGCTCGGCCGGAGCGGCCGGAGTTGACCGGACCCAGGACGCTGCTCTCGGCACGCGATCCTGCGACCAACCGCGAGGTCTGGCGCGCTGCGTCCGAGGAAGGCTTTGGGGCGGGGAACGGCGGCACGATGTCGACCGGGGGTAACCTTGTGTTCCGTGGCTCGGGAAGTCTGCTCATCGCGCATGATGCGACCACCGGCGAGGTGCTTTGGCAGACCGAGGTCGGGGGCGGTACCGCGACACCCATGACCTACGAGCTCGATGGTGTTCAGTACCTGTCCATCGCGGGCGGAAGCACCCGTGAGGGGCCCCGGATGTGGACGTTCCGCCTGGATGGAATGGCGCCACGCCCGGGCGGGAACTAGACGCGAAATGACCCCCTGTTTCTGCATCATTCGCGGACCATCGTGTTAGCCTGAATCGGACCCTGTTATCGGAGACATCCAGTGAAAAACGACCATCCCGCCGGCCCCCTAGATTTCGACGTCAGCCGGCGCGAAATGCTGAAACAAGCGGGTCTGGTTTCGGTCGGGCTGGCCGTAACCCCGGTGCCTGGGTGGCCCGCAAGCTGGTTCAAGCAGGAAGTCACGGTGGTGCCGTTCACGGATATGGCAAACTATCGAGGGGCGAGCCGGATGGCCCAGGACCTGCGAGAACTCACTTCGTGGTTGACTCCCACGGAAGACTTCTTCTCCATCGGCCATTACGGGACTCCCGAAGTGGACGCTTCGGCGTACCGCCTCCAGGTGACGGGCCTCGTCGAGCGACCGATCACCTTGACCCTTGACGAGCTCAAGGCGCGACCGAAGGTCGAGCCCACCACGGTGTTCGAATGTTCGGGAAATTCCAGGGGGCTGGTCCACGGTATGGTGGGGAACGCCACCTGGGCCGGAGCCGCGCTCATGCCACTCCTCGCGGAAGTCAGGCCGACGGCTGATTCGCGGGAGGTCTATTTCTGGGGTGCCGATACCGGAACAGAGGAAATTCGAGGCCAGGAGTACGAACAGAACTTCGCCCGCTCCATGTCCTTGGAGCATGTGAACGAGTTGGGCCCTATTCTGGCCTACGAGATGAACGGCGAGCCTCTACCGGTAGCCCATGGTTTCCCGGTGCGCCTCATCGTTCCCGGCTGGTACGGGATCGCCCAGGTCAAATGGCTCGAGCGGATCGAGCTGGGCGTCGATCGACTCATGACACGTTTCATGGCCAAGGACTACGTCACTCTCATGGGGCGGGAGGAAAACGGCCGGACCGAATGGCTGGAGACGTCGGTTACACACCAGCGGGTTAAGTCGGTCATCGCGAGAGTGACTCGTGCCGAGGATCAGTTCACGATCTTCGGGGCGGCCTGGAGTGACGGAACGCCGTTGGACAGGGTCGAGGTCCGCGTTGACGACGGAGCTTGGCGTGCCGCCACCATGGATCGGCCGGACGATCCGCACACGTGGACGTTCTTCACGTTTGAGACGGAGGGACTCACTCCCGGCGAACACACCCTGGTCTCGCGCGCCACCGATGTGGACGGGCGTACGCAACCGGTGGACCTCAGCATGAAGCTGACTCGCTGGGAGAACAACGAGTTGTTTGAGCGTACGATTCAGGTGTCGTAGCCCCGACCAGATGAAGAAACTAAGACTCGCGGGCGTGTTGGTCCTCCTCATCGTAGCTGGGGCCTGTGTGCAGGATGAGGCCGGATCGGGCGTCGGGTCCATCCTCCGTGTCGACCCGGCTCTCGACGACATCGTTCCCACCAACGCTCGAATCGAGAAGCTGGCCGACGGGTTCGTATTCATCGAAGGGCCTGTTTGGATCTGGGATTCGTACGTGCTCATCTTCTCCGACGTGCGCGACAACATCATCTACCAGTGGACCGAGGAGTACGGGGCAAGCCCCTTGATCGCCCCGGTGTTCGAGGGCGACCCCACGGGGCTCCGGTCCGTCAGCCCCAACGGCCTGACGCTCGACTCGAACGGGCAACTCGTTATCGCCGAGCACGGAAATCGCCTCATCTCGCGGCTCGAGGAGGATGGCTCCCGGACGACGTTGGTGGACACCTACCAAGGAAGGCGGCTCAACAGTCCGAACGACTTGGTCTACGGTTTGGACGGCTGGCTGTACTTCACCGATCCCCCGTATGGGCTGGAGGGGCTCGAGGAATCGCCGTTACGAGAGCTCGACTTCAACGGCATCTACCGGCTGAGTCCTGCCGGTGACCTCCAATTGCTCAATGCGGACCAGACCCGTCCAAACGGTATCGTGCTCTCGCCCGATGACCTGACGCTCTACGTGTCGAACTCCGACGAGAACCAGATGGTCTGGTACGAATATGACATCGGCGAGCGAGGCCTGTCGGAGCCGCGTATCTTCTATGACGTCAGCGACCAGATGGGAACGGGGGTTCCCGACGGTATGACGGTCGACCTCGCTGGGAACATCTTCGCGACGGGACCGGGCGGCGTCTGGATCTTCGCGCCTGACGGCACACATCTGGGAACCATCCAACCCGACGAGGTGCCGGCCAACGTGGCCTGGGGTGACGACGGGTACACACTCTACATGACGGCGCGCACGGGTCTCTATCGAATTCAGCTAACGACGGAAGGGCGGATTCTGTAGGTCGGGAACTACCTCTGGTTCTCCGCCTCCAGACGTTCCTCGTAACGGGCTCCCCTAAGAACGTTGCCGAGGGCGTAGTTCCCTTCGTGGCAAGCATACTCGTATATGAGGCCGTCCAGCGCCCTCATCGGTACCTCGCCTCCCCACTCCCCGGTGTATGCCCCGGGGTCGTCTACCGTGAACTCGTAGTTGATCGTGAACTCGTCCACCCGCGTGAGGCGCTCAGTCACCCTCGTCTCGTCAGAGCCACCAGGGTAGGTCAACGTCCCATTCAGCTGCTTGGCCGAGAGGTTGGTGGTCTCGATCACGAGTGTATCACCCTCCCAGTGACCCCACGAGTCGCCCATCCAGGGACGCATATGCTCCGGCATCGGCACACGCTCGCCCAGGCGGATGATGCGCACGTCGTGGACCATCTCCGTAAAGATCAGGATGTGGTCGGCGGTCTGCACGATCGTGTAATTGTTGTTGTAGAACCCGTTGGGGAGCATTGGCGGGCCGGCGTTGGACCCGAACGACGTGATACAGCGCAAGGCGAGGTCCATATTCTCAGGATTGTCGTACGGGCCGAATTGGCGATTGAACTCCCTTCTATCGGCGCGCCGCTGCTGCTCCTCGGGCGTAAAGGCAGGAACACGGCCGTCCGCGGGGTTCGTGACGAGCGAGCTTCGCGGCTCGCCGTTGTAGATGGCAACCCGGTCGCCGCCGTCGATATAGACGTAGTTGTAGGTTCCCGTTCCGACGTCAAGCACGTTTCCGCTGAACGCCGCACCACCTACCGGCGGCGCCCCTCGATCGGGATCACTGGCCGCAGCCGCGTCGTCGATCAGGTCCTGGCGCCGCCCCTC
>PCCM01000062.1 GCA_002731735.1 Gemmatimonadota bacterium | reverse complement strand
TTGGCGAAGCCATCCGAACTCAGGGTCGCCGCGTGTTCCGGGCACAACACGACCACGGCATCGACCCGCCCGCAGCGCCTCCAGCTCCAGACCGTGGAGAGCGTGGCGGCGATCGTGCGGAGCACTCCGGCCCCCGTTCGGGCCGTGTGTTCGCTCACCTCCGTGAGCCCACCGGCGGCAAACAGCGTGACCGTGCTCTCGTCTTGACCGAAGCCGAGTTCTACGTGCAAAGGTTCCCACGGGCTCTCTTCGTGATTTTCGGCAACACAGTAGGAGAAGCGTCCTGGATTGCCCAACGCCGACATGTCGATCTCCCCGGGGAGCGCACCTCCCAGGTTGGCCATCACGAGCTGGAGCGCGCGGCCCACGGAGCTGTTGGCCCGGGCCACACATCCGAACACCCCGGCCCCGCTCGCGAAGCCCAGGCGTGCGGCGGCCGACCCGCTCAGGATGATCAACGGCGTGGCTGAGTGTGTCGTCGCCTGCACCCCGTGCAGATTGAAGCGCTCGTCGCAAGCGGCCTTGATCACAGGGATCAGCACCTCCATGTACTCCGGCTTGCAGCCCGCCATCACCGCGTTGGCGACGATCTTCTCGATCGTGGCGGGACCGTAACAGGGCGGGACCAGTCCCACCACACGATCCGGCGGATGCGGGATCGCCGCCAGGAAGGTGTCGACCCGCTCCACCGTGGGTGGGACCACGGGAAGAAAAGGGGAGAAGCCAGCGCTCATGCAGTACTCGTATGGACCCTCGTCGTCGGCCAGCGTGACACGTGACGCAGCAGGCGCTCGCTCGGGTCGTAGATCGATCGGCTCTAGGGACGGCTCGGTAGTCGCCTCGGCAGTAGGCTCGACGGTCACCTCACCGGACGAGACGGGCACAGCCGACTCGAGGTGACGGGACGTACACCCGGGCTTCATCGCGGGAGCCCCATCGTCGGGGTCCGCGACAGTCAGCACAGGAAGTCCCAGGCTCGAGAGCATTTTTTCCGCGGCCGAGTTGAGGTCCCCCTTGTGGAAGCCCACCTCGGAGAGCTCGATCCGCCCTCCTCTTCCCACGAGGAAGAGCGCCGGGACGCTGGGCGGATCGTAGCTGCGCGACACATCCAGGTCGACGTCCAGGAGCACCGGAAAGCTCACGTCATAGGCTTCCACCAACTCCTTTGTCTCCTCGCCACCGTCCTGCGAAACCGCCACGACCCGATCACCGTTGGGGCCAAGCGCCTCGGCCAGGCGCTTCAGATAGGGGATCGTGAGGCGGCAGGTGGGACAGTCGGTCTCGATGAACGCGACCAGCAGTGGATCTCCTGCCGCCGCCGTGAGTCCCCAATCTGTTCCGTCCAGTCCGGGCAGTGAGAAGTCTGGCGCTGAATCTCCCGGAGAAAGCATGATCAGGTCGCGAGGATGGAGAGTGAGGTGCACCACCGAGCACCGGTTCGGGCTTGCGAGCCAAGTATCCCATGTGCTGAGGGTGGGGCGCAAGCCACCTGGTTCCGGCGAGAGAGCCAGCTACCCCCAAAGCCGCCCTAAAGGTCGCCAGCCGGAGACGGCATCCTACCACCTGTCGTCCCTCGTTTCCGGCCGACGAACGAGACCATGGACTCGTTCGAGAAGGCTACGGAGGCGAATGACCCTTCGATCGCAAGCTGAAAAACACGCTGCGGTGGCTGGCGGGAGAGAAACAACTAACGCATTTTGGGCGAGAGTACACATGAGTAGTCGATTTCGCAGGGCCCGTGGGTTGGGAAAGCCGCTTTCGAACCCAGCAAGGGCCTAAGCCGCCTCCGCTGAGGCCCAGAATGTGGTGGACCCGGCCCGGGGTCCCTCGATACGGAGATAGACATGTCGGAAGTAGTCTACGAATCGCGAGTTGAGATACGGCGTCTGGGAGGCCCGACGCGCTCGGCCACAATGCCGGCGGAGAGCGAGCCCGTCCTATTCGGTGCTCATGGTGCGATCGCGGAGCATTACGGCGTCGACGTGAACAAGATCGAGCCGCATGCCACGACGATCGACTACGTGGTGGCGGCGGCCGGTGGCTGACTAACGGGCACACTTGCCGGCGCGCTGGCAGCGCGCGAGATAAACACCAGGCCCGAGGACATCGTCGGAGAGGTGGCTGGCGAGATCGAGAAGGAGGGCGGCGTACTCGTCCTCCGGCGGATCCATGTGCATTACAAACTGCGTGTGCCGGACCCCGATGAGGTGCGCGACACAGTAGCCCGTGTGCTGGAAATGCACGTGGGCAAGTGTCCCATAGCCAAGAGCCTCGAGGGAGCCATCGAGATCACGACCGACGTGGAATTCGTGTAGGAAGCCTCCCCCGTTATCACATCGGCTGTAGGGTCACACGCCGCACTCTCCAATTGCCGAGCTCGCCCACGAGCAGCTCATTCTCTTCACTGCAGTCGATCGAATTGACGGTACCGAATTGCCCGATCTGCTTCGGGGCCGTGCCAAGTCTCCCGACGATGGTGCCATTGAGTTCCATCTTATAGATCTCGCCGCCCACATCGAGAAGGACGGGGCATTGTCAACTCGGCGCCGACCCCATCGGGAATGAGCCGGGAAGGGCTATCGCTCGAGTGGCCCCCGGCTTAACGTTCGCGCCCGCTCGGGTGTCCCTACTTCCGGCAAGCCCACGACCAAACAACGCGTTCGACGGATCCCGTTTTCCCAAGGAGTTTTCCACTGGAGTCCAGCGACGAGATGAACACTGGCTCGGCAGAGCAACGGTCCACCATGTCCGGGGCGACGCGCTTTCTCCCCCTGCTCGTACTCCTGTTCGTGGGGAGTGGAGCGGCGGCTCTCATCTACGAGATCGTCTGGTTTCAGATGCTCTCACAGATCGTCGGCTCGTCCTCGATCTCGCTCGGCGTGCTGCTGGCCATCTTCATGGGTGGGATGTGCATCGGGAGCGTGGGGCTCTCCTATGTGATCCCTGCACGGATTCACCCGCTTCGCGTCTACGCTACTCTTGAGCTGGCGATCGGGCTTTTGGGCCTGCTGGTGCTCGTGGCTCTGCCCTGGGTAGACAGCTTGTACCGACTGATCGGGGGATCAGGGATGGGAGGGTTGGCCGCCCGTGCCTTCCTCTGCGCACTTGTCCTCCTTCCTCCCACCATCTTGATGGGTGCTACCCTGCCCGCGATCGCACGCTGGGTCGAGGCGACACCGAAGGGCGTGTCGTGGCTCGGCTTCTTCTATGGTGGCAACATCGCCGGAGCGGTATTCGGGTCCCTGCTCGCCGGGTTCTTCCTCCTGCGTGTGCACGATATCGCCGTCGCTACCCTCACGGCGGTAGGGATCAATCTGACGGTCGCCGCGATGGGATTCCTGCTGGCCGAACTCGGAGCACATGAAGCGAACACCAACGCCGACGATCCTGTCGCAACCTCAGTGCCCCCGGGGGCGTGGCCGGTTCTTGTGGCCATCGGGCTCTCGGGGATGACCGCTCTCGGTGCAGAGGTGGTTTGGACCCGCCTCCTTTCCCTGACCCTGGGAGGCACGGTCTACACCTTTTCCCTGATCCTGGCCGCCTTCCTTATAGGGCTCGGAACAGGGAGCGGAGTCGGGTCGTTCCTGGCCCGAACCATACGAAATCCGCGAGCAGCCCTGGGGGTGTGCCAGCTGCTGGTCATGGGCGGCCTGGCGTGGGCGGCGTATGCGCTGACCACGGCCCTCCCCTACTGGCCTATCGATCCCTCACTCGCCAGTACCTCCGCGAACAACTTCCAGATCGATCTCGTGCGGTGTCTCTTGACCGTGACGCCGGGTGCGATGCTCTGGGGTCTCAGCTTTCCGTTCGCCCTGGCGGCCGTAGCCTCCGACGGACAGGACGCCGGGCACCTCGTTGGGCGAGTGTATGCGGCCAACACGGTAGGCGCGATCGTCGGCGCCCTTTCCGTATCCCTGTTCCTGATCGGAGACATCGGTACGCAACAGACACAGTGGGTACTGATCGGAATGGCCGGGGTTTCTTCGCTGATCCTGTTGGCACCGTCGGCACTTCCGGGATCTTTTCGCCAGCTCACCCTCGATGTCCGAAGCCTCGCCCGGGCCGCCGTAATCGTAGTGATCGCCGTCGCAGCCGCAGGCACCGTCGCCCCCGTGCCGGGCCTCCTGGTGGCGTACGGTCGATACGCGGCCACCTGGGTTCGCAGCGCCGGTGACATCATCTACGTCGGTGAAGGTACCCACGCCTCGTTGGCCGTGTCGCGGGAGACCAACGGCGTACTGAGCTACCACAATGCCGGCAAGATCCAGGCCTCCAGTTTCCCCCAGGACATGCGCTTGCAGCGCATGCTCGGGCATTTTACCACGCTAGTACCCGATGACCCCAGCTCCGTGCTCGTGATCGGGATGGGCGCCGGAGTCACCGCCGGGGCGGTGAGTATCGATCCTCGAGTGGACAAGGTCACAATCGCCGAGATCGAACCGCTCGTGCCCGAGGTGGTGTCCGAATATTTCAGCGACCACAACTTCGCTGTCGCCGACAATCCGAAAGTCCAATTCCGGATCGACGACGGCCGACACTTTCTTCTGACCACGGATGAGACCTTCGACGCGATCACGTCCGATCCCCTCGACCCCTGGGTCAAAGGCGCGGCCAACCTGTATACACTGGAGTTTTGGGAGCTGGTGAGACAGCGTCTCAATCCGGGGGGGGTCGTCACGGTCTTCGTTCAGCTCTACGAAGCCGGCATAGAGGCAGTTAAGAGTGAGATCGCCACCTTCCTCGAAGCCTTCCCCTACGGAACGATCTGGGCCAATACCATAAACGGTCAAGGATACGACCTCGTACTGATGGGTCGGCTCGAGCCGACGCCCATCGATGTCGCGGCATGGGACGAGCGGCTGCGGCAACCCGAGTATGGGCCGATCCGCGAGTCCCTCTCAGAAGTCGGGATCAACTCCGCCTTGGATCTGCTCGCCACCTACTCCGGCCGTGTCAACGAGTTGGGCCCGTGGCTCGCAGACGCCCAGATCAACCGTGACCGGAACCTCCGTCTTCAGTATTTGGCGGGCCTGGGGATCAATCGGTATGAGCAGGACCTGATCTACCGCGAGATGCTCTCCTACATCACGTATCCCGAAGAGCTCTTCGTGGGCCCGGAGGGATCCTTGGGGTGGCTCCGAGGAGTGATCACGGGTTCTACCCTACCCTGAATCCGATCGGGTTCGACATTTCTCGACATTGGCGGGCCCCGGTGTTGTCCTAGAGATCCGCAGGGTTGGGCACGATGCTGATGGGGCGGNCCACNGTCATGGGCTCCCGACCGGCGANCTCNATCTCCACCGTGAGGGTGTAGTCACCCGGCTCCAGATTCGGCAGACTNAGCTCTACGGCCCTGAACACGGTCCCCAGGACGTCCGGNCCGGCATCTTCATNGGTGATGAGGACCAGNTCATTGGACTCCACCAAGCCCAGGAACTCCCCCAGTTGCCGCCCAAGACCGACTTGACCGAGGGTAGCGCCGACTACGCCGGACACACAGATTCGTTTACCGGTGGCCGTCGCACTGCACCACACTCGAGGCACCCAGGTTCAAGCCGCCCGCTACCGGTAATCCCCGACCGAGAGGTCCAAACTATGCCGAAATTCACGCTCAACGGAGAGGCACGGGACGTCAACGTCCCCGGAGCCAATCCCCTGCTCTGGGTCCTGCGCGAGTCGTTGGGTCTCACAGGCACCAAGTTCGGATGTGGGATCGGCCAGTGTGGAGCGTGTACGGTACTTCTGAACGGCCAACCGATCCGGTCGTGTAATTTCCCAGTCAGCGGCGCCGAAGGGGCCGAGATCACCACGATCGAAGGCCTCTCTCCGGATGGAGGTCATCCGGTACAACAGGCTTGGGTGGAGGAGCAGGTCCCGCAGTGCGGTTACTGCCAGTCGGGGCAGATCATGTCGGCCGTCGCACTGTTGGCGACGAGCGAGAGGCCTACGGACGCCGACATCGACACCGCGATGTCCGGCAATGTGTGCAGGTGTGGAACGTACGGCGCAATCCGACGGGCGATCCATCGGGCGGCGGAGCTCCAGACGGATCCTGGGGCCCGGAGGGTCCCGACGCGGGAAAGCTCGACAGGTGGCGGAGACATTGGAGGTGACCGATGAGCGACATCTCCCGAAGGACATTCGTGAAAATCGGAACCGCGGCGGGGGCCGGCCTCACGCTCGGCATCGCCCAAAATGCGATCCTACCCGGCGACGTCCCAACCGACGCGGCCTTCGCACCCAACCCATTCCTCCGTATCGATACGGACGGATCGATCAAGGTGATCGTGGACCGTGCCGAGATGGGTCAGGGGGTGGCCACGGCGTTGCCTCAGCTTCTCGCGGAGGAGCTCGACGCCCCCTGGGAGCAAGTATCCTTCGAGTTCGCGCCCGCACATTCGGCGTACGGGATGTTCGGCATGCAGGTGACGGGAGGAAGCACGAGCGTAGTCCAGTCGTGGGAGCCGCTGCGTGAAGCGGGCGCGACGGCACGGTGGATGCTGCGCGAGGCCGCAGCCCAACGGTGGGGCGTCGAGGCCGACCAGGTCCGGATGCAAGACGGAAGAGCGATCGGTGGCAACGGCTCCGAGTTCACATACGGCGAGCTCGCCACCGCAGCCGCGCTGCTCAACGTACCGAAGAACGTGCCCCTGAAGGACCCCGCTGACTTTCGGCTCATCGGTAAGTCCCTTCCCCGTCTCGACATTCCGCTAAAGACAACCGGGGAGGCCGTCTTTGGCATCGACGCCGGTCCCTCGGACACACGCGTCGCTGTTGTGGCCCGCTCGCCGGTCTTCGGGGGCTCGGTGCGCTCCTTCGACCCGACTCCGGCCCTCGCCGTATCGGGTGTCGACGAGGTGGTGGAGCTGGAGAGCGGGGTTGCGGTGGTGGCGAGTGTCGCGGCCGGGTATGTGGCCGCGAAGGCCGGGCGGGACGCCCTGGTCGTAGAGTGGGACGAAGGGCCGGACAGCGAGTTGGACGATGCGGAGATCTTCCGTCGTTTTGCGGCAGCCCAGGATGACGGAAGGTCCGTCCGCGACGACGGCGACGTCGATACGGCCTTCGCGGAGGGCGTGGCGCCGATCCAGGCTACCTACCAGGCGCCCTACCTGGCACACGCGACCATGGAGCCGATGAACTGCACGGCATGGGTGCGGGATGGGCGCTGCACTGTGTGGACGGGGACCCAGTTCCCGAACGGCCCGGGCATCGTCGGTGGCGGTGCACGCCAGGTGGCCGCCAAAGCCGCAGGCGTGGGCGCGGACGACACCGAAGTCCACGCGACGTTCCTGGGTGGCGGCTTCGGGCGCCGAGCCGAGCGGGACTACGTGAGTGAGACCGCCGAGCTTGCCGGCAAGATCGACGGTCCCGTGAAAGTTATCTGGGCGCGCGAGGACGATATGCAGCACGATTTCTATCGCCCGGCCTCCCATCACGAGATCGAGGCGGTACTGGATGCCGATGGGATGCCCGAGGGATGGCGACACCGGATCGCGACCCAGTCGATTCTCAAGCACATGGTGCCGGGCTGGGTTCCGGAATTCGCAGAGAACCTGGCGGCGAGCAGGGATCCCACGACGACCGAGGGAGCCAGCAACCAGCCGTACCACGTGCCCAACATCAACGTGACGTACGCCAAAGTCGACCTACCGATTCCGGTGGGCTTCTGGCGCTCGGTCGGGCATACCCACACGGCGTTCGTCGTGGAGTCGTTNATCGATGAGNTGGCGCACGCCACGGGTCGAGATCCCTACGAGTACCGGCGCGAGCTGCTCGANGCGCATCCCCGGCATCTGGCGGTCCTGGNCGCCGTCGCGGAAGCCTCGGACTGGGGCTCACCGGTTCCNGAGGGGCGGGCACGGGGAATTGCGGTAGTGGAGTCGTTCGGTTCGTACGTCGCCGAAGTCGCTGAAGTGTCGATCGAGGACGGGCGACCGCGCGTGCACAAAGTGTGGTGCGCGATCGACTGTGGGGTCGTTGTGAATCCCGCGATCGTCCGGTCTCAGATGGAGAGCGGCATCGTCTACGGGCTCACCGCCGCTCTGTACGGCGAGATCAACATCGAGAGAGGCCGGGTGGTACAGAGCAATTTCCACGACTACCAGATGCTTCGGATGAATGAGGCTCCTGAAGTGGAAGTCCTACTGACGCCGAGCGGGGACGCCCCGGGTGGCGTCGGCGAGCCGGGAACGCCACCGATCATTCCGGCGGTCACGAACGCGATCTTTGTTCTGACGGGGGAGAGAGTCCGGAAGCTGCCGATCCGGCTAGGCTGAGCAAAGCCACTGAGCCATCTCGCTGAAGCGCAGATCGCGGAATTCCGCGCCGAGCTCGAGCGACAACTCGCCAAGCTCAAGAAAAGCATGACGGTCACTGACGAAGCCCTGAAAACCGTGGAGCTCGATCAGGGTGCCGTGGGGCGACTCTCGCGCATGGATTCTCTTCAGAACCAGAGCCTGGCGAAGGGCTTACGAGAACGGGAAAGCGTCAGGCTGGCGCTGATCCAGGAAGCGCTCCGGCGCCTGGACGCCGGCACATACGGCGTCTGTACGGCGTGCGGGGGCCCAGTCGCGGCCGAACGTTTGTTCGTGTTCCCGGAGTCAGGAGCGTGTGCGCACTGCGGCCACTGAAGCCCTTCGAGCGAGGAGATCTACCCGGTGTTCACCCTGCTCGAGGGCACGAGCGACTCCGGTTAGAACCTACGGCGCGATCGGTTTCTCCCTTACCGTGGGATACTCAATCCCGAGTTGCTCCAGATACGTGTCGAATCGCGTGGCATCGTAATAGTAGGGCTCCATCAAGGGGCGGTATCTCCGCATGATGTCCTCGTTGAGGAAGATGGCAGGCTCGTCGGTGTCCGAGATAAAGGGGATGTATTCCTGCTCTGGAGTCTGGGTGTCATTGAAGTAGGACCATGCCTCCTCCACGAGTTCGGGCCTGAGGAGAAGGTCCAACAGGGTGAGCGCCTGGACCTTGGCGCCGGCCAAGCTGCCCTTATGCGCGATGGGGGTAGCCATCGCGATACCATTGGCCCAGTTGTGCCCCGGGCCACCCGGCATGTTGGCGGGGTACCTCAGTGTCACGGTCGGCATGTTCCAGGACACGTCGCCGATGTCGTCCGAGCCACCCCCCAACGAACGTGCGAGGTTGACGGGTCCTCTGAGATTGGGGACCGAGTCCGGGAGCCCGCGCTCCTCCTGACCCAACTCACGCTGAAGTCCGTTGGCCAGTGCCAGGTCGTCCGCGGACCAGTCCGGAAGTCCGACTCGTTGAATGTTTTCGTGCGTGGCTTCGGCCACCGGCCTGTTGAAGTGGCGGCTCCAAGCCGAGCCCACGATCTGAATGGTGTCGATCTCCGTACCTGTCATGAGGGCCGCGCCCTCCGCCATGAGGATCGCGGCGTCGTATTGCTCTTTGGTCAGCTCATAGTCGCGCTCTCTGAAGAAGAACCAGATTTTGGCCTGCTGAGGCACCACGTTGGGCTGGTCTCCGCCCTCGACGATGATGTAGTGCGAGCGTGCGGCAGGCCGGAGATGCTCCCGCTTGAACTCCCACGCCTGCGCCATCAACATCACGGCGTCCAGCGCCGACCGTCCCCGCCAAGGCGAGACGGCGGAGTGTGCCGTCTCGCCAGTGAAGCTGAATTGTGCCGAGATTAGCGCGTTGCCGCCGCTCTGGCCCCAAGAGACGCCGAAATTTGACGAGACGTGCGTGAACAGGTTCACATCCACGCCCTCGAAAACTCCGTCCCGCACGAAGAAGGCCTTCGAACCCACCTGCTCTTCGGCTATGCCCGGCCAGATGAGCAGGGTGCCCGGGATGTTCTCCCGTTCCATGATTTCCTTCACGGCCAGGGCGGCCGCAATGTTCACGGCTTGCCCCGAGTTATGTCCCTCGCCGTGCCCCGGAGCCATGGAGAGGATTGGCTCGCGGTACCCCACGCCGGGCTTTTGATTGGACTGGGGGATACCATCGACATCCGATCCCAGGGCGATAACCGGACGGCCCGAGCCCCACCTCGCGGTCCAGGCGCTGGGCATTCCCGCGACGCCCAACTCGATCTCGAACCCGTTGTCCTCCAGCAGGCTCGTCAGGTACCGCTGGGTCTCGAATTCCTGAAAGCCGAGCTCTCCGAACGAGAACAATTGGTCGACGATTTCTTGCACTAGCTTCGTGCGACCCTCGACCAACTCCAGTGCCTCGATTTTCATGGCCTCGAGACGCGGGTCCACATCTTGGGTGGTCGCAGCACCTGCGACGGGGGAAACGCATGCGAGAAAGGCTAGGGTCGCAGGGAAGGATCGTAGGGGATAGCCGCGCATGATCGTTCTCCTTCAGGCGTTAGTTCGAAGCTCGGCCTCTAGCGCTTTACCCAAGCACCACCAGAAGCTCTACGCTCCTCGCGACGGCACCCGTATCAAGTAAGGCTCGAGTCCTCTCAGATTATGCTCAATCTCGTCGATCTCCACTTGAGACAGGGTGTAATTGCGGCCCCGCTGAGTGGCCGTCGTGAAAATGCCCCGTCGCTGCAGAAGGTAGCGGCCCGCCCCGGGGATCTCCGTCTCGCAGGTCAGCATCACGAGCAGCTTCCCGTGGATGTCGCGCACCGCATCCCAATCGCCCTCGCGGGAAGCGGCCCACATCCGTGCGAAGACCTCCGCGTACATCGCCATGCCACTGACCAGGCCATCCACACCCAGGCGCAGATCGTAGGCAAAGTAGCGCCCCCGCATGGCAGAATACACGCGTTTGATCTGCGGCTGCCCTACGAGGGCTTGAATGCGCTCGAAGACGGGCTGCACTTCCTCTTTCACGTAGCCGAGGTTGGGATACTGGTCCGCTAGTTCTTTGATGAAGTCGGTCTTGAACTCGAGGCCTGGCCGGTTCGGCGAGGTTTGAATCATGATGGGCCGTGAAGTGACCTCGGCAAGCGCAGAGTAATACTCCCGGTAGTCCTCCAGGGAGTCGCCCACCTTGGGTGGCATCGCGATCATCATGTCGGGCTCGAGACCCTCGGCAAATGTTGCCTGCGCCACCATCTCCGGTGTCGAGTCTTGCTGCACGCCCAGCACGAGCGTCAGAGACCGGCCGCGGTTGGCCTCGGTGAGCACCTCAAATCCCCGCCTGATCTCCTCGGTCGTGAGCCGTGGATAGTCGCTGGAGTTCTGTGGCCAGACGAGCCCGTGCGCCCCGGCGCGGTCGAGCCACTCCACCTGGAACGCAAGGTCGTCGTAGTGGACCGCGCCCGACTCGGTATAGGGAGTCGACATGATGACGAAGATGCCGCGCATGTCTTCGTCGACGCTGACTGCACGGACGGTGCGTACTCCGTCAGTCTGCGCATCCAACGGCTGAGCACCCCGGACCAGCTTTGATCCGACGACAGCGGATCCCATGAGTTTGAGACTGTCGCGACGGGTGTATTTGTTCTTCATTAGACCATCCCCTCATGCACGAATGGGCGGGATCACGCCTGGGCGGACCTGGGCCGGAATCAGGATGGGGATGAGGGTAACCGCGGCTGAGCCCCCCGCGCAATCAGGTGGTCGCCAGCCCGCCGGAAGACGGGACGTCGCAGAGAACGTCCGCTCCCCGCTCAACGATTGAACAGGTCACGGTGCGTCGAGAGCTGGCGGCACGCTGACCGAGTGGGTTGCCGCCTGATTTGACAATACCGGGGGGAGCCTTACCCTGATTTGTCCCAGATCATGTCCGACAATAGGAGAGATCCCATGCCCTTCGATCCAAGCCGATTTGCTGGTGTGGTGGTAGGCGCACTGCTCCTCACCGCCGGTTGCTCCGCGCCACCGTCGGAACCCGATTCACTGGAAGAGCTGGCCCGCCGGTCGCTCGCTCAGATCGGTGGAGAGCTGGACGTTCCCGGCCTGAGGGAACCGGTCGAGGTCATCAGAGACGAGTGGGGGATCCCCCACATCTACGCTCAGAACGACGACGATCTCTTCCTGGCGCAGGGATACGTGATGGCCCAGGACCGGCTCTGGCAAATGGAGATGTGGCGACGCTGGCACGAGGGACGCCTCTCCGAGATCTTCGGACCGGAGGCATTCGACTACGACCTCCGCACCCGGCAGATGATGTTCCGCGGGCCGTGGGACGAGTCCGAATGGACGAGCTACCACCCGGATGGTGAGCGCATCTTCACGGCCTACGCAAACGGGGTCAACGCTTATATCTCGCAGAATCGGGACAATCTACCGGTCGAATTCCAGCTCACCGGAGTCCAGCCGGATCCGTGGACCGCCAAGACGGTGGTGCTACGTTGGGCGCAGGTGGGCCTGTCGAGCGTCCGGGGCCACGCAATCAGTGAGCTCAGCCTCGCCATGAACGTGGGCCGGTTCGGCGCCGAGGAAGCGAATCGGCGCGCGACACCCGATCCATGGGACGATCTCCAGGTTCCCGAGGGCCTCGACGTGAGCATCATCACGCAGGAGGTCCTCAGCGCGATGCGAGCCGGGGACGGAGATCCTTTCGGGGGGAGACTCCCGGATCTGGAGGTGGTGGAACGGTATCGGCACCTCACGCCTGTGGTACGGACGGCACAGGTCTCGAATCCGCAGATCGCGACCGAAGGGAGCAACAACTGGGTCATCAGCGGCGACCGCTCGCCTACCGGTGTACCGATCCTCTCCAACGACCCACACCGGCGGATCGAGATGCCGGCTCTTCGATACTTCGTGCACCTGAACGCTCCGGGCTGGAACGTGATCGGCGGCGGCGAGCCCCCCTTCGTGGGAGTGGACGCGGGCAACAACGAGCGGATGGCGTGGGGCTTCACCTTCGCCGGAACCGACATGGTCGACCTCTACGTGGAGGAGGTCGACCCGGAGAATCCCAACCTGGTTCGATGGCAGGACGGCTGGGAGCCGCTGCGTGTCATCGAAGAGGAAATCGAGATCAAGGGCGAGGCGCCGCGCACGGTCGAGCTGAAGTTCAGTCGCCACGGTCCGGTCATCTACGAGGATACGGAGAACCACGTCGCCTACGCGGTGCGCTCCGTCGTCCAAGACCCGGGCACGGCCGCCTATAAGGGCAGCTTCAAGATGGCCCAGGCCGAGAGCTGTGAAGACTTCTTCGAGCGGGCGATGTACTGGATGGTGCCCACTCACAGCCTGATCTGCGGGGACGTCGAGGGTAACATCGCCCTCCAGGTGACGGGGCTCACGCCCGACCGGGACGGCTGGAACGGGCGGTTGCCGGTTCCGGGAACCGGGCAGTACGAGTGGGTGGGGTTCCGGAGTGACCTCCCGCGCGAATTCAATCCGGCCCGGGGCTACATCGCCACGGCCAACAACAACGTCCATCCGCCGGGCTACGAGGGACGACCGGTGTTCTACCACTCGTCGAGGGGCGTCGAGACCTCACGGATCACGCGTCTGCATCAGATCCTCGGGACGGACCGGTTGTTCTCGGTCGAGGATCACCAGGCGATCCAGCACGACGCCTACTCACTGCGTTCGGAAGGAGACATTCCCGCGTTCCGGGGGTGGACGTCTGACGTCCCGGCAATGGAGAGGGCGCGTGCTTTGATCGCCGATTGGGACGGAGTGCTCACGAGGGAGAGCACGGCGGCAGCGATCTACGTGCAGTGGACCCGTTCGGCAGGTGCAAGAGAACGGAATTCCGCTGGGTCTAGCGAAGAGCGCAGGGCCC
>PCCM01000061.1 GCA_002731735.1 Gemmatimonadota bacterium | reverse complement strand
GCGGAATTGGTAGACGCGCAGGATTTAGGATCCTGTGGCTTCGTGCCGTGGGGGTTCGAGTCCCCCCTTTCGCATTCAAGACCTACTGTACTCCTTTAGCAGCCTTCCTGAAAACGGGCGCAAATGGCGAACGAGTTTAAATGGCGATAGAGGGAGCCGAACTCCAGATCTCCGTCGAAGAGGGCGAACGGTGGCGCCGGACCATGAACGTCATTGTGCCCTCCGGCGTAGTGAGTTCGGAGCGGCGCCGGTTCACCGGTGAGCTCGCTGCGCGCGTAAAGCTTCCGGGATTTCGGAAAGGCCACGTCCCGTCTTCAGTAGTCGAGAAACGCTTCGGTCAATCCTTGAGCCAGGAAGCACTGGACAAGCTCATCGGGGCCGCATACAGGGAGGCACTCAGCCAGCAGGAACTCAAGCCGATTTCCGAAGGCGAAGTGGACAACGTGCAGTACGAGCCGGACCGTGATCTCACGTTCTCGATTTCCTTCGACGTACGTCCGGAAATCGAGCTCTCGCGGCTCGGCGGGTTCAAGGTTGAACGGCCCGCGGTCAACGGCCTGGAGGACAAACTCGAGCAGGTCCTGGGACGGCTCCGGGAGGAGAAAGGGACCTGGCAACCGTTGGAGGAAGGCAAGCCTGAAGACGGCAATCTGGTCGGGGTGGAGATCCAGCGGATGAGCGACGGTGAGGTCGGAGAGGCACAACCGTACCAATTGGTTCTCGGACAGGGAGACGCGATCCCAAACATCGAGGAGGCGATCAAGTCGCTCGAGGTCGACGGATCCGGCGACTTCGTGGTTCGTTTTCCGGACGACTTCCCCAATGAAGAACGCCGGGGCCAGGAAGAGCATCTCCACATCCGGTTGGACTCTCGGCAACACCTCGTGCTGCCGGAGTTGGACGCCGAGTTCGCCAAGAGCCTCGGAGAGTTCGAGGGCGTCGAAGACCTGAACGAGAAAATCCAGGCTGACCTGGAGAAGGAAGCGGAGGAACAGGCCGAATCCGTCGTTCGGGGTAAACTCCTGGACGCGATTCTGGACGCGAATCCCTTTACGGTGCCAGTTTCAATGGTCGACCGTTACGTCGAATCGGTGTTGGGAAATCCCGAAGGAGTGCCCCCCGATAAACTGACCGAAGCCAAGGAACAGCTGTCGCCTCAGGCCGAGCACGCGGTAAAGCGGATCTTGGCCATCGACCGCCTGTCCGAAATACAAGAACTTGGGGCAACCAAGGAGGAACTCGACGACAGGATCGGAGAAATCGCCGAAAAGAATGGGGACACGCCCGCAAGAATTTACGCCAGCCTCCAGAAGGGCGAGAGGCTCGAAGCGCTGGAGCGAGAGATCACTGAAAGAAAGGTGTTCGACTTTCTCAAGGAACAATCGGAAATCACTGAAGCCAGACCATAAGGGAGCAACCTGCAGACTATGCCGATCTACCCCCCATACGTTATCGAGCGGACGAGCCGTGGAGAGCGGAGTTACGACATTTTCAGCCGGCTCCTCATGGACCGGATCATCTTCCTTGGCACCGGAATCGACGATAACGTTGCCAACATCATCGTGGCCCAGCTTCTGTTCCTCGACGCCGAGGATCCGGAACGCGACGTCTATCTCTACGTGAATTCGCCGGGCGGTGGGGTCTATGCGGGCCTCGCCATCTATGACACGATCCAGCACATGAGGGCTCCAGTCGCCACCTTCGCGGTCGGCATCGCGGCCTCCATGGCCGCTGTGCTCGTCGCTGCAGGGGAAAAAGGCAAGCGAGGCGCCCTTCCCAACTCGCGGATCATGATCCATCAGCCCTCCGGAGGCTCGCAGGGCACGGCGGCCGACATCGAGATCGCCGCCAAAGAGATCCTGTACACACGCAAGCGGCTGAACGAGATTTTGGCTAAGCATACAGGTCAGACGATGGAGCAGATTCAAGACGACGTGGACCGCGACCGTTTTATGAGTCCGGACGAAGCAGTCGACTACGGCCTCATTGATCGGGTACTTGAAGGTCCCGTCGCGAACGGCCTGAGCCCAAAAGACTCACACGCCAAACTCGAGCCGTCAGAGGAAGAGGAGTGACGATCCGCGAACGAGCAGAGGAGTCGCTAGAGGAGCCGCTATATGTCCAGTGACAAACACCTACGTTGCAGTTTTTGCGGAAAGTCCAAGGAAACGGTCAAGAAATTCATTTCCGGCCCCTCCGTGTACATCTGCAACGAATGTATTTCCCTCTGTAATGAGATCCTCGCCGAGGAAGAGGACCGCGAGGCATCAGAGTCCATAGTCGAGAGTCCGACACCACAGGAAATCAACGAAGCCTTGGATCAATACGTCATCGGGCAGGAGGGCGCGAAACGGGCGCTCGCCGTTGCGGTCTACAACCACTACAAGCGGGTCAACAATCAGGGAGTGCTCGACGACGTCGAAATCGACAAAGCCAACATTCTCCTGATCGGGCCCACCGGGGTCGGTAAGACGCTGCTCGCACAGACGTTGGCGCGGATCCTCCATGTTCCGTTCACCATCGCCGACGCGACCACGCTCACCGAAGCGGGTTACGTCGGCGAAGACGTTGAGAACATCTTGGTTCGGCTGCTCCAGGCCGCCGATTTCAACGTGGCCGAGTGCGAACGCGGAATCGTCTACATCGACGAGATGGACAAGGTCGCGCGGAAGTCCGAGAACCCGTCGATCACACGAGACGTCTCGGGAGAGGGTGTCCAACAGGCTCTCCTCAAGATCCTAGAGGGAACGGTGGCCTCGGTTCCACCCCAGGGCGGCCGAAAACACCCGCAGCAGGAGTACATCCAGCTCGACACCCGCAACATCCTCTTCATTTGCGGAGGCGCTTTCGACGGCCTGGAACAGATCATCGAGACCCGCCTCGGCAGGCGGCGTATCGGTTTCGGTGAGAAAGCGAGTGGAGAGGAACGAGACGAGCTCCTGCCGTTCGTCGAACCCGCGGATCTCAAGCAGTTCGGGCTCATCCCCGAACTCGTGGGGCGTCTCCCGGTCGCGGTCCACTTGAGCGATCTGGACGAAAATGCTTTGGTGAGGATCCTCGAGGAGCCGAAAAACGCGCTGGTCAAGCAGTACCGGAAGATGTTCGAACTCGAGGGTATTGGCCTTACCTTCGACAAGGAAGCGCTGCGCACGATCGCCAAAAAAACGCTGCACCGCGGCACCGGCGCGCGAGGCCTGCGTTCCGTGATCGAAGATTTCATGCGCGACGTCGTGTTCGAGATACCGTCTCGAACGGACGTCCGAGAGGTGGTCGTCACGGCCGACTGTGTCGACAAGGACGTGCCACCGCTGCTGGTACTCCATCCGGAGACGCAGAAGAAAGAGGCCTGATCCGGCCCAGCCCTTCCCCACGGTGGTTTCCCAGCGTAGGATGCCCCGAATGGCAACACTGATTCGGGTCGACGAGACCTGCGAGATCCCAGACCGGCTGCCCGTCGTTGCCCTTCGGGACCTGGTCTACTTCCCCTACATGGTCTTGCCCCTGTTGATCGGTCGACCTCCGTCGCTCGCAGCGCTGGAGGCCGCCGAGAAAGGCGCAGGATATATCCTCCTCCTGGCGCAAAAGAACGTGCAGGTGGAGGATCCGTCCAAGGACGACCTGCACCGCGTCGGGGTCGTTGCGAAGGTCCTGCAGGTGTCGCGCCTTCCGGATGGGAACGCACGCGTCGTACTCGAGGGCATGGGACGCTGCCAGGTTCGTCGCTTCCTGAAGTCCGAAGCAGGTTTCTCCGCATCGATCGAGCCGTTCGTCGCGGAGGAACGCGCCGCCGAGCAACAGGAGCCGAAGGAAGACGAGGCCCTCGCGCGAGGCGTCCTGCGGCTCTTTCACGAGTACGTCCACCTTTGTGATCGTGTCCCCGACGATGTGTTGAGCTCCGTTTCCCTCGAAAGCGATCGAGTTCGCTCCGCCCATCTGGTTTCAGGACATCTGTTGGTGTTTCCCAGCGAGAAGCAAGAGCTTCTCGAGTCCTCCGACCTCGCGCACTACTACGGCCTCCTCCGCGAAATCCTCGTGAGGGAACTGGAAATTCTGCGGATCGAAGAGAAGCTGGATGCCCAGATCCGCATGCAACTGGACTCGGATCAGCGCCAGAGCTACCTCCAAGAGCAGCTGAAGGCCATTCATCACGAGCTCGGGACCGACCCCGGGGACGAGTGGTCGGAGCTCGCTGCCGCGGTGGTGTCCGCTTCCCTCCCCCCGCACGCCCGTGAGCGGGCGGAGCGCGAACTCAATCGCCTCGAAAAGTTGAACACAGTCGCCCCCGAAGCCGCAGTGATTCGAACCTACCTCGACTGGATCGTGAGCCTACCGTGGACCGAACGCAGAAAGGACAATCTGCGAGTCGAACATGCGTCCGCTGCTCTCGATGANGCCCACTACGGGCTCGANGAGGTGAAGGATCGTATCCTCGACCATATCGCTGTGCTGTCGCTGGTCGGTGAACTGAAGGGNCCCATCCTTTGCCTGGCCGGGGCACCCGGCGTCGGCAAGACTTCTCTCGGCCGCAGTATCTCCACGGCGCTCGGCCGCGAGTTCGTGCGTGTCAGTTTGGGGGGCATCCGAGACGAAGCCGAAATCCGGGGTCATCGGCGCACCTACGTCGGTGCCTTACCCGGGAGGGTGCTCCAGGGGATGCGCCGTTGCGGGACCACCAACCCCGTGTTCCTGCTCGATGAGATCGACAAACTGGCGCGCGATTTCCATGGCGATCCCGGCGCCGCCCTCCTGGAGGTTCTGGACCCGGAACAGAACAAGACATTCACGGACCATTATCTGGAGTTGGAGTACGACCTCTCCGACGTCCTTTTCGTGGCCACCGCGAACACGCTCGCTGGGATTCCGGAGCCGCTTCGGGATCGCATGGAAATCATCCGCCTCCCCGGATACCTGGACACCGAGAAGCTCGCGATCGCCCTGCGTTTCCTTTGGCCGCACCAGGCCCAACGCCACGGCCTCCCGACGGACGCCAACCTGACCGAAGATGCGGTCAAAGCGATCATCCGGAGGTACACGCGGGAAGCGGGGGTCCGGGAGTTGGACCGCCGTATCTCCCGTGTCGCTCGCAAGCTCGCCCGGGGGCGGGCCGAGAAGAGCCCAGCGACCGACGAAGGGGTCGGAGCGCCCGTGGACGATCGAGTGATGGAGCCGCTCACTGTCGGAGAGGCCGACCTGAAGGCTCTTTTGGGCCCGCCGCGCTACCTGGAACGCAACCAAGACGAGGGCGAGCGGTTCGGAATGGCCAACGGGCTGGCGTGGACTGAGGCGGGAGGTGAGGTACTCGACGTCGAGGTTGCGGTGGTACCGGGTTCGGGCCAGGTGCAACTCACGGGTACACTCGGAGACGTGATGAAGGAGTCCGCCTTTGCGGCGGTAACGTACGCCCGTTCCCGTGCCGCTCGGCTCGGCCTTGATCCTCAGTTCCACGAGAAGGTGGACATCCATATCCATATCCCGGAGGGGGCAACCCCGAAGGATGGCCCGTCCGCCGGAATCACCATCGCCACCGCCCTGATTTCGGCGCTCACCGGGACGTCGTCCCGGGCCGATGTGGCCATGACCGGGGAGATCACATTGAGAGGGCGAGTTCTGGCCGTCGGTGGGGTCAAGGAGAAGGCTGTGGCCGCTCTCCGGGAGGGGTTGAACAAGGTTCTGTTGCCGGCGGCCAACGCCCCCGAGCTGGAGCTATTGCCCGAGGAGGTGATCGCCGGCTTGGAGTTCGTGCCGGTCCACACCATGGACGAGGTCCTGACCGAGGCCCTCACATCGATGCCGGAAGCCCGGCGAAGCCTCCACGAGGGTGGGAGTGCAATCGGAACCCACGTTTCTCAGTAGCGTGAAGGTCCGGACCGTCGAGTTCGCCGGGAGCTTGTTCGAATCAAGCGCGCCCCTCCCTGGCGATCTTCCACAGGTCGCGTTCTCCGGTCGCTCGAACGTCGGCAAGTCGTCCCTCATCAACGTGCTCCTGAGGCGCACGCGGAAGAAGCTCGCACACGTATCCGCGACACCGGGAAAGACGCGGTCCCTCAATTTTTACCTGGTCAACGACCGGTTTTTCCTGGTCGACCTCCCTGGGTTCGGCTTCGCAAAGGCCTCCTCCCGTGTGAGGAAGTCCTGGAAGGCACTCGTCGAAAACTATCTCATGGGCGAACCCAAGCTCCGGGGCGTCGTGCATCTGGTAGACGCCCGGCACGACCCCACCGTCACCGACCTCGAGATGGTGGAGTTCCTCGCAGAAAAAGGCCTGCCGACTTTGGTGGTGCTCACGAAGATGGACAAGCTCAAGCACAGGGCCCGAGAGAGAACCGTAGCAACGGCCGTGGAGCAGCTGAAGATCGATGAAGATCAGGTGCTCAGTTGCTCATCGAAAACCGGCGAGGGACGTGAGGAGTTGCTGGCCGCACTCGACGATCTGATCGGCGCGGACGGGGCCCGACACGAGGCCTGACTAGCTTGATTCCTCTTCGTCCTCGTCGATTTGGTACGCCTTGATCTTGCGGTAGAGTGTGCGCTCGCCAATGGCGAGCATCTGGGCCGCTTTCCGGCGGTTCCCTCGGACCTCCACCAGGACCGCAGCGATCGCCGCCCGCTCGAGATCGTCCATGGTCATCCCCGACCGATACACGACCGCCCCGTCCCCCGGTGCGACCTCGGGCGGTTCCTCCATTTCCCACGACTCTTCCGAGACGCCCGCAGGCGGTCGGGCACTGATCTCGACTCTCCCTTCGCCGACCGGATACGTCTCCACGGCACCGGGAGTGCCCGGCTGTGGAGGCCGGTAGGCGTCGAACTCCTTACGGAGGTCATCCACGTCCATTCGCAAATCGACCAGTGTCCGGAAGATGAACTGCAGTTCGGGCCTGATCCCCTGAGAACTCGGATCTTCCAACGCCAGGGAGCTCCCCTCTCCCAAGGGAACAAGAGCAGCCGTAGCCGGAGCAATCCCGCGGACGTCCGAGGGGATATCCTCCGGCAAGACCTGCCTGCCGGGGGCGAGCACCACCATGCTCTCCACCAAGTTCTCCAACTCACGCACGTTGCCGGGCCAATGGTAGTCCTGGAGGATTTCCATGGCTTCGGGAGAAATTCCCTCAAACCGATGGTCTTGGCGCCTACTGGCATCCCGGATGAAGGCATCGATCAGCAGGGGAATGTCCTCTCGCCTCGAGCGGAGGGGAGGCAGTTCGATATGTAACACGTTCAATCGATAGAAGAGATCCTTCCGAAACCTACCGACCGCCACGAGTTGTTTCAGGTCCTGGTTGGTGGCCGTGACGATGCGAATATCGACACGGATCACGTCCTCGCCACCTACACGACGGAACTCGCGCTGCTCGAGGACCCGAAGGAGTTTGGTCTGGGTGGCCAGCGGCATCTCCCCAACCTCGTCGAGAAAGATGGTCCCCTTATCCGCCAGCTCGAAGAGCCCACGTCGAGAATCGATTGCACCCGTGAACGCTCCCTTTTCGTGTCCGAAAAGCTCGCTTTCCAGGAGTGTCTCGGAGAGGGCGGCAACGTTCACGGCGATGAACGGTCGATGACGCCTCGACGAGAGGTGATGGATTCCTCTTGCGACCAACTCCTTGCCGGTTCCCGATTCACCGGTGATCAGCACCGTGGACCCTACCGGCGCAAACTGCACCACACGCTCCAAGGCCTCTTTGATCGCGTCGGTTTCGCCGACGATGCCCGCCAAGGCTTGCAACCGGCGGCGCTCGATGAGCGAACGCGCCACGAAAACGACGTCGTCCGCGTGAGCAGCGTCCGAGAATACTTCCACGTAATCGGCAGCCAGGCTGGGGATCGCATCAGCGTTTTCCACGATCGCGAAGGCCGGGGCCTTGGAATCGGCGTGTGCGCTCCGGACCAGAGTCTGGGCTGAGACGGAGGCCGGGGACCCGGTCACCACCAGCAACTCGATAGGCGCTCCGCCGCTCACGTCTTCATCGGGGGTGACCAGCTCCACCTCGTATCCGGCGCCCTTGAACGCCTCCCGGAGCTCGCCTGCCCGCTCCAAATGATGGGTCGAGACAAGCACCCTGCCTTCGTCGCTAGCGCTCATGAAGAATCCGGCGGCGGCGCGGGGGCCGGATGTCCCGTGGCCTCACCGCGTAACAATTCCACGACGTGTGGAAGAAGCTCCTCGATCGCCTCGAGGCCATCGCGTACGCCGCCGGGGCTCCCCGGAAAGTTGGCCACAAACGTACGGCCCCGTGACCCGACGAGTCCTCTCGACAACACCGCGGTCGGAGTGGCGGGCAACCCCTGCCGCCGAATGGCATCCGCCAACCCGGGCGCCTCTTTATCCAGCACGCTTCTTGTGGCTTCCGGCGTCACGTCGCGCGGAGAAAAACCCGTACCCCCGGTCGTCAATACGACATCGACGTCCCCGGAATCGGCCCAGCTCAGCAGCTGCGCGATGATCTGATCGGCCTCATCGGGCACGACGCTTCGGTGCGCCAGTTCGTACTCCGAACGTGCGCACCACTGCACGATTAGCTCACCACTCCGATCCTCCCGCTCACCGGAAAAGCACCCGTCGCTCACCGTTAGAACCGCTACACGCATACTAGAGGCCGGTTGAGGAAGTGGCCGGAATCATCGTCGAGCCGACCCTTGGGTATAGAAGGGCAGCCGGACGACCACACCCGGAACCACCTTGTCACGGATGCGAACACCGACTTCGGTATCCGGGCCGACCAGTTCGGGAGGCAGATAGCCCAACACGATGCCGTAGCCGAGGCTCGGGCTCACGGTTCCGCTAGTAACTGATCCAGCCACGTTCCCGTCATGAACGATCGGGTATCCAGGCCGCGGAAAACCCCGCTCCGTGAGCCGGATTCCGACGAGTTTGTGATGTGAACTTTCTTCCCGCTGCCGAATCAGCGCATCCCGCCCAGAAAAGTCTCCCTTGTCCAACTTCACCACCCACCCAAGCCGGCTCGCCAAGGGAGTGTGCTCCTCATCGAGATCGTTGCCGTACAGGGAGAAGCCCATCTCGAGACGTAGGGAGTCCCGGGATCCGAGTCCGCACGGGAGTAGGCCCGACCCCTCACCCTGCTCGACAACCGCGTCCCAAACCGCAACCGTATCTTCCTCGGTCACATAGAGCTCGAAACCGTCCTCCCCCGTATATCCGGTACGGCTGATCGTCGCCGGACACCCGGCGACCGTACCTTCCGCGAAATTGTAGTACGCGACGTCATCCAAGATCAGGTCTGTGACGGGATCGAGAAACTCCTGGGCACGGGGCCCCTGGAGAGCCAGGAGGCCGATGCCATCCGAGGGGTCCTCCAGGGTTACCTCGAAACCCCCCGCACGCTCTACGAGCCACGCCCAATCCTGGGCCCTCCGGGAGGCGTTCACCACCAGCATGTAGTGATCGTCCATGTGATACACGATGACATCGTCACGGACACCCCCGTCTTCCGCGCACATGGCCGAGTACTGGCACTGGCCCACAGCCAGGCCCGCCGCGTCATTCACGCTCACGAACTGCACCAGATCGAGCGCCTGAGGGCCAGAAATCACGAATTCGCCCATGTGAGATACGTCGAAGAGGCCAGCCGCACGACGTACGGCACGGTGCTCCTCTGTGATCCCGGTCGGGTACTGGACCGGCATCTCATATTCGGCGAACGGCACCATCTTGGCCCCAAGACCGAGATGTACATCATAGAGGGGGGTCTTCTTGAGGGTGTCGTTCATGGGAGTGAAAAACTACCACCCCACATGCTTCATTGGTAGGGGATTCCGCCATTATGGCAGATTTCACGGCGGGAAGGCGCCGGGTGTTAGAGGATGTAGCGCCTCAGGTCAGCGTCGTCCACGATCGCTGAGAGGTTGTCGCGGACGAAGTCACGATCCACGAGGATCTTGCGAAGGTCGTCCTCAGGAAGTCCGTAGAGCACAGACTCGAGCAGCGTCGTCAGCACCGTCTGTAACCGGCGAGCCCCAATATTCTCCATCTGGTCGTTCAACACGGCGGCGAGTCTCGCCACTTCCGCGATCCCTTCTTCGGTGAACTCAAGGGTCGCGCCCTCGGTCTCGACCAACGCCGTGTACTGATGAACCAATGCGTTCTTCGGTTCCTGAAGAATGCGGACGAAGTCTTCCTCGCCGAGGCTCTTGAGTTCGACCCGAATCGGGAAACGTCCCTGTAGCTCGGGAATCATGTCCGCGGGTTTTGCCACATGGAACGCCCCCGCCGCGACAAAGAGCATGTGATCGGTCCGCACGAGCCCGTACTTGGTCTGGACCGTCGAGCCCTCCACGATCGGCAGAATGTCGCGCTGGACACCCTCTCGACTCACATCCGGACCGGGCCCGCTCCCACTCCGCTCTCCGACGATCTTGTCGATCTCGTCCAGAAAAACGATGCCCGTGTCCTCGGCCCGAATGAGGGCCTCATTGACGACCTCGTCCATGTCGATTAGGCGGTCCATCTCGTCCTGAACCAGAATTCTTCGGGCTTCCGCGACGGATACGGTGCGCCGCTTTTTCCGCTTTGGAAGCATGTCCTGGAGCATTTCCGTGAAGTTGTGATCCATCCCCTCCATGCCCCCGCCACCCATCGGCAACACCATCCCCTCGATCGACGGCGTCTGGGACACCTCGATTTCGACCTCCCGTTCTTCCAGTTTTCCATCCTTGAGGAGGGTCCGGAGCTTCTCCCTCGTTCGCTCACGGCGCGCCTCGATGCCCTCGTCCACTACCGCCCCCGCATCCCTCGCCTCGGCCCCCTCAGCGCCCACCACGAAGACGTGTGGCCGACCCTCGTCGGCCTCCGGAGGTGCGGCCGGCCCAACGTTGACGCTTGGGCCTGGCGCCGGCTTAGGGAGAAGAAGGTTCAGGAGTCGCTCGGCCGTCCTCTCGTCCGCCAACTCCTCGACGTCGTCCTCCCGCTCGGCGCGAACCATGTTGACGGCCACATCGACCAGGTCTCGAATCATCGACTCCACGTCCCGCCCCACGTAGCCGACCTCGGTGTACTTCGACGCCTCCACCTTCACGAAAGGGGCACCCGCCAGACGGGCAAGGCGACGCGCAATCTCGGTCTTCCCGACCCCCGTGGGACCGATCAGGATGAGGTTGTTCGGGAGGATCTCTTCCCGAAGCTCTTCCTCCACTCGCTGCCGGCGCCAGCGGTTTCGGAGGGCGATGGCGACGGACTTCTTGGCTTCGTCCTGACCCACGATGTACTTATCCAGCTCGGCAACGATCTGGCGCGGTGTGAGTTGATCCAGCCATTCCTCATGGGACTCATCTTGGCGCTCGTCGGGCGTCTCAGTGTCGGCGGATACGGAAAGCCTCTGTTCGCTTGAATTTTCCACTCTATTCCAACTCCAGAACCGTGATCTCCTGGTTCGTATAGATGCAGATCTCACCGGCGATCTCGAGGGACCGGCGCACTGTCTCCTTCGCCGACAACTCTGAATGTGTAAGCAGCGCACGAGCAGCGGCCATCGCGTATGAGCCACCCGAGCCGATGGCCAGGACATCGTCGTCGGGTTCGATGACCTCGCCCTCTCCGCTGACCAAAAAGAGGTGTTCTCGGTCGGCCACGAGAAGCAGCGCGTTGAGTCTCCTCAAATAGCGGTCCATGCGCCAGTCCTTGGCGAGCTCCACCACGGCCTTGGTGAGATTCTTCGGAAACCGCTCCAGCTTCTCCTCCAGCTTCTCGAAGAGGGTGAAAGCATCCGCAACGGCGCCCGCGAAACCGACGAGTACGTCCCCATCCCGGAGAGTCCTCACCTTCTGGGCGGTATTCTTCACGACCGCGTCGCCCATGGTCACCTGACCGTCACCAGCAAGTGCTACCTGGCCGTCACGCCGTACGGCCACGATGGTCGTGGCGCGAAGGTCCAGTTTGCCAGCTTCGTCAGTCATTCTGCTTCCTCCCAGGGGCTCGTACGATACAGCAACACCCTGACCGCACCAAGCGCCCGTAGGACTAGGGTCCAATAGGGGCGCATTCTACGCAGAGCTATTCCTACTCCGAGCCTCGCTTTTTTCCTTTCCGCAGGATCCCATTGAAGCCCCGACAGGCAGCGGGACCCGGCCATTCTTGAGCAGTGGATCGAGAACGATGAGCGACGAGTCTGCCGTAAGAACAAGTACTGGGCTCGCGGGTTCGCTTTCTACGACCGTGGATGTGATCGCCGGTACACCCGCCTGAGCCTCTCCTTGGACGTGTGCGTATACACCTGAGTCGTCGAGAGCGACACGTGCCCCAGAAGCTCCTTGACCGCCATCAGGTCCGCCCCCGCGTCGAGCAGGTGCGTCGCGAAGCTGTGCCGCAAAGAGTGCGCACTGAGTCCCAAGCCTGGGGCGGCGTCATCCAGGAAGCGCCGCACAACGGTCTGGATGGACCGCCTGGAAAGCCTTTTTCCCGCCGGATTGAGGAGGAGCGCCTCACGATCCGGCGTCATCGACGCCGCCTGGAGTTCGAGGCGACGAGGCAGGTACCGGCCGATGGCCCTCCTTGCCGATCCGGTGACGGGTACGAGTCGCTCCTTGCTTCCCTTACCGAACACCTTGGTCTGTCCTCGTTGGAGATCAAGTGCTCGGAGGTCGAGGCCGTGCAGTTCTGACAGCCGGAGACCACTCCCGTACAGGAGCTCGAGGATGACCAGGTTTCTTGTCCCTCGAAACGTATTCTCCGCCGCTCGGAGCTCAGCCCTCGAGAAGACTCCCGCGATATCTGCCGCGGTCACGTGCCCCGGAAGGCGCTTCTCCACCTTGGGGGACCTCAGTGTCCTCGCCGGATCACTCGGCACCCGGTCCTCGAGATGGAGAAACCGGTAAAACGTACGTATGGCCGACAGTTTCCGGGCGACGGTTCGGCGGCCCAGCCCCTTTCTGTCGCACCATCCCATGAAGGCCCGAAAATCGATCCGCTCTACGGTCCCCCAGGCCCATTCCCCTGCCCCGTAGTGGTCGTCGAGAAAGATCCGCAGGTCCGCGAGATCCTTGCGATAGGCCACCACNGTCCGAGGGGACAGCCGTCGCTCCGACTCGAGATGCTCGAAAAAACGGGAGACGTCNGCGTCCATGTCCACTGNGTCTACGTCCGGCCCACCGGGCCGCCCACCGGCCCCGNAATCCCACTCGCCTCCATCCAGGCTCTGAAGCCCGTCTCGGCGCGCTCGGCTAGCATNTCCCGCTTCTTGACCTTGTCCTTCACGCGCCGGTTCAGCGGGTCGACGAGCCCCCAGTTCGAGTTCATGGGCTGGAAGTGGCCGGGGGNACTCTCCTTGAGGTACCGGAACAGCCCGCCGAGCATCGTGGTGGGCGGAGGCACGACGGGGCGNTCTCCCCGCAGGACCCGTCCCAAGTTGATGCCTGCCANAATGCCACTGGCCGCCGATTCGGTGTACCCCTCCACCCCCGTGAGCTGACCGGCAAAGATCAGATCCGGCCGGTCCTCGAGCGATCCGTGAGCTGTCAAGCAGGCGGGAAAATTCAGATAGGCGTTGCGATGGATGGAGCCCAACCGGAGAAATTCGCAGTGCTCGAGGCCGGGGATCAACTGGAAGACACTCTTCTGCGCTCCGGTACGTAGCCTCGTCTGGAAACCCACGAGATTCCACATTTGCCCAGCNCGATCCTCCCGCCTGAGCTGCACGACCGCATAGGGCCTCTCCCCGCTCCGCGGGTCGATGAGCCCGATCGGCTTCATGGGNCCGAACCGTGGGGTGTCCTCCCCTCGTGAGGCCATGACCTCGATCGGAAGGCAGCCCTCGAAATACGGCACGGCGTCCCAGTCGGGACCCTCGCGCACGTCTCCTGCGAGAAGAGCTTCGATGAAGGCGAGGTACTCCGCCTNGTCCATGGGGCAATTGAGGTAGTCGCTGTCTTCCTCAAAGCGCCCNGCCGAAAAAACAACGCTCTCATCCAGAGAGTCACGATGTACGATCGGCGCGATGGCGTCGTAGAACGCGAGGCCCTCGTCGCCCANAGCGNGTTGGATGGCAGAACTCAGCGCGTCGGAGGTCAGCGGGCCCGTCGCGACGATCGCCGGACCCTCNGGAAGCTCTTCGCTCTCGTCCCGTANGACCTCGATCCGCGGGTGAGAATNNACGGCACGGGTCATCGCTCCGGAAAAGAGCTGCCGGTCGACCGCCAGNGCCGAACCGGCGGGCACCGAAGTCTCATCGGCGCAGTCGAGAAGGATGGAGCCGAGAGCCCGCATTTCTCTCTTCAGTTGGCCGTGTGCGTTCTTGGGATGGACGCTCTTGAAGGAGTTGGTGCAGACTAACTCGCCCAGGTTCTCACTCTGATGCGCCTCGGTGCCACGCACCGGGCGCATTTCAAGCAGGGTGACATCGTGCCCGGCGTTCGCGAGTTGGAGCGCCGCCTCGCATCCGGCGAGGCCACCCCCGACCACAACAACGCGATCGCTCATNGNCTCATTCGTTCCCTTTATTTCTTGGCTTTGCTCTTNGGCTTGGCTTTNCTCTTGGGCTTCGCTTTACTCTTGNTTTTNGCCTTCTTCCTCTTCGCCGCGNCGAGGAGCATCGGCACCGCCTCTTCCATCGTGANTTCGNCGGGCTCCATGCCCTTGGGTAGACTCGCGTTCGCCGTCCCGTCAGTCACATAGGGNCCATAACGTCCTGAGAGAACCTGTACATCAACCNNGGTCTTCGGNTGGGGACCGAGTTCTTTCAGGACCGTCCGCCCACCCTTTTTCTGGTTGAGGAGCACGACCGCTTCGTCGATGGAGACCGTGAACATTTGGTCTTCGTTCGCCAAGCTCGCGAATTTCTTGCCTCGCCGCACGAAGGGCCCGTAGCGGCCCAGCCCGGCCACGACTTCTTCNCCGGTCTCCGCATCGGTACCCACCGTCCGTGGCAAGGAGAGCAGGNGTAACGCATGAGCGAGGTCCACCGTCTCCGGCTCNGTACCTTTGGGTAGACTGACCCTCTTGGGCTTCGAGTCGTCCTGTACCTCGCCGAGTTGAACGTAGGGCCCGTAAGGCCCGACCCTCGCGTACACGGTCAGGCCGGTCACCTCGTCNACCCCNGACTACGTGGTCCTCGGATACGCCGTCGATCGGCCGCGTCCCCTTACAGTCCGGGTAGGCCGAACAGCCCAGGAATCGGCCGAAGCGATTCCACTGGACCTGCATCGGCTCGCCGCACGTGTCGCACGTTTCCCCCTCGGCGGCCAGAATCTCCTTGATGATTTCCTCGGCCCGGGCCTCGCCGTTTTCGAGTTGGCCCTGGAAGGGCGGATAGAACTCGGCCAGGAGGGCCCGCCACCCGATTTCGCCCTCCTCCACCCGATCCAATTCACTCTCCATCCGGCTCGTGAACGCTACGTCGAAGATGTCGGGAAAAACCCGGACGAGCAGCTTTGATACCGTGTCGCCGAGTGGAGTCGGGTTGAACCGACGATCCTCGTAGTCGACATAACCGCGGTCCTGAATCGTCGAGATGATCTGCGAGTAGGTGGACGGCCGGCCTATGCCCTTCGCTTCCAGTTCCTTGACGAGCGAGGCCTCACTAAAACGCGGAGGGGGCTGCGTGAAGTGCTGGATCGGGTCGATGCCCTTCACAAGCGGTGTGTCGCCCACTTCCATATCCGGGAGAGCATCAAGGTCATCGACTGGACGGCGATCACCCGCCTCGGTCGCCTCTACATAAAGTCGCGTGAAGCCCTGGAACTTCAGGATCGACCCGGTGGAACGGAAACGATATTCCGACCCATCCGGTCCACTTTCGGCGGTCAGATTAAAATCGATCGTGGTCGTGTCATACAGGGCCGGCGACATCTGGCCGGAAACGAAGCGAAGCCAAATGAGTTCGTAGAGCCGCGCCGTGTCTTCCTCGAGGAACGGGCGTACGTCATCTGGATGGAGCGTCGGATCCGTAGGCCGAATCGCTTCGTGGGCGTCCTGGGCTGCCAATTGGTTCCCGCCAGCCCAGAGCCGGGGTGACGGATTGACATAGTCCTCACCGAATTCCCCGTTGACCCATTTTCGGGCGGCTTCTACCGCGCCCGGGGCGACCCGAGTGGAATCGGTTCGCATATACGTAATGAGCCCGACGGCTCCACGGCCGCCGAGATCAATCCCCTCATACAGCCTTTGTGCGTTGGACATCGTCCGCTTGGCGGAGAACCGAAGCCGTTTGGACGCATCCTGCTGAAGTGTGGAAGTCGTAAAGGGCGGCAGCGGATTCCTTCGCCGCTCCCGGCGCTTCACTTCCGATGCTGTGAAGTCGGCGTTTCGAACCGCCGCCACGACAGCCCCGGCCTGCTCCTCATTGTCCAGCGTGAACGCCTTGCCGTCGATCTTGTGGAGCCGGGCCTCGAACGGCTGCTCTTCCTTCTCTAGGCGGGCCGTGATGGACCAGTACTCGACCGAATTGAAGGCCTGGATCTCGTCCTCTCGCTCACAGATCAGTCTGAGCGTCACCGTCTGAACCCGGCCGGCCGAGAGTCCGGGCCTGATCGGCTTCCACAGGAACGGACTGACTTGATATCCGACCAAGCGATCTAGAATTCTGCGTGCTTGTTGCGCATCGACCTTGTTGAGATCCAGGGCCTCCGGGGATTGGATAGCACTCTCGACAGCGCTCTTGGTGATTTCGCGGAAAATCACCCGCTCGAAGCGACTCCGGTCGTCGTCGAAGCCCAGGTGGTGGGCGACGTGATAGGCGATCGCCTCGCCCTCGCGATCCGGGTCGGTCGCCAGGATGATACCCTCGGCGTTCGCGGCCCTGTTCGCGATCTCATTGAGAACCGCTCTCGCGCGGGGGATCGTCTCGTATTTGGGCTCGAAGCCGTGGTCGACGTCGACTCCGAGTTCCTTCTTCGGCAGGTCCCGCACGTGCCCGACTGAAGCGATCACGTCATAGCCAGCGCCCAGATACCGGCCTATCGTCGTGGCTTTGGCGGGAGATTCGACGATGACCAGCTTCATATTCTTCCTTGTCGTGTCATCAGTCCCTCTTATCCTCTC
>PCCM01000060.1 GCA_002731735.1 Gemmatimonadota bacterium | reverse complement strand
CGGCTCGGGCCTTTTCTTCGATGTCTTGCCGGACCCGGTCGCCCGCCTCCTTGCCCTCCGCGATCATCTGCTGGGCCTGTCGCCGGGCGTCGGCCATCTGCTCTCGGTGCTCCACTAGCAGCTTGGCCGCCTCGCCCCTCTCGTTGGAGGCCTGGTCGAGCGTGCTCTGTATGCCGTCCTCACGATCCTGAACGGCTTTCAGGATCGGCCCCCACGCGAACTTCCACAGAATGGCGAGCAGCCCAAGAAAGACGAACGTGGTCCAGAGCGACAAACCCGGGCTTACGTCGAGCATTCCAACCTCCTCACGCGCAGAATCGCGCTCAGGTGGAGGATCAGCGCGTGCGCCCCGAAGCCCGCAAGGTTTCGCCTGAGCTTCATCGACCCATCAGCAGAAACGCGAGGACGAGGCCGAAGAGTGCGGTGCCCTCGATGAGAGCCGCGAAGATGATGGCCGCCGTCTGAATCTGCGCGGTGGCTTCTGGCTGCCTCGCGATCCCTGAGGCCGCGGCCGATCCGATAGGGCCGATTCCCAGCCCCGCACCGAGCGCGGCGCCCCCGATCGCGAGTCCCGCGCCGATGAGACCAATGCCCTGGGTTGCCCCATCCGCGGCAACTTCCTGAACTACGGTAACGAGTGCGTGCAGCATCGTGTGTCCTTTGTTAGGTGACGGTGACTAATGAGCGTGACGTATCAGTCCGATGAAGACGGACGCGAGCATCGCGAAGATGTAGGCCTGCAAACAGGCCACGAACAACTCCAGAATCATNAGCACGCTGCCCATCNCAACCGCCGCGNCGCCCATGNNGTAGCTCTGGAGCACAAAAATCATTCCCATGAGAAGCAGAATGAGTGTATGGCCGGCCGTCATGTTGGCCATGAGACGGATCGTCAGTGCGAAAGGCTTCGCGATCTTCCCCATGGCCTCAACGACCGTCAGAATGGAGAGCATTGGCAGTTTCATGAAGCCCGGCACACCACGAGGGAGGAAAAATATTGTACGAGCGTACCCGGCCGGCCCCAGTGCCCTGAACCCGGCACCCTCGATGACAACAAGCGTGACGACGGCCAGCGCCGCGGTCACGGAGACGTTCGCCGTAGGCGTGATCCCAAGAGGCGTGAGTCCGATCAGGTTCATGCCCAAGATGAAGAAGAAGAGCGTGAGAATGAACGGCGTGAAGGCGTCGGCGCCATGCCCGATGTTCGCCCGCACCACNTCATCNCGGAAGTAGANGATCAGNGCTTCCATGGCATTGGCTAAGCCGCTCGGAGCCTTCTCCNTGTACCTCTTTCGGAGCGCTCCAGCCAGCGGAATGAAAGCCAGCATTAGAAGAACGGCGACCGTCACCATGATCACCANGTGACGTGTCGGTGACAGGTCGATCGTCAGTGGCCCNAGGTCGAACGNGGGGATGCTCAAGAAGTCGAGGTTCCAATGCCACCACAAGAACTCGATCTCCTTCGCATCGGCGATGTGATGCGAGGCAAAATCCGCAAGCTCGNTCATGGGCATGGCGCCCGACGACTCGGCACCATGCTCGCCGGCGGCCTCTGCCACTTCCTGNCCCNGCNCCCGAAGCACCCTGAGTAGACTCATTGNCTCTTCTGTCAATCTATCACGTCCCTATCTGCGCCCTTNAGAAACGCCGGCTCGATCAGCAACANACCGAAGAAAAATCCGGCCACGGACAGNAGTAGNACTTCAGCTCCAAGGGACTCGATGCGTANGGCNACGAGCCCGATAATGATGACCNCTCCGACCCTGACGGCCACCCCCGCTCCCCACCAAACAAAGAAGCGCGAGGGGNCNCCCCGGACCCGCAACAGCAACCCGAAGGCCACGACCTGCACCGGGTAAGCGACCGCGGCCGCAATTAAGATCCCCGTTCTCCCATCATCGTCCAGAAACGGGAACAGCGCCGCNACCGCCACTGCAATCATCAAGAGTCCGGTCAACGCGTACCGACCCAGGGCTCTCAATCCTTGTCACCCTCCTCGTGGCCCTGTTCTTCGCGGGACCTTATCACGACATGGGCATAGAGGCTGTAGAAGCCGACCGTTCCCCCAAAAAGTGCCCCGAGAATCGTGAGTGGNGACTCGGCCNCAATAAACGTGCCGACCTTNAATCCGATCCATCCAAAGAGAGCCACCGAAGCGGCAAACGTCATGCCGAAACCCAAGAATTGGGAAGAAACACGNATGACGTCGCGGCGAGACTCTTCGGCCGGTTTTCCTTCCTCNGGCATCGGTTGGAACTCCGGTGNAAACCCAAANNCTACAAAAAATTTAATGCTTGTGAAAAAAAGCGCAAGCGCCAGTTTATGGGGTAAGAAAANGGGNTTTCAGGACCCGCCCACGCTTGACGNAAGGGCGGCCCGGAGTCAACTTCGCGGCGTACGATGAGGTCCTTTGGGGGACCTCCANACTTGGACCCAGGCGCTATGTAGCGGGTAGGGTGCGTGGTCGTCGGCCGTGCCAGATTTGTCGCCCAGCGCGGCCATGGCATTCCTTCAAAGACGCCGGAAGCAATTGATGACGTCATCAACAGAGACGGTTGTTCAGGATCGGGACATCGAATTACTCCANCGTGTGGCCCAGGTCGCCGAGGAGCTTCGAAACGAAATCGAAAAACGGATCGTAGGCCAACACGACGTCGTAGAGGGTCTTCTGACGTCGCTCCTGGCCAACGGGCACGCGCTGCTGGTAGGTGTGCCCGGCCTGGCCAAGACGCTTTTGATCAGTACGCTCGCCGAGGCACTCGACCTCGAGTTCAGTCGCATTCAGTTCACGCCCGACCTCATGCCCACGGACATCACAGGCACGGAGGTGATCGAAGAAGACCGCTCGACGGGTAGGCGCGTGTTCCGCTTCGTCCGTGGACCCATCTTCGCNAACGTCGTGCTCGCCGATGAGATCAACCGTACGCCGCCGAAGACCCAGGCCGCTCTGCTCCAGGCAATGCAGGAGCGTGAAGTCACTGCCGGGGGCGAAACCTTTACCCTCGATCCCCCGTTCTTCGTACTAGCGACGCAAAACCCTATCGAGCAGGAAGGCACGTACCCACTTCCCGAGGCCCAACTGGATCGGTTCATGCTGGAGTTGCCGATCGGATATCCCTCCAAGACGGAGGAAGAGGAGGTAGCGATGCGCACCACCGGCGAGGAGGACCCGCAGGTCCACCCCATTGTGGCGGCGGCGGAGTTGATCGAGCTCCAGCACCTGGTACGCCGCGTCCCTGCGTCCCCTTCGCTGGTTTCCTTCGCCGTCCACCTGGCCAGGGCCACCCGCCCCGATTGGGAGGAGACTGCCCAGGTGGCCGATAAGTACGTCAGTTGGGGTGCCGGCCCCCGGGCGTCGCAGTACCTGGTGCTCGGTGCCAAGGCGAGGGCCGCCCTCCGTGGCGACCCGATCCCCTCGTACGATGACGTGCGGGCTGTGGCCCCCGCAGTGCTCGCGCACCGAATCGTTCTCAATTTCGAAGCCGAGGCGGACGGGCGGGTCACACGGGACGTGATCGCTGAGCTCCTTCAGGAGTCGGCTGGATGGACGTAGGCCCTAGTACCGAGGCGGGCGAACGCCCGCCGAGTACACCAGGCGTTCCGGGCAGACCGGGGCATCGCTACAGCCTGGGCCTGCCCGAACCACCGAGGCCCGCATGATCTGGCTGTTATCGGGAGCCGCCGTGGTGTCGATCCTGACCTCCGCCCTGTGTTCGGCGTCGGAGACCGCCACGTTCGCGATCGGTACGTCGCAGCTTCGCACCATGGAGGAGGAGGGGTTCCGCGGGGCCAACGCCCTCGCCGAGCTGACGACCCGGGGCAATCAGACCCGTGCGGCCGTGGTCTTCTTGAACACACTCTCTAATACGCTGGCCGTCGGCATCATGGTTCTCTTGGGATACGGGATGTGGGACACATCGGGTGGGTGGTGGGGACTGCTCACCGGCTCCCTCGCCGTCCTGATCTTGGGCCAAGGAATCCCCCGCCTTCTGGCGTCACGACACCCGACTCGTTTTGCCCTGGCGGCCGCACCGGCTGTCCTTACGGGTGTAAAGGGGCTCGCGGCTGTCACCAAGCCCGTCCGTAAGCTCGTTGGGGTGGGGCGGGCCAATGGGCCGGACGTGCCGACTCAGGAAGAGCGCGACGTCCGTGAACTCGCGCAATTGGGGCAAGAAGAGGGGCTGGTCGGAGAAGACGAGCACCTCCTCATCGAGCGAGCCTTCCGCCTGGACGAATTGACCGCGTGGGACGTCATGACACCACGCGTGGACATTTTCGCGTGGAAGGACTCGCTCACGCTCGAAGAGATCATCGGGGAACTCAAGTCGGTTCCGTACTCACGGGTTCCCGTATACAAGGATACGACCGACGACATCTCGGGCATTCTGTATGTGCGGGAAGCCTACGCACATTACGTCGATGGTCGGACCACGATGATGCTGTCGCAATTGGCCCGGGATCCCTTGTTCGTCCCTGGATCGCTCCCGCTCAACCAGCTGCTCCATCAGTTTCAGGCCCGACGCATGCATATGGGGATCATCGCCGATGAGTTCGGAGGCACAGACGGCCTCGCCACGCTCGAAGACATCCTTGAGGAACTGGTGGGGGAGATCGTCGACGAAACCGACGTCGACGAAGAGATGCTGATTCGGATTTCCAAGACACAGGTTTTGGCACCCGGAGGGATCGACGTACGTGAAATCAACTACGCGTTCAACGTCGCGCTACCGCAACTCGGGCAGCGCTCGCTCAATGGATTCATCCTCGAGGAGTTGGGGTACGTGCCTGAGCAAGGTGAGACCGTGGAGCGGGCGGGCGTAAAGATCGAGATTCTGACCGCTTCGGACACGCAGGTCCTGACCACCCGCCTCACCAAGCTCGGCCTGGCGGACCGGGAAGAGCCGGAATAACCCAGCCGACTTCCGCACATGGCGATCCTCCTTCCCTTCCACGGCAAGCGGCCACGAGTGGCCGAATCCGCGTTCATCGCGCCCAATGCCGTGCTCATCGGTGACGTTACAGTCGAGGAGAACGCGAGCGTGTGGTTCGGTGCTGTGGTGCGAGGGGACGACGCCGAGAACGGCATCGTGGTGGGCGCAGGCTCGAGCGTCCAGGACAACTGTGTTGTACACGTCGGCGATTGGGCGCCTACCATCATCGGCCAGCATGTCACGGTAGGCCACGGAGCCAAGTGCGAGAGTTGCACGATCGGCGACGGCACGGTGATCGGCATGAATGCCGTAATCTTGCAGAACGCCCGAATCGGCTCGGAGTGCGTAGTCGCGGCCGGTGCCGTGGTGCTGGAGGGTGCGCAGATCCCCGACCGTAGCCTGGTCGCGGGCGTGCCCGGCGAGGTGAAGAAGCAGTTGGACGGCTCCGCCGCAGAGTGGGTCGCCCGAGGTGGACGACATTACATCGAGCTCGCCAGGACCTACCGCGAGCAAGACATCGGAGAGCCGAGCGCTCCCGTGTGCGAGCTTTGCGGCGGCCCGATCGTGGAGCGCCATTGCAAGGTCGTCTGCCTTTCGTGCGGCTTCCAGCGAGACTGTTCAGATCCCTAACAATACCGATGCAGGTGCTTCCACAGCGCCAACGTGGGTGCTCCCACGGGGGCGCCCTACGCGGCTGGGGGCAAATGCAGAATGTTCGTCAAATACCAGTCGATGATCTCGGATCCAAAGCCATAGGTTATGGCCGCGGCGGCCGCGAGGAAGATCCCGAAAGGCACCAGCTTCTTCGTCTTGTAGGAGATGGGCCCGAAGATCACGGCCCCCAGTAGGGCTCCCAGGAAGACCGTCAAGAGCACACCCGCCCATCCCAAGAACGCTCCAACCATGGCCATCATCTTGATGTCCCCGAGCCCCATCGCATCCTTCTTTAACATCCATTTTCCGACGACCGCGACCGACCCCAGAAGGCCGAATCCGACGATGGCCCCAATGAGCGCATCGAGTGCATCAATTCCACCGGGCAGGAAGGCGAGCCCGAGTCCGAGGACCAGCCCGCCCAGGGAGAACTGATCGGGGATGATGTAGAAACGTGCGTCGGTGAGGGCGATTCCGAAGAGGATCGTGAGGAGGAGGGTGCCCCTCAGCGCCTCGAACGAGAGTCCCGCGTAGCTGAACATGCCCGCCCATACGATCCCCGTCGCCAACTCGACGAGGGGGTACTGCAGGGAGATCGGCTCACGGCATGCCCGGCAACGCCCGCGCAACAGCACGTAGCCCAATACGGGAACGTTGTCATACCAACGGATTGGCTCTCCGCATTTTGGACAGTGGGAGCCGGGGAACACCACGGATTCGTCTTCTGGCCAGCGGAGCGTACAGACGTTCAAGAAAGAACCGATCATCAATCCGACCAAGCCGGCCAGAGCAGAGACGATCCAGGCGTCCGAGAAGACGTCGATCAAAGCGCTACACTCCCACGGGTAATCAGACTATGAAGCACCGGTCAGCAGACTATGAAGCACGGGTAAGCCAACTATCGCGTAAGCAGGCTATAAAGGAGGATTGAACCAGCGACCCCAGCATTCAAGGATTCCGCGTTACCCGGCATCGGGATCGCGAAGCGTTTCGTGGATGCCGCCACGATGTCGGGCCGCAGTCCGGCACCCTCGTTGCCCACCGCCAGAGCCCAGGATCCGGCGGTTTGGAACGAACGAACATCGTCGCCGGACGGATCGGCGGCCAGAATCTCGATGCTCTGTTCTTCCATCCACAGCCGTGCCTCGGCCCACACCGCCCGGGTGATCTGTGTACGGAAGCTGGCCCCAGCGGCAGCACGAACGGCTTTCGGATTCCACGGGTCGACGGACCCATCTAGGACGATCACCGCGTCCACACCAAAGGCCCTGGCAGCCCGGATGAGTGTGCCCAGGTTACCGGGGTCCTGCAACCCATCCAGGAGCAATACCGTGGCCGGGGTGCCGATCCGGAGCTGAGCGAGATCGAGGCTCGGCTCGCTGCATACGCACAGGACACCCTGCGGGTGCTCGGTATCCGAGAGCTCGGCCAGCTCGGCATCGGCCAGTTCGACATCGGTCAATTCGGTCACGTCCACGCCGTCCGTCTGCAGCTCCCGCCCCGTCAGCGCGGAGGCGAGGGTCCGACCGGCCTCGGTACCGAGCAGTCGAGGCGACCGGACCACAAACCGGATGTCGGCCCCGGCTGCCAACGCCTCGGCCGACGCACGCACGCCCTCGACCAGCACGAGTCCTTCGCGCGGCCGACCCTTGCGCGTCTTGAGCCGCTCGATGAGTTGTCGTCTATTCTTGCTCAACATCCGTCTCACTCGGCTTTCGCGTTCCGATCAATATGGACTCCATGGATAACCCATCTCCCATAGCCCTCACAATCGCAGGAAGCGACAGCGGAGGTGGGGCCGGTATCCAGGCCGACCTCAAGACGTTCCATGCGTTCGGCGTTTTCGGCTGTAGCGCACTCACTGCGGTGACCGCTCAAAACACAACAGAGGTCGCTGCCGTGTACCCTCTCCCCGAAGAAATCGTCTGCGAGCAGATCCGGGCGGTGGCCACGGACATTCCGCCTGATGCGTTCAAGACTGGCATGCTCGCCAGCGCTGCGTTGGTGGAGTGTGTGGCCCACGCGATCGATGAACATGGGCTACCCAACTACGTGCTCGACCCGGTGATGATCTCTACGAGCGGACACCGTCTCCTCGATAGCGAGGCTGAGGACACCATCCGGCGCAAACTCGTGCCGCTGGCCACCGTCGTGACCCCAAATCTGGATGAAGCGCGCATCCTGACCGGTTTGCCGATCGAAGCTCCGAGCGATCTCGCGGACGCGGCCCGGGCGCTCCTCAACCTCGGTGCTCGTGCCGCCCTCGTGAAAGGCGGGCACTTCGAGGGGCATGAGGCCGTCGATCTGCTACTGACCCAGGAGGGCGAGCATACCTGGTCCCGGCCCCGTCTGCACACGTCCGCCGGGCACGGCACAGGCTGTACGCTCTCCGCAGCGCTGGCGGCGGGCCTGGCGGCGGGACGGCCGCTCCTTGATGCGGCCGATGCGGCCGTGGACTTCGTTGCCCGGGCGCTGGCTAGCGCACCGGGATTGGGTGCGGGGCGCGGGCCGATCAACCACTTCGTGCAAGCTCGTCCAGATTCCCGTGAGGGCTCGGAGTGATGGACTCGATCCCCTAATCCGGGGCGCCGGCCCAAGGACCTGCCGTTTTGACATGCATACCCCGAAAGGCCGCCAGTTTGACGGCTTTCAGGCCTTTTGGTCCGGCATGATGATTGCAAACTCACGGACCGGAACGTATTGACGACGCCCAGGACCGCCAAGCGGACCCGTCGCCCGTCTTCTAACCATCTGGCCGTAGCGGCCTTGGCGCATTCGGGGAGCAAACATGGGAAAGGTTATCGGGATCGATCTGGGAACCACCAATTCGGTCGTAGCGGTCATGGAGGGCGGAGAGCCTGTTGTGATCCCCAACTCGGAGGGCGGCCGGACCACACCTTCCGTGGTAGCGTTCACTAAGGACGGTGAACGGCTCGTGGGCCAAGTGGCTCGCCGCCAGGCGATCACCAACCCCGAGAACACCATCTTCTCGATCAAACGGTTCATGGGCCGCAAGGGCGACGAGGTTACCGCAGAACAGAAACTCGTGCCCTACCAGGTCAAGACCGACTCCAAGGGACGTGTGGAGATCAAGGTCCCGAACGCGGACAATACGTTCACGCCCCCCGAGATCTCGGCGATGATCCTTCAGAAGATGAAGCAGACCGCCGAAGACTACTTGGGCCAGACGGTCCAACAGGCGGTCATCACGGTGCCGGCCTACTTCAACGACGCTCAGCGCCAGGCCACCAAGGACGCGGGTAAAGTCGCGGGCCTCGAAGTACTTCGTATTATCAACGAGCCCACCGCCGCCGCGCTGGCTTACGGCCTCGACAAGAAAACCGACGAGAAGATCGCCGTATTCGACCTCGGAGGTGGCACGTACGACATATCCGTCCTCGAGCTGGGCGACGGCGTTTTCGAGGTGAAATCGACCAACGGAGACACGCACCTGGGTGGTGATGACTTCGACCAGAAGGTCATCGACTGGCTGGTCACTGAGTTCAAGAAGGACCAGGGGATCGACCTCTCCAAAGACCCGATGGCGCTTCAGCGCCTGAAAGAGGCGTCGGAAAAGGCCAAGATGGAGCTTTCTTCGACCCAGCAGACCGACATCAACCTGCCCTTCATCACTGCGACCCAGGAAGGGCCAAAGCACCTCAACTATTCACTCACGAGAGCGAAGTTCGAGCAGTTGGTCGATGACCTGATCCAGCGCACGCTGCCGCCGATGAAGCAGGCGCTCAAGGACGCCGGGATCGAGCCGTCGGCCATCGACGAGGTGATTTTGGTCGGAGGTTCGACGAGGATCCCCAAGATCCAAGAAGTGGTCGAGGAGTTCTTCGGTAAGGAGCCCCACAAGGGTGTGAACCCCGACGAAGTCGTCGGCGTAGGTGCGTCCATCCAAGCCGGTGTTCTGTCCGGAGACGTGACCGACGTGTTGCTCCTGGACGTCACCCCGCTGTCACTGGGCATCGAGACGCTCGGCAGCGTGATGACCCCGCTGATCCAAAGAAACACCACGATCCCGACCGAAAAAGCCGAAATTTTCTCGACGGCCGAAGACAACCAGACCACGGTCGAAATCCACGTGCTCCAGGGCGAGCGGAAGATGGCACTCGACAACAAGACCATCGGCAAGTTCCAACTCACGGGCATCCCGCCGGCACAGCGTGGTATGCCCCAGGTCGAGGTCACCTTCGACATCGACGCCAACGGGATCCTGCACGTGAAGGCCAAGGACAACACCACGGGCAAGGAGCAGAAGATCCGTATCGAGTCGTCGAGCGGCTTGAGCGACAGCGAGGTCGAGAAGATGGTCAAGGACGCCGAGGCGCACGCCGGAGAGGACGAAGAGCGCCGGGCGAACGTCGAGGCACGTAACCAACTCGACTCGCTCGTCTATCAGGTCGAGAAGGATTCGGCCGAATGGAGTGACCAAGTCTCCGAGAGCACGAAGGAACGGCTCGACGAAACCGTGGAAAGCGCCAAGGAAGCCCTCAAGGGAGAAGATACGGAGGCGTTCAACACCGCCCGGGACGAACTCATGCAGGCGTTCAGCGCCGCCGGCCAGGAAATGTATCAATCACAAGCCGCCGAGGGCGAAGGCGACGAGAGCGCGGAAGGGGAAGCCGACGCCGAAACGGACGCAGAGGACGCGGGGGACAAAGCCGCGGACGAGGAGGTCATCGAGGCCGACTACGAGATCGTCGACTAGGAGGGCTCACCCTCCTGAGAGACAACCCTGCTCGACTTGAAGTTGATCCGAGAGAGGTGGATGTTTAGAGTGGACCACGAGGTTCGCGTTTGTGTAGTAGGTGCCGCGTGGTGGGTTCGCCCGCTTATTCGTTCCAACGGAAGCTGAGGAACATGTCCATTTATGATCCGTTTCGTGCCAAAATGAAAATAGCCTTACTTACGGCGACTGCCTCTCTCATGGGGCTCGGAATCGCGTCCGCCCTCGGGTGGGGTGGTGTATCAAACGTCATGCCCGAGATTGGGACCGAGCCGCAAATCCCGATCGAGGCCGTGCAGCCGGCGCTCGACCTCAGCGACGCGTTTGTCAACGTCGCCGGGACCGTCACACCCGCGGTGGTACGGATCGAGGCTCGCCGGAGATCTCCGGCGAGCGCCCCGCGGCGGGCAGACCCCTTCCGTCAGGACCAGGGTCCGCAGGATCGACCTGACCGCGTGTCCGGAGGAAGCGGGTTCATCGTCTCCGATGATGGTTACATCCTTACCAACAACCACGTAGTCGAGGACGCCGATCAGCTCACGGTATTTCTTCAGGATCGGCGCTCGTTTCCGGCGCAGGTCGTGGGACGGGATCCGTTTACGGACGTGGCGGTGATCAGGATCGACGCCCCCGGTCTGACCAAGCTCAATTTCGGGACCTCCGCCGACCTCCGTGTAGGAGAGTGGATCGTCGCCATCGGCAACCCGGGCTTTAGCGGCGGTAGCGGTCCCCTGGACTACACAGTGACCGTCGGGATCGTCAGCGCGCTTGGACGCCCCCTCGATTTGCTTCAGCGTGGGCTCCAGCAAGACGGGGTATCTTCCAGAATCAGCGCTTACGCCATCGAGGACTTCATCCAGACCGACGCCGTGATCAACCCCGGAAACTCGGGAGGGCCGATGGTCAACCTCAGAGGACAGGTCGTCGGCATCAACTCCGCGATCGCCAGCGAAACGGGATTCTACCAAGGGTACGGATTCGCGATCCCGATCGACCTGGCGCACCGCGTCATGGAGGACTTGGTCGAGTACGGACGAGTACGTAGGGCCCGGCTCGGCGTCGGGATGAGCGCGATCGACGACATCTCGGCCGAGAAGTACGGCCTGCCCACGGTTGCCGGTGTCGAATTGACCACGCTCACTGAAGGGGGGCCGGCGGAAGCCCAAGGCCTTCGCATCTACGATGTGATCGTCGAACTCGATGGCGAACCGATCGAACGCTCGGGACAGCTGCAGCAAGTGATCGCGATGAAACGACCGGGTGACGACGTCAGCGTCGGTGTGTACAGGGACGGCAGATTCGTAACGGTGGAGGTCCAACTCGACGAAGCCAACCTTCAGGCACCCGCTCCGGTCGTGGCCGCCGCACCATCCGTGCGCGATGAAGTCCGGATGGACGACAAGCTCGGACTCCGATACGAAGACATGGACCGGATGAACGCCCAGGAGTATGGCTTCGATGAAGCGGACGGAGTGGTGATCACGGACGTTCAGATCAACGGACCGGCGGCACGTCGAAGAGTTACCCCCGGCTGGAAGATCCTCGCGATCAACCGGGAGTCCGTCGATGACCGATCGGACGTAGAGCGGATCATGAACCGCGTGCAAGAGGGGGAAATCGTGACGCTGCAACTTGCCTTGTACGACGGCAGACAGCAGATCGTGCACGTACCAGTTTCGAGATAACAAGTTCGAGATAACAAGAAAGACGGGTCGAGTAGGGCTTTAGGGCGCGTTGCCTCCGGGTGGCGCGCCCTCGGCGTTTAGGTAGCACTCCTTGTTGATGGCGTTTTGGGGCTCGGTTATGTTTCCTAGGCTGGGTGCCCTCCCGATTCCATGCCCCACATTTGCGAAAGTGGCGGAATTGGTAGACGCGCAGGATTTAGGATCCTGTGTCTTGCGGCGTGTGGGTTCGAGTCCCACCTTGCGCACCAACAATTATGAAAAGGAGGAAAGACTATGAATTTGAATCGATACTTTGGTAGAGATGACATTCGATTTGCAAAGATTGTGATAGCGGTTGCTGTGATTTCTTTTGTT
>PCCM01000059.1 GCA_002731735.1 Gemmatimonadota bacterium | reverse complement strand
GACCGACTCGCCCGTCTCGCGGTCGAACACATACGTGAACCCTTGCTTGCTCACCTGAGCGATCGCCCTTATGCGACGGCCGTCGACGGTGATGTCGATCAAATTAGGCGCGGCGGGGAAGTCGTAGTCCCATACACCGTGATGGACGGCCTGGAAATGCCACACCCGCTCGCCGGTCTCCACGTCGACGGCGACCAGGCTTTCGGCGAAGAGGTTGTCGCCCAGGCGGTGGCCGCCATAGTAGTCGCTGGTGGGTGTCCCGGTCGGCAGGTAGACCATGCCGAGGTCCTCGTCGGCGCTGAGCATCGCCCAAACGTTCGCGTTGCCCGAGTAACGCCACGATTCGTTCTCCCAGGTCTCGACGCCAAAGTCGCCTTCTTGGGGCACGGTTCGGAAGATCCACTTCGTCTCGCCGGTTCGTGCATCCACGCCCTTCAGCCATCCGGGCGGCGCCTCCTTACGAACCGCATAATCCGTGATGATGGTCGGGGTGACGACGACGTCGTTTACGACGATCGGAGGGGATCCGACCCCCATGAGGTTACGACCCCTAGGGTCGGTCTCTCCGCGATTCGCTCGCGGGATGTCTTCCATGAGATCGGCGCGACCCTCGTTGCCGAAGGTGAGCGCCGGCTGACCCGTCGCGGCGTCGACCGCGACCAAGTAGCCGTCGCTCGTACCCCAGAAAATCCTTTCATCCTGCCCATCCGACCAGTACGCCAGGCCACGGGTACGGTAGGCGTGCGTCGGCACGCCGCGCAGGTAGGCCTCTGGATCGTGCACCCAGAGCGTTTCGCCGGTGCCGGCGTCGATGGCAGCCGCCTGATGCAGCGCGGTCGCAATGTAGACGACCCCCCCGACCATCAGCGGCGTCGCCTGGAGCCCACCGATCGACATCGACGGGATGTCTTCTCGCAGCGCTTCGAGATCGAGCAAAGCATCGACCGACTGCCATCGCCACGCGACTTGGAGGTCGTCGAAGTTGCCGGCGTCGATCTGATCCAGCGGCGAGTACTTGGTGCTCCCGACGTCGCCGCCGTAGCTACGCCATTCACCATTCGTGGCGCCGTATTGGGCCAGCCCGGCGGTAGGCAACAGCAGCATCGCACAACACAGCATCGAACGACACAACATCGAACGACACACAATCGAGCAAGACCGGACGGCTGAGACGCCGGTTGGCTTCCAGATCCTAGACATCGCTTCCTCCGGGGTCCTCCCCGGTCCCGTGTCGAGCCGGGTTCCACAGGTGGCTTGAGCGCACTCCGGGACCAGTCCGTGGTCAACATCCGAGACCGGGCCGGTAGGCGCAAGCCGGAGCCCACCCAGAACCGCCGTCTGAGCTTCTTCGGCATCTAGTTGACCGGGTTGCTCCTGCCCCTCACTCTATCACGGGCCCGTAGGAGACCCTTGGTTCTTGCTTTCCTGAGAACAGCCGTCACCCGGAGGTTGCAATGAAGCGTTTGCTTGCCTGCCTCTTGCTCAGCACACTCGTTTCGCCCGTCGAGACAGTCATTGCTCAGTCGCGTCCGGACCCCCCGGGCAGCCGCCAGCCGGTTCGCCTGACCACGCCTCGCATCGCCCCGCTCCCCGAATCACAATGGACCGAGCAGCACCGGGCGCTGGTCCGAGAGTACGCGCCGGACGGACGCGTCGACAACGCCCTTTCGACACTCCTGCACGTGCCGGAGCTCGCCGAGGCGATCATGCGCTTTGTCAGTTTCCTCGATCAGGAGTCAGCCCTGGAGCCACGTCATCGGTCGCTTCTCCTGCTGCGGACGGCGTGGCTGACGCACAGCCAATACCATTGGTCGGTGTTCGCAGCGGCCGGCCGAGAGGCTGGGCTCACGGATGCCGAGTTGCGTCGGGTCGCTGTAGGACCCGACGCCGATGGGTGGAACGACTTCGATGCCACGCACCTCCGTCTGGCCGACGAGCTCTATCAGAACTCTTACGTGTCCGGCCAAACGTGGACGACGCTGGGCGTCCGTTACAACCTGCTCCAGATGGTGGAAGCCGTCATGAACGTCAACGAGTTTACTTTGCTCTCGATGATGCTCAATTCGATGGGCACACAGCCCAACGACTGGACAACCGACCGGTTGCCGACTGATGTCGCCTACCGCGTGTCGACGGCGGAGCGGGAGCCGCCGCTCGTCAATCCACGGATCGCACCGCTCGAAGGGACCGGGCTCAGAGTCAGTCGGACGTTCAACCGTCACCCCCAGTTGTCCGCGTCGCGCGGTGGTCAGGGAGGCTTCGTGCTACGCGGGTCACCGCTGACCGACCACGATCGAGAGTTGCTCATCCTTCGTATCGGATGGAACACCCAGGCCGAGTACGAGTGGGCGAAGCACGTCGGCAGTGTGGGTCGTGCGAGAGACCACGGGCTGGAACCACGGCTGATCGCTGAGGGACCCGGTGCCAATGGCTGGAGCCCGTTCTCGGTGACGCTGCTCACCTTGGCGGATGAGCTCTATCGAGACGCAATGGTTTCAGATGAGACCTGGGCGACGATCACCGCCGAGTTCGACACGCGCGAGACCATCGCTGCACTGATGACCGTGAGCAATTACCGGCTCGTCTCGATGTCGCTCAACGCGTTCGGGGTGCAGATCCTTCCGACCGACGAGCGGCTTCCGGACATTCAGTAAGCTGCTGCGACCAGAGGACGCTGAGCAAGCGCCGCTCGTTCAGGCTTCCCCGTAGATCACAGCCTCTGCACTCAGTTGCCGCCAAGGGGCAGAGTGGGCCCACCACCCAGTTCGTTGTAAATGATGGGCACGACGTCCTTCGCGTTCCACGTGGCGACCTGTCCCCACTGCTCGTCGTACTCCGCCGTGGGTCTCGCGGCGAGAACTTCCTCCAAGTGCATCCCGCTCACGATCATCTCCTGGATCGTGTCGCGGATGTCCACCATCATGTCCAACACCTCGATGAGTCCGTCCCGATCCGTGAAGCCGTCGCCGTGGCCCGGGATGACCTTGGTGTTGGGGCCCGCCAGTGCGATGGCCGTCTCGGTAGCGGCAATCGTCCCCGCCAGGCTCCCGCCGTTGAAGACGTCGATGATGGGATACATGTTGGTCCGGAACACGTCGCCGGTGTGCAGGACGTCCGAGGTAGCGAAGTAGGTGAAGGCGTCGCCGTCGGTGTGCGCCCGCGGGACGAGCCAGACGCGCACGTCCTCTCCGTTCATATGGAAGTTCATGGCATCCTCGAACGTGAGGATCGGGCGGTTGGCTTCGGCGATCGGGGCCCCCGCATAGGTCCCTCCCCTACGGGGGGTATGGTGCGGTTGGAACATCCGATCTCGCACGTTCTTGTGCGAGATGATCGTCGCCCCCATGTCCGCCAGGATCGGATTCCCCCCGAAGTGGTCCATGTGGACGTGCGTGTTGATCACGAAGCGGATCTCCTCGTCCGTAATTTCCCTGACACCCCGAAGGACGTTGTTGGTCATGCCAGGCACTTGGTCGTCGATCAGGAGGACCCCGTCGGGGCCGGGCAGAACGCCTATGTTCCCCAACGTGTTCGAGAACTGGAGCATGTAGACGTTTCCCTGGACGGGTATGACCCTGACGGGCTCCACTTGCTGAGCCGCTTCGGTCGCGACGGGCAGGGCCCGGGCAAAAAGCCCCAGAAGCAAAAGAAAGCTGAGGGTCCCGAACCAGGCCGTTTGCCGTGGGGATCCGTTCATAACTCCTCCGAGCGTGGGCGAAAGGGTGTCGTCACAGAACCGGTGCCACGATGATCGTCACGTCCGTGTCGTCATAGAGGCCGCCGTCGTCCGCGCGGCCCCGCAGCACGTAAGTACCCGGCTGGTCGAAGGTGACCCGAACCGTCCATTCCCCGTCCTCTGGTATTGGGGGCCTGCGGAAAAGCGGTGCCCACGGTGAGTTGGCACCGGCCCGGGTATCCTCCCAGGTCTTGATCTGCGGGGGATCGAACTTCACTTCGCTTTCACCCCGAAAAACGAACCACGACAAGTGCAGGCCGTTGACCTTTTGCACGGTAATCCGGCCTGGAGGACGTAGCGCGGCTGCGGGCAGAGTCGGGATGCTGTCGCTTTCAGCGGGAGTACGAATCGCGCCGACCCGTGGGAGATCATCATCTGTGATGCGTGCCACGAGCGTCACCGGCTGCCCGACACCGACCCTTCGCACTGGATCCCCCACGAGGGTGATGGTCGGCGGCGTGTTGGCTCGGGACGCCTCGGTGGTGAAGCCGGCACCGATCGACCCGGTCTCCGACATGATCACCATGTAGTCGAGCTTGTAGTCCAGCCGGAGCGTGCCGTATGCGGCTTCGGTTTTTCCTTTGGTCGTGAGCGTCCAGATCAACTCCTGATCGCCGAAGTCCGGCGGCACACGAACCTTGAACACGTACCGGTTGCGGCGCGGAAGAAGGTGTGTCGGCTGGCCCTGATCCATGGGCCCTGGCGAGATGTTGTTCCCGGGTCCGATAGGAACGTCCATCTCCTCTAGCCAGTTCCGGTTCATGTATCCGAACACGAGGTTGAACGAGCCATCCTCGTTCTGCTCCCACCCTTCGTATGCGGGTGAGGTGTTCTGGCCCGTCTGATAGGAGCTTTGGGCGTTCGCCCTCTGGCACGTCATCAAGACAGCCAGCGCGACCAACCCGAATCTCACGATTCCGGTCATCGTTTGCCTCCGAGAGATGTGTTGTCGCATGTCTCGCCGTGGGAATCCATGCATAGCTTCTCCAGGCGTAGGCGGGGACGCAACTGCAAGTTACGGCCTGGAAAGGCTACCGCTAGTTCGAACGCAAGAAAGTGTCAAAGTGTAAACAACCCCCCGCATCACCAGCGGCACGCCCCCGAAAGAACTCCCCCCAAGGCCGATCGGGAGACCGCGAGATCAACTCGCAAGGTGCCGAGTTGATGGTGCTTGCCCGGGAGGACGGTGCTTGGAAGATCAAGGCCATCCACTGGTCATCCCGTCAACGGCGTTGAGGGCCCCTTCATCGCTACACCCGCTGCGAAGGTGGTTTACGTCGCCGCGCCGTCCTCAGAGATCGTGGTGACGGGTCTACTCGCCAACTAAGGCAAGTTCGGATTGGGTGCCATCGAGACGAGTACCACGAGCTGATCATCGCCTTGGTTTTCCACCCCGTGCGGTTCATCGGGCGCGGACCAGGCTAGGCCACCGGGCCCGAGCGTGCGCGTGGCGTCCCCAAGCGTGAAGGTGCCCTCACCCTCGATCACGTAGTAGAACTTCGTGGCTCCGGGGTGAGCGTGCACCTTCTGCGCTTGGCCTGGCTCGAGGCAGTACACGTCGCAAAACATCTGCGATGTCTCGAACAGGCCCACCTTCTGCATCTGATCCGCGTCGAAGCGACGGAAGGCGCTAGTGTCGAGGAATCCCATCGATGGAGTTTAACGCCCGGGGTAGGAAGTCGCACGAGTAGTGAGGCGGAGACTACGCAGGAGGGGGTTGCATGCGGTTCATGGGCTCAACCATGCTTACGACGAGCAGTTTGCCATCCTCTAGCGAGAAATGACCTTGCGACTCCTCTCATTCGTAGTCTTCCTGGTGCTCCAGATCGCCTTCCTACCGCTGGCGGTGGTCGGTGTTGTCATCGCCGCCTACAAGCAGCTTGCCGTCAGCAAACGATTGGGCGTGTCTCAGACGATGGTCGAGGTGCTCAATACGCGCTGGACGATGCACGTCTTCGACATGCGGGAGGACGTTGCGAGCGCTCAGCTGGCCGATTCAGTGCCGAACACCTCCCCCTTCGGACTGTGGCTCGTCCTCTTCCCGCTCTGGGTGAAGTACAAGATGAGCGGTGCGTACTTCGGCTATCCCAAGGTCCCCGATGAGGGGCGAGAGAACTACCTCACCTTCATGATCGCGAGGACACTCTACATCGACCGGATCATCCGACGGGCCTTGGGCGACATGGATCAGTTCGTGTTGCTGGGCGCTGGCTACGACACCCGGGCCTACGGCGAGTTCAAGAGGGATGGAACAGCCGTCTTCGAGTTGGACCAGACCCATAATCAGGAGCTGAAAGTCACTAGCCTCGGCAATGCCGGCATCGACGCCGCCCACGTCACGTTCGTTCCAGTAGATTTCAGCCGNGACGACATCTTCGAGAAACTTCAGGCCACCGGCTACGACNCCGCGAAGAAGANCNCCCTCCTCTGGGAGGGGGNAACGCTCTACTTGGCTGAANANGACGTNAGGAAGGCCCTCCGCNACATTCGGGAGNACGCCGCTCCGGGAAGCGTGGTCGTCGCNGACTTCTACGCTGAGCGGTTNATTCGGACGTTCGGCCAGAAGGGCGCCACTAATAAACTGCTAGAATACACGGATGAGACATTAGGCTTCGGACTGCCGTTCGAGGCCGACCATGAACAGACCCTTCAGCGCTTCGTGAACAGCGAAGGGCTGACTGTGGGCGAAACCACCTTTTTGGGAAGTAGCAGCAAGAAGGGACCTTTCATGGTGGTCGCCGAGCTGCGTGTTTAGCCATGGTCCGTCGAACATTCGATGACCGAGTGAGAGCATGAAGCCCGACAAAGCCTGCAGGCAGGCGGGGGCTACCGCGGCGAGCGTCTTGCCCTCGCCGGTCTGCATCTCGATCAGATAACCACGCCCGAGGTCGACCGCTGGCGGCTCGCCCCGCCAGCGGCTGAGCGTTCACTTCCATCTAGCCTTCCGACCGGTCTTCGGGAGAGCTTCCTCGGAGGGAGCTTCCTTTGTCGGCATAGCGCTGGGAGCTTAGAGACCCGACGGAGGTAGCTTAAACGCCAGAAGCTGGGGTGGATTGCTGGCGACCGTCAACGCGATGTACTGCTCGCCGTCGACCATGTAGGTCATGGGCGTGCCCAGTACAACCTCCGGCAGATCGATGGTGCCGACGATTTCACCGGTCATCTTGTCCCGCCCCACCAACTGGGGCCCATCGTCAGTCCCGCCGCTCTCCATTCCCGTGATGAGCAGCGTCTTCGTGAGGACCGGTCCGCTGGGGCGTGCGACCCTATCACCGAGAGGCGGCAGATCCAGGCCCCTGAGCGCTTCGTGATTGCGAACGTCGTCTCCATTCCCGTTTGGCTGCATCCAGATATGGTCGCCAGTATTGAGGTCGATCGCCGTGATCCTCGAGTACGGCGGCTTGAACAGCGGCAGGCCGTTGGGCATGCGGGGCGCGGTCCCTGGGCCGCCGTGCGTATACCGGACGGTCGCTTGTCCCGGGAACGTCTCCTGCGGCTCGTACAGGTGGATCATCTGGAACGAGTCGTGCGAGGGCACATACAGGATGCCTGTCTCGGGATCCACGGCCGCCCCGGTCCAACTCATGGCACCTCCCGTGCCTGGGCGCAGGATCGTGCCTTGCGTCCCGCCATCCTCGTGGAGCGAAATCGGCTCGAAGAGGGGGCCCCAGCGATAGGGCTGGATCGCCTCGATGGCCGTCTGGCGAAGCTCCGGCGTAAAATTGATCAAGTCGTCGATCGACACGCCCTGACCATCGAAGGGCGCCGGTTTCGTCGGGAAGGGCTGCGTCGGCCAAACCACCTCGCCGGGCACGTTGGTCTCCGTATCGACAGGGCGTTCCTCGATGGGCCAAACGGGTTCGCCGGTCGCCCTGTCGAACACATAGGTGAAGCCCTGCTTCGATACTTGGGCGATCGCCTTGATCTCGCGGCCGTCGACGTTGATGTCGATGAGGTTTGGATGTACCGGAAAATCGTAGTCCCACAGACCATGATGGACCGCCTGGAAATGCCACACTCTTTCGCCAGTCTCGACGTCGATGGCAATGAGCGACTCGGAAAACAGATTCGCGCCGAGGCGGTGACCACCATAGAAGTCATTGGTCACCGTACCTGTCGGGGCGTAGAGAATTCCGAGATCCTCGTCACCGCTGTAGGTGCTCCAAACGTTCGCGTGGCCTGAATACTCCCACGAACCGTCCTCCCAGGTGTCGACCCCGAATTCGCCTTCCAGCGGAACCGTGTGGAAAGCCCAACGCTCTTCGCCCGTGCGAACGTCCCAACCTCGTACCCAGCCCGGGATGGCCTCCTTGGTGATCCTGCGGTCGGCGATGGATACGGGCGTGACGACCACATCTCGAATCACGAGAGGAGGTGATTGCACGGAATAGAGCAGCGCGTTCAGGTAGTCCCTATCTCCGCGCTCTCCTCTTGGGATCGTCTGCTGCAAGTCCACACGGCCGTTCTCGCCGAAGTCCGCGCAAGGCCGACCGGTTTCAGCATCGACACAGATGAGGTAGCCGTTGCCCGTTCCCCAGAAGATGCGTTCATCGTCCACCCCGTCCGTCCAATACGCCACGCCTCGTTGGTTCCAGATCACAGTCATCGACGTGGTGCCGTCTTCGTAGCTCTTGGGATTATAGATCCAGCGCGTCTCGCCCGTCTTCGCATCCAAGGACACGCCGACCGAGAGCGGCGTATTCAAGAAGAGTCGGCCTCCCACCATCAACGGCGTCGCTTTCAGGTTGAAGATCCGCGGGTGTGCGTCGGCCCTCCACAATTCATCGGTCTGTTCCTGGAGCGCATCGAAGATGTCGGCGGAATTGGAGGTCCATTCGCCCCCGGCTATTTCCATGCTCAGCATGGCGTCGACGGTCGTCCAACTCCAAGCCTGCTCGAGGCTGTTGAAGTTGGCGGCATTAATCTGGTCCAACGGCGAGTATTTCGTGCCGCCTACGTCAGCACCGTAGCTCCGCCATTCTCCGTTGGTCGCACCGTATTGGGCCGCGACGGGGGCGCCCGTTAACACGAACGCGGTCACGAACGCCGCCACACCCGCGGACACACCCCGACTGAATTCCCAAACGTTGTCCATTCATGTTCTCCTTCAGCGAGGGATCCGTGTTCTCCTGAAGCGGATCCGCGGGGTTGGATCGCAACGTAGGAGAGATGATGAGGACCCGACAGCCTCTCTCTCGGGATACCCGAACAGGATCCATCCGCTTGCCCATCACCATAGCGTATGGAATGTTGATCTCGGCCTGATCCTCTCGGTCTGGCTCTCCTTTGCCCCAAGGGTCGCATGAGATGAAGAGCTCTGGTGTTACTTCGATCCTTCTCCTGACGCTTATCTTCGGCAGCATGTCCTCGGGTCGGGCGCAGGTCCGGCCAGTCCTACGCCCCGGCGAACTCTGCAGCGAGCAGGTGGGCGCGGCGGTTGCAACGTTCGAGGACGCCGACCTTGAGGCGGCGGTCAGGGCTGCCCTCTCAGTCGGCACCCAGGAGGACCTCANCTGCGGCCTGNTNTCCGNGCTCACGGCCNTGACGGCCGAGAATTCCGAGATCGAAAGCCTCGTTGGGATGCAGAATCTCACGGGCCTGACGAACCTCGAGNTCAACGCAAATTCGATCACCGACATCAGNCCGCTGAGCGGGCTCGNGAACCTCACCACCGTGGGCCTCGTCAACAACTCGATCACCGACATCNGCGCGCTGAGAGAGCTCACCAACCTGAGCGACCTCCGTCTGCAGTCCAATCCCGACCTNCGCATTGTCCAGCCACTGCTGGATAANCCCGGGNTCGGTGCGGGNGATAGGATTGGNCTCGGTNGCACTGATGTGAGGTGCGCGGATTTGACCGTTCTGGCNGCCAATCTCGTGAACNTGGACGTGGTACAGACGCCGGAGCTGGGCTGCGAGCCGCTGACGAAGCTGCCGGATGAACCGGTCATATACCGCACATTCGAGCAGCNNCAGATCCGTGTCACCGTGGTCGCCCAGGGCCTNGAGTATCCCTGGGGAATGGCGTTTCTGCCGGNGGGTGACATCCTCGTGACCGAACGNCCCGGCCGACTTCGGATCATCCGAGACGGTGTGCTGGAGCCGGAGCCNATAGCGGGTGTGCCCTACGTGGGCGAAGGAGACGTGGGTATCGCCGGGCTGCTGGATCTGGCCCTCCATCCGCGGTATGTCGACAACAACTGGGTCTATATCACCTACTCGAAACCCGTCGAGAATGGCAGGACGATCGCCCTGGCGCGTGGACGCTTCGACGGCACGGCGCTTCGGGATGTCGAAGACGTCTTCGTGGCGGACCCNTGGGGTAGGCGCGTCGACTACGCCGGCTCACGAGTCGTCTNCGCTCCCGACGGGACGCTNTACATGACCGTCGGCGGGGCGTTTGGCACCGCACGACCGCTCGCCCAGGATCCGAGCGCGCACGTCGGCAAAGTGCTGCGGCTGAACGATGACGGCAGCGTGCCGGATGACAACCCGTTCGTCGGGCAAGTNGGATACGCACCNGAGGTGTTTTCNCTCGGACATCGCAACCAACAGGGTGCCGCCATCCGCCCTGAGACAGGGAACCTGTGGGCGAGCGAGCACGCGCCGCAGGGTGGCGACGAGGTCAACGTGATCCTGGCAGGCCGGAACTATGGCTGGCCGGAGNTATCGGACGGACGTGAGTACCGNGGGGCGCGTGTCGCCGAACGGCCTTGGCAGGACGGGATGGAGCGGGCCGCNATCGTATGGCTACCGTCGATCGCCGCTACCGGNATGACCTTCTATACGGGAAACCGCTTTCCGGCGTGGCAAGGCAACCTCTTCGTGGGTGGGCTGATGACGGGCCGGATNTGGGGCACCGGCCATGTGGAGCGCATCGTGCTGAACANCAACGGAGAGGAGCTNCGTCGCGAATGGCTCCTCGCCGAGCTCGGACAGCGAATCCGTCACGTGAGCCAGAGNCCAGACGGGCTGCTTTACGTGTTGACGGACGCGGAGAACGGNGCGCTGATCAGAATCGAACCGGTGGANTGAGGCCNTTCCCTTTACTAGCCGTNCCGGGCGNCCCAACAACGNCANCTATCCCTTGGCGTATCCGCCGTCGCCGGAGTACTATGCCAGGCATGAGACAGCGGGTGTTCAAGACCTTGGCGAATGTCAAAGTATTATGCCTTGGGTTGGCATTGACCGTGTCCAGTTGCGCCCAGCCGGAATTGTCTCCGCCCGGCACGGCTTCGCCGCGTGTGAGCACACAATCAGTCGNCTCAGGCGGTCCGCTGGCATCCGCGACCCGTGAGTCGATCGACCAGTACTGCCTTACCTGCCACGACGAACGGCTCGAGACGGCGGACCTGAGGTTGGACCTGGTCGACCTCGCNGATGTCACCGGGGACGCCGANGTATTGGAAAAAGTCNTACGTAAACTTCGCACAGGCACCATGCCGCCTGCCNACNNGCCGCAACCGCCCGCGGAAACCCGTAGCGCCATGGTTTCGTGGTTGGAAACGTCGCTCGACNAAGCGGCGGCCGCNAATCCCAATCCGGGCCGCACCGAGACGTTACGGCGTCTCAATCGTACCGAGTATCAGAACTCCATCAGGGACCTGTTACATCTGGACATCGACGCTACGTCGNTTCTGCCCGCCGATGAAAGTGGCTACGGCTTCGACAATGTGACGGTAGGCGACCTGCCCCCGGCCCTGTTGGATCGATACATCTCCGCTGCGCAAAAGATCAGCAGGCTGGCGATCGGTAACCCCCGTACGGCACTGCAAAATGATGTGATTCGTGCGCCAGCCGACCGTACGCAGGAAGAGCATGTGGCAGGCCTCCCGATCGGAACGCGTGGCGGCATGTCATTCTCCTACACGTTCCCGCAGGACGGAGAGTACGACATCCAGGTGCGGCTCGCGCGCAACCGGGTCGGGGACATCGGAGGCCTGAGGAGTCCCGACCCACAGCCGTTGGAACTACTGCTCGACCGGGAGATCGCTCAGACCTTCTTGGTGGTGAGGCCCAACGGACCCGATCACTCCGTCGTGGACAAGTTCTTCGAGGTTCGCCTGCCCGTGACGGCGGGTCCTCACGACGTGGGTGTCACATTCCCCAAACAGTCATCCGCGCTGCTCGAAACCGAAGCCCAGCCCCTCCAGTCGCACTACAATGAGAGGCGTCATCCGCGTCAGACGCCCGCCATCTACCAGGTTTCCATTACGGGGCCTTACGCTCCCCAAGGTGCCGACGATACGCCGAGCCGGCGCCGCATATTCTCTTGCCGGCCCTCAGGGCCCAGCGACGAAGAGGGCTGTGCGAACGAGATTCTCACCACGCTCATGAGGCATGCATACCGGAGACCGATCTCCGACGTGGATGTGGAGGGCCCGATGGCCTTCTACCGTGAGGGACGATCCGAAGGAGATTTCGATGAGGGTATAGGGAGGGCCCTGAGCGCGGTGCTCATGAGCCCGGAATTCCTGTTCCGCGTAGAGCTGGATCCTAATGGCTTGGCCCCGGGGACCGCGTATCGGATCAGCGACATCGAGCTGGCATCCCGGCTGTCGTTTTTCTTGTGGAGCAGCCTCCCCGATGACGAGCTGCTCGATGCGGCCGCTCGGGGCGAGCTCAGCCAACCGGACGAGCTCGAAAGACAGGCCCGCCGAATGCTCGCCGATCCGCGCTCCTACAATCTGGCCACCAACTTCGCCGGACAGTGGCTCCAGTTGCGCAATCTGGAGGTTTTCAGCCCGAACCCACGTCTCTACCCGGACTTCGACGACAATCTTCGGCAGGCGTTCCGCGAAGAGACGGAGCGTTTCGTGGACAGCGTTCTGCGCGACGGTCGAAGTGTGCTAGCCCTGCTCGAGGCGGACTACACGTTTCTCAACGAGCGCTTGGCGAAACACTACGGGATTCCCGGCGTCTATGGCAGCCGTATGAGGCGCGTGACGCTCCCGGACAACAGCCAGCGTGGCGGACTGCTGCGCCACGGGAGCATACTGGCGGTCACTTCTTATGCGACACGGACGTCGCCCGTCCGTCGAGGGAAGTGGGTCCTGGACAACATCTACGGCGCGCCGCCACCGCCGCCACTGCCCAACGTGCCGGCTCTCGACGAGACCTCGGTGTCCGCCGCCCTCCCGATGCGGGAGAGGCTTGATGCGCATCGCACCAACCCGGTGTGTGCGAGCTGTCACCGCACCATCGACCCGGTCGGGTTTGCGTTGGAGAACTTCGATGCCGTGGGTCGCTGGCGGGACCACGAGGGCGACAACGGGCCAATCGACGTGTCGGGGGGCCTGCCCGGCGTTGGCGACCTCGACGGCGTGGCTGGCCTCGAAGCAGGGTTGATGAGCCGTCCAGAGCTGTTCGCCGGAACGATGACCGAGAAGCTGCTCACTTTCGCGCTGGGACGGGGTATCGGATACTACGACGCTCCCGCGATCCGTAAGATCGTTCGCGAGGCCGAGCCGGATGGGTACCGTTTTCTGTCGCTCATATTGGGTATTGTGAAGAGCGTACCGTTTCAGATGAGGGCATCGACATGATCATCACGAAGAAGGCCCTACCAAGGCGCACGTTCCTGAAGAGCGTTCAAGGTATGCTGGCGCTGCCTCTGCTCGACGCGATGATTCCCGCGGCGACCCCTCTGGCCAAGACCGCAGCCGGGCCCGTGCCCAGGCTCGGGTTCGTGTTCATACCGATGGGGACTGATCATCCGCGCTGGATGCCGCAGGGCGGTGAGGTGCTCGGCGAGTTGTCGCCCATCCTCAGCCCACTGGAGGCGGTAAAGGATCAGGTGACGGTCGTCACCAACCTCGAGCTCCAGAACTCCTATCCTGGCACGCACGACACGTCGAACTCGGGATTCTTGAGCGCGGCTTTTGCTAAGCACACGGAGAGTTCTGACTATCATTTGGGGACAACCGCCGACCAGGTCGCCGCAAAGCAGATAGGTCAAGAAACACGACTGGCGTCGCTCGAGCTGTCGGTGGACCTGAACCCGCTCGCAGGCGCCTGCAACAACGGCTACGCCTGCGTCTATCAGAACAATCTCTCCTGGTCTTCACCGACGACGCCCCTTCCCTCGGAGGCACATCCGCGCATCGTGTTCGAGCGCCTCTTCGGTGAGGGCGGAAGCCTCGCCGAGCGTGAAGCATCGCTCAGAAGCAGGGCCAGCCTGCTCGATTCGTTCGGCGACGACATCGCACGCCTCAGGGGGGCGGTCGGGACGACTGACCGCGTAAGAGTCGACCAATATCTCGACAGCGTCAGGGAAATCGAGCGCCAGATCCAGCGTGCGGAAGCAGCGGGCGCGGAGAACTTTTCACCCGACATCGACCGTCCGGTGGGCGTCCCGGCTGAGTTCGCCGATCACACGCGGCTCATGTTCGACCTGCAAGTGCTGGCGCTTCAGGCCGATATCACGAGGGTCATCACCTTCCAGCTCACGCGTGAACTCAGCAACCGCACCTATCCGGAAATCGGTGTCCCAGAACCCCACCACCCCACCAGCCACCACGGTGGTGATCCGGAAAAGGTCGAGAAGATCTCGAAGATCAACACTTTCCATGTTTCGTTATTCGCGGAGTTCCTAGAGAAGCTGAAGGCTACGCCGGACGGCGACGGCTCGCTGCTCGACGATACGGTCTACCTATACGGAAGCGGGATGGGGAACCCCAGTCTGCACGACCACGTGAACCTGCCGATTCTGGTCGCAGGCGGCGCTGGGACCGGCCTGAGAGGTGGGCGGCACATCAAGTACGAGAACGGGACACCTCTCGCGAATCTCCACATGACGCTGTTGGACCGCGTGGGCGTCCGTCTGGATTCGTTCGGAGACAGCGACGGCAAGGTAGAAGACCTCTTCGATCCGGTGCCGGTGTGAGCCGGCCTGTGGCCGGTATGAGACGACCCACGGATTGGGGACGGATCGCCAGACCCTCCGTCCTGGTTTTCGGGTTGACCGGCGTAGCCGTGTGTGCCGCTGTCCAGCCTACCGCTGCGTATGCCCGGGCCGCCCAAGCCCCCACCCAGGAAGCCCCTGGCGCTACTCTGGCTGATGCGGCCGAGATGCGAGACCGGGAGTTCGTCCGCGGCTTGCTTCAGGGCGGTGCGAACGTCGACGTCAAGCAGGTCGATGGCATGACGGCTCTGCACTGGGCGGTGTACCACGACGACGCGGATATGGCCGGACTGCTCATGCGGTCCGGTGCCGACGTCAACGCCCAGAACCGCTACGGCGTGCCGCCGCTTTCCACGGCCGCCACGAACGGCAACGCGACCATCGTGAGGCTCCTGCTCGATGCTGGCGCCGACCCGAAGGAGACCCTTGAAGGCGGGGAAACCGTCCTCATGGTCGCCGCTCGCACTGGAAGCCTCGAAGCAGTGGAGGCACTGCTCGCCAAGGACGCTGATCCCAACGCACGGGAGCGGCGCGAGCAGACTGCCCTCATGTGGGCCGCGGCCGAGGGGCACACACCGGTCGTCGAAGCCCTCATCGAGGCCGGGGCCGAGGTAAACGCCAAGCTAGAATCCGGATTCACACCGATGTTCTTCGCTGTGCGTGAGGGCCATATCGATGTTGCTCTGGCGTTTCTCGCGGCTGGAGTGGACGTGAACGAGGCCCTTCGGCTTCAGAGGGATCGTGGCACGAGTCCGTTGCTCATGGCGGTCCGGAACGGCCACTTCGAGCTCGCCATCGCGTTGATCGACGCTGGTGCCGATCCGAACGACCAACTGAGCGGATTCGCGCCCCTGCACACGTTGAGTTGGGTGCGGAAGCCGGATGCCAGCGATCTGGGTAATCCGGCCCCGATCGGGTCGGGCAATCTGACCAGTCTCGAGTTTGTCCGGGCGATCGTGGCGTTGGGCGCCGACGTGAATCTGCGTCTGGAGGAAAGGGCGCCCAACCAGCCGAATTCGGCGTCTCGACTCAGGTCGGGGGGTGCGACTCCGTTCCTTCTGGCCGCCGACCGGGCGGATGCTGCCCTGATGCGTCTGCTCCTCGAGTTGGGCGCCGACCCGTTCATGCCGAATCTGAGGGGTACGACACCCATGATGGCCGCAACCGGCCTCGGCACGACGGCCCCGGAGGAGGAGGCTGGAACGGAGCTCGAAGTGTTGGAAGTCACGCAGTTGATGCTCGACCTCGGTGGAGACGTCAACACGGTCAACGACGAGAACGATACGGCGATGCACGGTGCGGCGTACGGGATGTTTCCGGCGGTCATCAATCTACTGGCCGACAACGGAGCCGACCCTCACATCTGGAAACGAGAGAACCATCGGGGATGGACGCCCCTGTTCATCGCCGAGGGCTACCGGTTCGGACTTCCCAGACCTTCACGTCCGACCATCGAGGCGATTGTGCCCCTGATGGTGGCGGCCGGGATTCCAACGGAGGGACCGAGACCGCCTGTAATCGACATTTATGCAAGGCCGCCGAACCGCTGAGAGCCGGCGTTGCTCCATGGTTCGGATCGATGAACTGCCATCTTGAATTGCCACCTTCGATGTGAGGTTCGCATGCACCGAGCCAAGAGTGGGTCCCGTGTTGTGGTCGTGATGTCTGCCGTTCTCCGCCTGGGGGCTGTCCTTGCGGCAATCCTCGTGGCCGGCTGCGCCGGTCCGGAGACAGGCGGCGAGGCGACCGTCTTCGAGGGCGCCCGCCTCATCGTAGGGGACGGAAGTGCTGCGATCGAGGACGCGGTGTTCGTCGTCGAGGGCGACCGTATCACACAAGCCGGGCAAAGGGCGGACGTAGAGATTCCGGAAAGCGCCACCCGCGTCGATCTCAGCGGCAAGACCGTCATGCCGGCCCTCGTGAATACTCACGTGCACCTGGCGTCCACGCGTGCCGAGCGGATCGATCAACTCCAGCACATGGCGTACTACGGGGCCGGCCTGGCCGTAAGCCTGGGCCTGGACGACGGTGACGTCGCCTTCGAGATGCGGGACGAAGTGATAGCCGACGGCGCCCGCTCACGAACCGCTGGACGCGGGATCACCGCCCCGGAGGAAGGGCGGACCGAGGTCCCCATCTGGATCACATCAGAGACCGAGGCACGAACCGCCGTACAGGAGTTGTCTGCCAACCAAGTAGACCTGATCAAGATCTGGGTCGACACCCGCAATGACCAATTCGTGAAGCTCACACCGGCACTGTACGGCGCGGTCATCGACGAGGCCCACTCGGAAGGTCTCCGCGTCACAGCCCACATATTCAACCTGGAGGACGCGAAGGGGCTTCTCCGCGCCGGAATCGACGCGTTCGCGCACGGCATACGCGACCGGGACATCGACGATGAGCTCGTCGCCCTCTGGAGCGAGCGCCCCAACGTTGTCCTGGTTCCGAACCTCCCGAATCCCGGAGTGGCGGGAGATCTGAGTTGGCTGAGCGGGACCGTCCCCGCCGCCGACCTGCAGCGGATGCAGGAGGCGCAGAGGGATCGGCCAGCGGCACAGGAGTCGTTCGGCATTCAGGCCCGTAACTTGGCGAGGCTCAGCCAAGCGGGCATTACGGTGGCCTTTGGCACGGACGGGAGCACCCCCTGGGCCGTCCATCAAGAGATGGAGGACATGGTGAGGTCCGGCATGACCCCCGCCCAGGTCATCGTCGCGGCAACGCACAACTCGGCCGAACTGATGCAGATGACCGACATCGGCACGGTGGAGGTGGGTAAGAGTGCCGACTTCATCGTCCTGGACGCGAACCCCTTGGACGACATAACGAACACGAGACGGATCTCCGAGGTCTATCTCCGCGGAANAGCCGTCGACCGGGAGGCNCTGGGCGCGCGCTTCACCGGCGGGACGTCCCAGTAGCGACTCATGCGAATCTCAGAATTCAGCCGCTCCNANTTGTCGAACGCAGTCGTTGTGGCTTGGGCGGCCTGCCTGAGTCTCGCCGCCTGCGGGCCATCGTCAGACTNGGAAGCCGGCACGGACGAGCTTCCGCGCGGCCTCCGGCTGAACACTCCTGATGCTGCCCTCGGCTACGTCTATTTCGGGTCGGTTACTGCGCTCGGGTCGGCTTTACTGCGCTCCGATCACGGCAACGTGTATGCCACCAGTGCGCCCGGATAATCTGTCTGTACGCTCCCAACCTGCACAACGATATACTGCTTGCCTTCGTGCATGTAGGTCATCATCCCGTACTGGCCGGGGGCCGGAAGGTCGATGGTCCCCAGAATCTCACCCGTCATCTTGTCGCGGGCGTGGAGCTCCAAGGGGGCGTCGGGGCGAACCTGGGTGGTGCCCCAACTGAGCGCCCGGGTCTGGACCAAGAGGTCGCCCATGACCATCTGGATCGACCAGCCGGCTCCGCCCGTATTGGGAATATCCACGCCCGCCAGACGGGGGTGGTTGGTGATCCGGTCAGACGTCTGGCCGACGGGCAACGACCAGGTCTTATCGCCCGTGTTCATCTGGTAGGCAGTGAGCTGGTTCTCCATCGGTTTCCAGAGCCGCAGGCCATCGATGGTCGGCAGCCCTCCGAAACGGCCGGGTGACCACGCCGCCACTGTGGTGCCCGTGGTGGGTGTACTGTTGGGCGTGGCACCGTTGGCCCCGGGCACGGCATAGTTCGGGTTGTCCCGGTCCACCCCGTTGGTGGGCGCCATGAACCCGGGGGCGCTGCAGGTCCGTTCGTGCGAGGCGTAGAACATTCCCGTGGTGGGATCGGCGACGGGTGGATGATAGATGATGTTCCCGCCCCCCTGGCAGCCCAGGTTATTGACGAAGTCGTCGTTAGGGTTAGGGGAGGGTAAGGCCGGCACGTAGAGGCCCCCGATCCGGTACTGACTCAGGATGATCTGAGCCTCCGCGAAGAGCTCCGGCGTGTAGTCGATGACGAACTCCTCCGTGAGCCCGTCGATTACGATCCGGTCCACCGGTTCTGGCCACGTCGGGTACGGCTGCGTGGCCGACGTGTAGTTACCGGGCACTTGGGTCTGGATCACCGGGCGGTCCTCGATCGGCCAAATGGGCTCACCGGTCTCCCGGTTGAACGCAAACACAAGGCCCTGTTTCGTGTTCTGGATCACCGCGGGAATCTCCACACCGTCCACTTCGAGATCCATCAGAATGGGCGCCGTCGGCAGGTCGTAGTTCCACTGGTCGCTACGGTGGATCTGGAAGTGCCACTTCCGCTCGCCCGTCTGGACGTCGAGCGCCAAGAGGGTGCCGCCGAAGAGGTTGTCGCCCGGCCGGTGGCCCGTGTACGACTGGACCGTCGAGGCGTTCGTCACGATGTAGACGAGCCCCAACTCCGGATCGGCGGAAGCGGGAGCCCAGGACGACATGTCACCCGACCACATCCAGGCGTCGTTCTCCCACGTTTCGTGGCCGAACTCACCGGGCCGCGGGATCACGTGGAACTTCCAGAGGCGCTCTCCGGTTTCGGCGTCGAAGCCCATGATGTCGCCCGGAATGTTCTCGATCCGGGTCTGGCCGTAGCTGGGCTGGTGACCCACGAGCACCACAACCACCCCGTTCACCACGATCGGCGGCGCCGAGCTCGTGACCATACCGAGTTCCCTCGGTACGCCATAATTGGGGTCGTACGGTCCTTGGTCCCAGCGCTCCCACTGGCCCCAGTCCTCCAACAGCTCCGGAACCAGATCGACGACGCCGGTCTGCTCGAAATCATCCAACGGAACGGGTGCACCCCAGTTCTCCAGGGGCCGGCCCGTCTTGGCGTCGAGCGCCCAGAGGAAGAAGGCGGGGGTCGTGATATAGATCACGCCGCGGCCGTTCACCTCGGCGTAAGCGACCCCTTTGCCATAGGAACGCCTGGGGGAACGCAAGAACCTGACGGTCTCGGGCTCGCGAAAGGCCCAGACCGTCTCGCCCGTGTCGGGGTCGATCGCTATCACCTGCCGACGCGTCGTGGCCACCGAGTAGACCAACCCGTCGGCGTAGATCGGCGTAGCCCGGGAAAAGTAGTCGAGATTGGGACCGAAGTTGTCGCTCTTCCAGATCCAGTCGACTTCGAGGTCCTCGAAGTTGCTGGCGTTGATCTGGTCCAGGGTGGAAGAACGGGTGTGGCCGGCGTCGCCGCCCAGGTAGCGCCATTCTCCGTTTTCGGTGCCCGGGAGTTGGGCGAAGGCAGTGGTTGCCGTCAGAATCAAGAGTGCGGAGGCGAGGCCGAAACAAAACACGGGAGCCCGCGTTGGGGTGGGTCGACGCTCAACGTTCATCATCTTGCTCATTCCTCATTCCTCGCCTTAACGGAGCAGGGTTGTAAGCCCTATCGAGTTTTATGGAGTTGCAATGCGTTGGGGCCGGGAACGGTAGGTGGGGCAGGACCTCAGCGCAACGCCGCCAGCCACGCCGGAACCCAGGATAGGCGGGACCGGATCAGCGACCCCGTTTGCCGTACCACGACGCGAAGGCCTTTTTCCACGGCCTCCATCCCCACAAAGCCACCGTCACCACGAACAACCCGATAGAAATCGCGAACAGTCGCAGGCCACGTGTCCCCCATCGACCGTCCACAAAATCATAGATGGGAGTCCACAGAATGTCCCTCCAAGACGGGCGCTTCTTAGTCATCGGACCCCAAGGTGGCTCGAGCCCATCATCCTCATCGGCTCAGTCACCCTCCGTCCAGAGGTGCCGAAGGAAACGCTCCGGCGCAGCCAAAAACTCCCGCATGAGGACGACATGCTCCAGGTCCTCGAACTGCATGGCCTCCACCGGGCGTCCGTCGAAGCTGTAGATCGTGGCGCCGGGGATCGCCATCAGGATCGGTGAGTGGGTAGCGATGAGGAATTGGCCCCCGTCGTCCACACTGTCCTTGATCATGGCCAGAAAGGCGAGCTGGCTCTGAGGGGACAGGGCAGCCTCAGGCTCATCCAAGAGGTAGAGACCCCCGGGGACCAGACGAGA
>PCCM01000058.1 GCA_002731735.1 Gemmatimonadota bacterium | reverse complement strand
TCGATCGGGCCGACTACGAGGTCGAGTTCACGAACGAGGAGTGGAGCGCCCTCGGGGAGATCTTCCCGGACGGCGTCTGCGACTGGGCGCAGGGAGACCTTCACGGACAGGGCTACCAGGGAACGTGGCTGTCGTTCGGGCCGTCGGACGTGAACCGGGCGCGGTAGAGGCCGGCGGTACGGGCGTCAGTTCCCGAGCCTTCTACAGGCCGCCCGGTAACCTTGGCGAGGTGAGCAGCCGCATGAAGCGATCCCAACGCGCATTGGGGTCAGGGTCCGCCCCGTCACCATCGACGAAATCTCTCACGAGATCGAGTCCGAGATTGTAGTTGATGACGTAGCTGCGGTACTGATCGATAAAGCGCAGGCGCTGGCGAGCGCCTCCGGGGCTGTACATCGCGTACCGAACGAGCCAGGCGACGGCTCCGTCGGCGTCGACATCACCGTCGATGTAGAGTCGCGCGGCTTCGTTCCCCGCGTAGTTCATTCGGGCCATGAGCTCCTGGACCCGGTAGTAGCTCTCGGCGGTCGCCGGGTCCAGTCCAGCCAGCGGGAACAACACGTCACGCTCGAAGGCGAGCCGCTCGTCCCCCGGAAAGGCCATCTCGATCCCGAAGTTGGCACTGCCCTCCGCGATGAGTGATTGGGGACTGAAGAGCGCATAGACCGAAAATTCCGGCCATCCCCTGTCGTTCACCAGATTCTGCTCCAACAGGGCGTTGTACGTGTGATGCCCGGGGTAACCCTCATGACAGGCCAGGTCCACGGCCCGGTCGATCGAGCTGGGGAAGTCGACGTTGACCTGGATCAAGCTCTGGTATTCACCCTGATACCAGTTGTAGCCGCTCCACGATTGATCGGTTACGTACTCGAGCACGAAGTTCTCACCGTCGGGTAACTCGACTTGCCGGAGCGTGCGTTCGCGGCACTCCTCGATGGCCTTGGTGAACACGGCGTCGAGTCGGTCGGGCGGAATCACGTACCCCGACTGAAACCACCCGAATCGCTCCGCGATCGATCCACCGGGCGGAAGAAGGTCGTCCAACTCCCCCAAGATTGAGAGGTAGTACTCCCCGGGGTTGGTCGGCGCCACCGCGTCATAGAGGGCCCGAGACTCTTCGTCGAACGTCATCGTGCGGCCGCCCAACATGTCCGCTCGAGCGGCGAGCGAACCTAACTGGGTCGTGAGATAGGTGTAGCGGAGACGTTCCAGCTCCTGGCCCGGAGGATCGAAGGCGCCGAGCCGATCGATCAGGGCATCGGCTCGGGCGGCGATCGTGGGCAGTCCGAGTTGCTCGGCCGTGACCTGGTCACGCCACTCCTGGGGACCGTAGTACGCGTCGACGTAATCCGCGTCGTGCTCCCCCAAGGCGAGGACCAACCGCACGTAGGACTCGGCAACGTCGTCCATGACACTCTGGGGTGCCACGGATGCGGAGCCGGAGGTACATGCGGCACCCGCTACCGCCAACGCGAGCGCATAGGCCCTCAGGTTCAGAATCGGCGCCATTAGGCCGTCCACTGCTTCGGGTGTCTCCTGCTTACGAGTTCAGCCCGAAAAAGGCCTCGACAGGCGGTATGTGGTCCGGTGGGCCCACACTCGCGATTCGGGTTGCGGGAGGCAGCCCTCTCATGGCGTCGAACAGCTCGATGTGCCCCTCTACGATTTGCCTACGGGCCTCTTCGTTCGGCTCCAGCGACCAGACGCCTCGTTCGGAGGTGCCGCCTAGTACGATCCCATCGCTCCGGGGTTGCATGTGAATGCCGAACCCCCCGATACGGCGTAGGCCTCCGAAGGTATTGTAGTCGACCTCCGGCTGGGCAACGAGCACCGTGAGCTGGCCCTTCAGGGGTGTCAGCTCTCGATCGTTGAACAGTGTGGAGGATCCGAGGCCCGTGCAGTTCACGATGACCGATTCCTCAAGCGACATAAGGTCCCGTTGCGTGTCGAACTTCCGGATGACGATGTCCCCCCCGAAAAGCAGGACATCCTCTACCAGTGCGTCGAGGTAGATCGAGGGCTCGATGCGGATCGCAGGCCGGTAACTCACGTAGGGGGTCGGGAACGGATGCTCTCCGGGTCCAAGCGTGACACTACCCGTCCGCAACTCCTGAGGAAGCAGGCTCTGGCGGCGCGGGGGGCTTGGGGCGCTCGGGGGCGTCGGCCGGACGGAAGCGTTCGCTGGGGGAGCGGCTCGCATCGAGTAGCCGTTCATCCATGTGATCCCGTACTTGGGGCCGACCAGGAGTTGGAGCTGCTTGTACGCGATTTCTACGGCGCGCCGAAACTGAGCGTCCCAAGCCCTTGTGCGCTGAGCGGTCTCCACGAGCCCGGACGTGGGGGTAAAGCCGGCGAGCGACATGTTCGAGGTGGTGTCGGGCGGGACGGCCATGGCATAGATCGTGACATCGAACCCGCGGCGCTGAAGCTGTCTCGCGGTGGTCAGCCCCACCACACCGCAGCCGATCACGGCGGCCCTGCGCTCCTCTTGCTGCTCCGCTATTTCGGCCGCCATGAACCCCGTTCCCCAGGACAGCGACATGCCGGAGCCGCCATGGCCGTAGTTGTGGATGACGGTTTTGGCGTCGAGTCTCTCGGCTCGCAGGACAAACCCCGACGGCCGGTGTGGACGCAGGCCTACGGTCGTCCGAATGATGCGGTCCCAAGAGACACGAACCGGGGCGAGCACCAAGGAGCTTTCCCGACTTGACCCAGTCGTCGCACACCCACCGAGCCCGAGTCCCAGGACGCCCATCGTCCCGGTCTTGAGCATGGATCGTCTATCCATTCAGTTGCCGCCCTTTCAGCTCAGGTAACCGCTCATTCAGCTATCCGCCCACTCAGATTTGTTGCCTGCTCAGTTCAGCTAGCTGCCTTAGTTGCTCGGTAGTTGATCCCGTTCGTTCCGAACTGCGCCGCACTCGACGACTGGGGCGCCCTGTGTGAAAGTGGAAACCGCGGTGAGGGGCACTCGCGAACGCTTCGTACTCCTCCTGAATCGCCTCTCGCAGGATCTCCCGGTCCACATTCGGTACGCTGGGAGCGGTCATCGATTCTCCGTGAGTGGCCCCGGGATTCCCCGTCGTTCTGCCGGGGTTCCCGCCACTTCTGGCGGGGCTCCCGTTCGGGTATCAACCTGCGCATATGGCGCACCGGTCGCAAGCGAACCGTAAGCTTGCCGGGACCCGCCGGAGATGGCCCCGGAGTTCCTATCGATTGCGGCCAGGCTCGCCGGTGGCTCGAATTCGGTCTCGATGTAGATCGCCAACTCCGATGAGGTGATTCTAATTTTCGCGATCGCTACCACGACAAAAGCCTTCTCGCGTACCCTCTGGAGCGATGGTGCGACCATGGTCGAAAGCGTACCGATGATCATGGCAACAACGAGCAGTTTCAGAATCATGAACCCCTTTGTGTCGAGTTCACGCCTTGAAAGGTACGTCGCCACGAACTGGCGCACCTTCCGACACTTATCCCTCAGAACTGTACCCATTTATCCCCCTGAACAGACTCTCGCACCGGTCCTGCCCGCCTCAACAGCTCGTTATCCCCTTACAATCAAAGCTGCAAGCGGGTTCGCCGTCGCAATAGACTCTTTTCTTGGGGGGGATCCCGATACGGTCGCTGCGTACGGACAGCGCTTTTACGTCGCGATGAGCACGTATCCGACCGCAAGGGCCAGGTGCAGGGCCGCGAACGGAAACGCCTTGCGCACGAAGGCGACGAATGAGAGGGGTACGTTGTGTTTGTGCATGATGGTGACGGCGATTAGCGTCGACGCGGATCCGATCGGCGTCAGGTTGCCGCCCAGATTCGCCCCAAAAATGACGGCCCACCAGAGCGGATCTCCGGGTGGATGTACCCCTCCGCCCGGCACTGGGATACCCGCGACGATTTTGGCGAGCATGGCCGCCAGGGGGATGTTGTCGGTTACGGAACTGAACGCCGCTGAGGACAGAAGAACGGCGGAGGTTCCGGCCCGCGGACCGAGGGCGATCAGAGCCTCGACACCACGGCCGATGAACGCGAGAACTTGAGCGTGCTCCATCACGGAGATGACCACGAAGAGCGCGGCGAAGAACGCTAGGAGGTCCCAGTCGACGGTGCGGTAGAACTCGTCACACTCGTGTTTGTACCGGATCAACATGACGGCGGCGAACGCAAGTGCGATGAAACCCATCCCGAGATCTTGTACGTACGGAGTCACGGATGCCGTTGCGATCGCTACGATGAAGAGCACGAGCATCACCGCGCCGAACCAGAAGAACCCTCGACTTTCAATGCCGTCTCTTTCGTCGAAGCCCTCGACGAGCCGAGCCGCTTCCTCGATCTCCTCCGGGGTGGCGAGCCCCCGGATCTCGAAGATCCGCGCGCCCAATAGCAGCGTGGCGATCGTGACGAAGAGTACGAAGGGAGCCGCTTTGATGAAGAACGCGACGAAGCTGATGCCGGCGGCGGTCCCGACGATGATGTTGGGCACGGAGCTGATGAGCGTAAGGAGCCCGCCCACATTGGTGAGGAGCCCCTCCACCAAGAGGAATCCGAGCAACTTGTCGGACCGCTCGAGTTTGGCCAAGGAGACGGCTGAGAGCGACCCCACGATGATCATCGCCGTCACGTTGTTCAGCACGGCCGAAAACGCGACGGTCATGAAGCCGTAGTACCAGAGCAGCCTTCTTGGGTCGCCTCGTGAGGTTTTGGTAAGCCAGATCGCGATCCAGGTGAACAGTCCGGAGCGGGAGGTGACGTCCACGAACAGGCTTGCGCCCAAGATGATGGTGATGACACCCCAGTCGATGGCCGGAATGTAGACCGGCAGCGCGATTTCTTGCTCACCGATCAGGTAAGGCCCATACGGAAGGGGAAGGAGCACGGCCCCGGCCAGCAGCGCGACCACCGCAAAGAGCCCGACGATGAGAGATTTTTGGGCGTGGAGTTTCTCTTCGAATGCGAGACACAGAATCATGCCCACGAGTAGGGCTGCGAAGAGAAGTGTCACCGCGAGGGAGACCTCATGGGCCGGGACCTGGGCGGCACCCTGCAAGGCCGGCGCCGCGAGCGAGGGGTAGGTCGGAACGAGCAAGGCACTCGTCATAACATGAGTAGCGGGATCGCCCGCAACTCGATCGCCAGCGAGTACGCCAGTCCATGCATGGCGAGCTGGTCTTCGTCCTTCGTGTTCATCACCAGCAGGTCTACTTCATGCTCCTCGATGAGACGTCGGTAGGTCCGAATGTGGTGTCCCGACGTGACCATCGCTTCGACCGTCAGCCCCGGGGCACTCCGGGCCAGCCCCTCCCGGCACGAGTTGATGTAGTCCTTCGGATCCTTGAGCAACCGGGCATGAATCTCCGCGCGGGCCATGTCAGTGTTGATTGTGGAGATCTTGGAGATGGCCTCCATGTAGCGCTCGAAGTCCGCGTCGTCCTCGACATGGCCGAGCAGAAGCCGCCCCTCGGGCTCGGTGAAGTGGGCGGCGTAGTTCACCAAACGGTGGTCTCCGGTCAGGTGATTGGTCATCGCCATGACCGCCCGCGGGCGACGACCCGCCAACTGCTGGAACTCCGGCCGCTCCGGGTGGGGGATGACCAGGACGGGTGTGGTCGTCGCCTGAGTCAGGACGTCCACGTATTCGCCCAGAGTGTACGGCCATCTCCAGCTCTCGGAGTGGAGGTGGCGATGCGTACAGATGAGACCAGGGTGTGCCGTTTCCACGCGGTCGAGAAGGTCGGGCACGGTGCGGAACTCACCTCCCTGAACGGTGGTCCAACGAAGATTCTCGCGCTTGTCGAGGACATCGAGGAACGAGCGGGATCTCGCCGCGAACTCTTCCGCGGCGGATTCGTCCCGATCGCAGACGACCAGAACGGACTCGATTTCGATCGACTTCGGCTCGAAAACGGTACGCGCGGCGGACCGGAAAACGCTCTCGAACTGATCGACTCTGGTCATCTAAGCCCCTCCACGATCGAGGCGCGGAAGATCGTCACGCCCGTCTCACCTCGGAGCCGTGTACGGCCTCGCAGCTGTCCATTCGGGAGAACGTGGTCCCGCGCGTGCTCCACACCGAGGATCCGCGTGAAATGACATGCGGCCCAAGTCTTGATGATTCGGTCGAGCTTCTTCGACCTGTAGGGTGCGTCCACGAACGCGATGTCGTAGCTGTGTTCATCCAGCGCCTCGGCGAAGACTATAGCGTCCCGTTTGAAAATTCGGCTGCGCTTTTTCTCGCGGAGCGCCGCCACGTTGGCCTTGAGCGAGTGGAGCGCCTCCGCACCGTTTTCCACAAAGTCCACCGAGGCGGCTCCTCGCGACAGCGCCTCCAGCCCCAGGGCTCCCGAGCCCGCGAAGAGATCCAACACCCGCGCGCCATCGAGGTCGTCCTTCAGACGTCCGAGCCAGCGGTCCCTCACGTTCTCTGGGGTGGGCCGAATTCGCTTGGCCGGGGAGGTGAGGTGCCGACCCGCGTGTTTTCCGCCGACGATGCGCATGGCCCATGATATGGGGCTATTCGGCCAGCCGCACCTCCACCCACTCGCGAACCGAGTTGATGAGCCAAAGGTGAGAGGCACCACGCACCTGGGCGGGCGTGAGGAGCCGCTCCTGAATCCGACCCTCGGCCAGCAGCTCACCCCGGAAGATTCCCGCGAGTAGACCGCGCTCTCGGGGTGGCGTCCACTCCGACCCATCGATCTCGGCGACCACGTTTCCGCGCGTGAACTCGGTGACGTAGCCGTCCTCGTTCACGAGAAGGACATCGAAGAGATCGGGGTGCTCAGCGGCCCGGGATTCGTACGCCACACGATGGGTGGTCTTGTGAAACAAGAATGGGTCGTCTGAGGAGACGGGATGACTGGCGAAGCCAATCGGACGGGGGGCCGAGGCTCTGGGATCTGGAAGATCACAGGGAGTCACTTCGACCGAGACACGGCCTTGCTCGTCAGAGAGGGCACGAACCCGCCAGGAGTTTGCGGAGCCGTTCTCCGCTTCGGCCAGGGCACGTTCGACGGCAGTCTCCACCTCGGTAGCACTGAACCGAAAGCCGAAGTAAGCCGCGGACGCTTCCATTCGCTCGAGGTGCGCGCTGAGTCTTACCGGACTCGGACCATCCGTCGGGCGATCTGAGCGAAATGTCTCCAGGAGCGAGAATTCGGGCCACTCGGCCTTGAGGATCTCGGCTTTGGCGAGCACCTCCGCGTACTCTTCGGCNGNGGAGGANTCCCANNTGATACCGCCGCCGACTCCGTATTCGGCTTCCCCCTGTTCCCGGTCNACGACCACGGTGCGGATCGGCACATTGAACACACAGTCGCCCCCCGGCTCNACGTAGCCNATGGCACCGCAGTAGACACCTCGCGGAGCCNGTTCGAGATCAGTGATGAATCCTGTCGCCGCGATCTTCGGTGCCCCCGTCACAGATCCACACGGAAAGACACTTCGAAAGAGATCGAGGAGCGTGGTTCCTTCGCGCATATCGCTCTTGATCGTGCTCGTCATCTGATGCACCGTACGGTACGCCTCCAACTTGAAGACGTCGCGGGCCCGCACGGATCCGAATTCGCTGATGCGCCCGAGGTCGTTCCGGACCAGGTCCACGATCATGGCGTTCTCGGCGCGATCCTTTTCGGAGGCGAGGAGGCGAGCGCCAGCTTCCTCGTCCTCTTCCTTCCATCGCCCACGGCGTGCCGTTCCCTTCATGGGGCGGCACGTGATGGTCGACCCGCGTCGCTCGAAGAAGAGTTCGGGGGACGCAGACAGGATGTTGAACCGGCCTAGGTCGAGGTAGGCGGAATAGGAAGACCCCTGCGCCGCGCACAGGCGTCGGTGGAGCGCCAGGGTGTCCCCGGTGAAGGGAGCCCTCAGCCGGACCGTGTAGTTGACTTGGTAGACGGCGCCATCTCTGATGGCATCACGAATCAGCTCGATGCAGCGATGGTACTCCGGAGCTTCGACGTCCGGCGTCCATTGGCCCAGATAGAAGTGTGCGTCCTCCCCGTCGGCGGCCTCCAGTTCGGCCTTCTTCGGGGATGCGGGCCGCTCAAAGATGCCGAACCAGAGGAGCGGGAGCGGCCCGTTCTCCTTGACCTGGAACGCCGAGTCGAAGGCCGGGGCCGCGTCGTACGAAACGAAGCCCGCGGCCCAGTGTCCTTCCAGGGCGGCCGCTTCCACGCGGGCCAGGGCGGGGGCCACTTCCTCGAGCCGACGGGCGGAGATGACCTCGATCGGTTGGCGGAAGGTGAGCGTTACTGCCGAAAACCCCGCCCCGGGGCGAACGGCTTCACCGGGGCGGAAATCGAAGTGGAGGACTGGATTCGTGTCCGGCATTCCCTCCGCGCTCAGTCCTCCAGCAACTCGCGGAAGAATGAAATTGTCGCCGGCCAAGCCCCTTCGGAGGCGGTTTGGTTGGCCCCGTCCTGGCCGCTTTGGCGGCCCAGGAAGCCGTGTCCGGCTCCGTCGTAGATGTTCACCTCATATCGTTTGCCGAGGCGGTTCAGCTCCGCTTGGGCCGCCGGGATCGTCGAGTTCACCCGGTTGTCCGCTCCTCCGTAGAGGCCGAGCACAGGGGCCCGGACGCTCGCCAGCGTTTCCGTGGGTGGGGACGTGCCGTAGTAGACGACAGCAGCGTCCAGATCCGCGTAATCCACCGCGAAGGCGAAGCTCGTAGAACCGCCCCAGCAGAACCCGACTACGCCGACCTGGTCCGTGGAGGCGGGAAGGGAAGTACCGTATGCGGCCGCGGCCCTCAAGCGCCGGTTGACGTCGGCGGGGGCGAGATCGCGTATGGCTCGGCCGACCTCATTGGCGGAGAACGATTCCGTACCGCCACCCCTGGGTCCCTTGCCGGAGAGGAGGTCCGGCACTATCGCGATGAACCCGTCTGCGGCGAGTTGGTCGCCCACGGCCCGTGCCCAGTCGGACATCGCTCGTATATCGTGAATAACCACGACCACCGGGGCGGGGTCGCTTCTCTCGGGATAGGCGACCCAGGCCTGCACCTGGTCCCCTCCGCCTGCGTCGTAGTTGATCCACTCTCCGTGACGAGGTGAGGCTTCCAGTCGGGCCGTGGCCGTCGTCCCATCCGCGGGTAGACTCTGCGCCAGGCCGAGTGTCGGTGAGAAGGGGAGCAACATGAGAGACATGAACCCGGCGAGAAGCGTGGGACGCGACCGTAGCTCAGGCAAGGAATAGGTCATGGGCGGCCTCCAGGGCAGAGATGGACGACTTCTCGAGGACGAACCTACGCCGCTTAGGGCTCGAGCAACAACTCGATTCCCCAGTACTGCTCGTTCGTGAGGAAGAACTGGCCCATGGGGGACGGCCCCCGGTGGTAGATGCCGCTCAAACGGGCCGAACGTCGGCCGTCCCGCACCGTGAGGCCGAGCCGGACAGAAAGCTGGCTCGCCCACCCCGTGCGATCGGCG
>PCCM01000057.1 GCA_002731735.1 Gemmatimonadota bacterium | reverse complement strand
AACCTGAAATAGAGGAGAGAAGGAAGTTGGACGATCGTGTTGATGTTGGGGTGCTAGGAGCAACAGGAGCTGTAGGCCAGAGGCTCGTCCAGCACTTGGAGGACCATCCTTGGTTTCGCCTGGCCGAGGTGTGTAGTTCGGAGGCCTCGATGGGAAAGACCCTCGCTGAGCGCACAGGGGCAGGCGCGGATCAGCTTTCGTCGGCGACGCAGGGACTCGAGCTGCAAGCCCTCGACGGCCCTTGGACCTCGTCCACCCTGCTCTCGGCACTGCCGTCGGAAGCGGCCCAGAAGTCGGAAGTCCAACTGGCGGAGGCCGGCCACCTGGTGGTCAGCAACGCCTCGTCGCATCGGATGGGAGAGTTGGTCCCGCTGCTCATCCCGGAGGTCAACAGTCACCACCTCGATCTCGTCGGCTACCAGCCGTGGAAGGGTGCTCTGGTTACCAACCCCAACTGTGCCGCTGTGGGGCTCGTTGTGGCTTTGGCGCCTCTCCACGAGACCTTCGGCATCGAGAGCGTGGTCACCACGTCGTTCCAGTCGATCTCAGGAGCGGGTCTTCCCGGCCCCCCCGCCGCGAGCCTCCTGGACAATGTGATCCCCTTCATCGGCGGGGAGGAGCACAAGCTCACTTGTGAGCCACAAAAAATTCTCGGGACGGTCACACCGGAAGGCGTGGAGCCAGCAACCTTCCCGGTGAGCGCATCTTGCACCCGGGTGCCCGTGTTGGACGGCCATCTGCTCGCCGTGTCGGTGGCCCTGACGGGCAAGCCATCGGTGGAGGACGTGACCGCAGCCTTCGAAGCATACCGAGGCCCGGATGCCTGCAGAGATCTCCCCAGCGCGCCCGAGCACGTGTTGCAGGTCTTGGCCGCCGACGACCGCCCACAGCCGCGTCTCGACCGCGACCTAGGACAGGGAATGACTGTGTCGGTCGGCCGTATCCGGCCCTGCGAGGTCTTGGATTCCAAGTTTTTCGTACTCAGTCACAACCTCGTTCGTGGTGCCGCCGGAGCAGCGCTCCTCAACGCTGAGCTCTGTCACGCCCAGGGGGTCCTCGGGAGCGGCTGATGACGGATCGACCCCTCCTCACGGAAGTTTGCGCGACCACCGAGCCCGGTGACCTCGAGGACAACGGGTCGGTGAACGAGGTCACCGTCGCGATGCCGCGCGTCCACAAGTTCGGTGGCACCTCCGTGGACGGGTCCGAAAGGCTCAAANCCCTCGCGGCGATTATTCGTGATCAAGACGACCGCTCCGTGGTTGTCGTGTCCGCTATGGCTGGTGTCAGCAACGAGTTGAGCGGGCTGGTGGACGCCGCCACGATCAAGGGTGATGCTGCCTCGCCCGATCCGTCAGCGATTCTGGCGGCCTTGAGGCAGAGGCATTTGGACGCNCTCTATGAGATCGTGGAGGGAGAGGCGGGACGCGCCTCCGTGGCTGCACGAATCGATGAGATCTTCGACTCCGCCATCCAGCTTCTCAGCGAGGGCCCGGGCNGAGAAGCCGGACGCTTCGGGGACCANCTCATGGCCATCGGTGAAGACCTGGTGGTCGAGCTGACCGTGGTTGCTCTCCGGGCCGAAGGCGTTCCGGCAGCCGTCCTGGACGCACGAGAGATAGTCTGGACGAATTCGGACTTCGGCGCAGCCGTGCCGGACTTCGAGTCCATCCGAAAGCTGGTTCCCGGCAGCATCCTTCCGCTCGTGGAAGAGGGTCTGGTTCCCGTCGTGCAAGGATTCATCGGAAGCGAACCCGGTGGGACGACGACCACGCTCGGGCGGGGCGGATCCGATTTCACGGCNACTTTGCTGGCCGCGGCCTTGGGCTCGCCCGAGGTGGTCCTTTGGACCGACGTGGACGGCATCCACTCCGCAGACCCCGGCTTGGTTGGAGAATCGAGGGTGGTCTCGGATGTCGGATCGGAGGAGGCGGTCGAGCTCTCGTATTTCGGAGCGCGCGTCGTTCACCCGGCTGCGGCCAAACACGTCATCGCAAGCGACCTACCGCTCCGCGTCAAGAACTCGTTCGCNCCCGAGCGGCCTGGGACGCTGATCCACTCCGACCGGGGCGCGGCGGNNGCCTTCGCGGCAGTGGCACACAAGACGGACGTGGTGCTCATCCGCGTGAGGGCTTTCCCGACCGCTCTCGCGTACGGNTTTCTGGCGAGGGTCTTCGGTGTCCTGGGGCGCCACGGAGTGCCAGTCGATCTCGTGGCCACCTCACATAGCAGCACCGCGTTTACCNTTGACCGNGACGAGGATCTCAGNGAAGTCCGCCGTGCCCTGTCNGTCTTCTCGGAAGTCGACGTNTTGAAGGACGTNGCCACGGTCACGGTGGTCGGCCGAGGCATGCTCAGAGAGCCNGGGATGGATGCTNTAGTTTTCTGGTCCGTCGAGAAGACACCCGTCTATCTGATCTCCCAGGCGTCCGACGTCAGCATCAGCTTTGTTGTCGATGAGGCCGAGGCTCCGGAACTCGTGCGCCGGCTCCATCTGTCCCTCATCGAGTTGAAGGAGNGGGCACGNGAGGANGAGCCCTCGAAGGAAGTGGCGGCCTCGAAACAAGGGGATCGGCGATGAAACTGGCGCTTGTGGGATATGGCAAAATGGGTCGTGCTGTCGAGAACATGGCGATGGAAAGAGGTCACGAGGTGGTCGCCAAGATCGACCCCACGTTGGGCTCACACGNCATCNGCGCCGAAACTCTAGGAGGGGCGGACGTGGCCATCGAGTTCACCGCTCCGGACGTCGCCGTGGANAATATCACAGCGCTCGCAGCCGCCGGTGTGGATGCGGTAGTGGGCACGACGGGGTGGCATGAACGCCTGGACGAGGNGGTTGCCGCCGTGGACGGCGCCGGCACNGGGATGGTTCACGCAGCCAATTTTTCACTGGGCGTAAACCTNTTTTTGCGCTTGGCCCGAATGGCCGCAAGAATGGCCGANGCGCTGAGCGAGTACGACGTCCATGTTCGAGAAGCCCACCACCGTCATAAGATCGACCATCCAAGTGGAACGGCCATCACCCTCGCGGATATTCTGATCGAAGAGCTGGCACGCAAGGAGAGTTGGTCGGCTACCCTACCCGACGGTGAGCCGCATGCCCAGGTTCTTTATGTGGCCAGTGAGCGGGCCGGAGAAACTGCGGGATCGCACGTCGTCGGCATGGAGGGACCCGACGATCAGATCGAGCTGCGCCACGAGGCCCGAACCCGAGTGGGGTTCGCGAGGGGCGCCGTCGCCGCGGCCGAATGGATTCAGGGGAGGTCGGGCGTGTTTACGTTGGACGACATGTTGGCTGAAACGTTCACATCCTAGTTCACATCCTATAGGCAGTCCTTTACCGACATGGAAAACACACGGTTTTCGGGCACTGGCGTGGCCCTGGTCACTCCCTTCCGCGACGATGGCTCCATCGACGTGGAGGACCTGCGAAAGCACGTGGAGTTCCAGATCGATAACGGTGTCAACGTCATGGTCCCCGGCGGGACGACAGGGGAGGGCGTAACCCTATCGACCGACGAACACCAACTCCTGATTCGTAGCACGGTCGAGGCGACCCGCGGGAGGACATCCGTCCTCGCCGGAGCCGGTGGAAGTGATACCGCTGACGTGGTCCGCAAAGCCAGGGCCGCGCGCGAGGCGGGAGCGGACGGCATTCTTTCGGTCAGTCCCGCCTACAACAAACCCACCCAGCGTGGACTCATCGAGCACTATCGAGCCGTAGCCGGTGCCGTGGACTGTCCTGTGATCATCTACAACGTCCCGGGTCGTACGGCGTCCAACGTCCTGCCTGAAACGGTGCTTGCTCTGGCGGAAATCGAAAACATCGCCGGCGTGAAGGAGGCCTCCGGTGATGTCGACCAGGTCATGACGCTCATCCGGGAACGTCCAGAGGGGTTCACCATCCTTTCAGGCGACGACGCTCTCACGTTCCCCCTGCTCGCGGCAGGGGCCGACGGCGTGATCTCGGTCGTGGCAAACGTGGCGCCTGCTTTGATGTCGCAGATGGTGGAAACAGCGCTGGGCGGGGACTACGAGGGAGCCCGAGAGTTGCACTACCGTCTGTTGCCCTTGATGCGCGCGATTTTCGTCGAAACGAACCCGATCCCGGTCAAAGCTGCGCTTGAGATCATGGGGCACAGGAAAACCCACTACCGCCTACCACTCGTTCGGCCGTCGGCCGAGGTGGAAACCTTCCTGCGGAGTGCCCTCATCAACGCGGGTCTGTTGGACGCAGAGGGCGCGACGTGACCCGAGCGAGGGCGGGTAACCAGGAAGACCTGGAGGAACTCGAGGCCCAGATCCTGCGCTGCTTCGAGGACGGGCAAGCCGCGGTTTCGGATGAGGCGGAAACCGCCGTCACCGCCCTCATGGATGCCCTCACACGGGGCGTAGTGCGCTCGGCGCGGAGAGTGGGCGACGAATGGCAGGCCGTCGAGTGGGTCAAAACCGGTATCCTTCTGGCGTTCCGCATTGGCCGGGTCCGCGAGTTTCCGGCCGCTCCGGCTCCGTTTTTCGATAAGGACACGTTGCCTCTGCGTGAAACCCGGGGCGTCGAGGAGAACATCCGTCTCGTGCCGGGTGGTACCTCGGTCCGGTCCGGCGCCTTCCTGGCCAAGGACGTGATCATCATGCCTCCGGCGTTCGTCAACGTCGGGGCTTACGTGGGCCGGGGCACCATGATCGACTCGCACGCCCTGGTTGGATCGTGCGCCCAGGTGGGCCAGCGTGTGCATCTGAGCGCCGGGGCCCAACTCGGTGGCGTCCTGGAACCGGTGGGGCTACGCCCAGTGATCGTAGAGGACGACGTGATGATCGGCGGCAACGTGGGCGTTTTCGAGGGGACGCTGGTCGGAAAGCGTGCGGTGCTGGCGCCGGGTGTCCAACTCACGGCGTCCACCACGGTGTACGACCTAGTGCGGGAGGAAACCTACCGCGCCGCGCCAGGAAAACCCCTCACCATCCCGGATGGATCAGTGGTCGTGCCCGGCGCGCGCGAAGCCTCGGGACCGTTCGCCGGCCAACACGGGATACATTTGTACGCCCCGATCATCGTGAAGTACCGCGACGCTTCGACGGACGCCGCCACGGCCCTCGAAGAAGCGCTCCGTTAACAGAAAGACCACAATGCGAAGAAACCTCCTCCACATGGGTGCGGCGAACCTCAAGTACGAAATCCGCGAGATCGTCGTCGCAGCGCACGATCTCGAACACTTGGGCCTCGAACTCACCTGGGAGAACATCGGAGACCCAGTACAGAAGGGAGAGACCCCTCCAAAGTGGATCCGCGACACGATTTCGGACTTGGTGCATGAGGCACCTTCCTGGGCCTACTGCGACACGCAGGGGGTGGCCGAAACACGAGAATTCCTCGCCGAGGCGGTCAACCAGCGAGACGGGGTCCGTGTTTCTCCGGACGAAATCATGTTTTTCAACGGCCTCGGCGATGCCGTGGCGAAGGTGTACGGCTTCCTCAACCGTGAGGCTCGCATCCTGGGTCCCTCTCCGGCGTACAGCACGCACTCCTCGGCCGAAGCGGCCCACTCCGGGTATGATCACGTCACCTACGACCTGGACCCCTACGACGGGTGGATGCCGGACGTCGCGGACATTCGAAAAAAGATCCAGTACAACGATTCCATCGCCGGCATTCTACTGCTTACGCCGGACAACCCGACCGGGGCTGTCTACCCTCGCGAGATCGTGGAAACCATCGCCTCCATCGCCCATGAAAACGATGTGTTTCTGATCGCGGACGAGATCTATGCCAACATCGTCTACAATGGGGCGGACCGCCTGAACATGAGCGAGTGGATCGGAGACGTTCCCGGTATCGCCATGCGGGGAATCAGCAAGGAGTTCCCGTGGCCCGGTGCGCGCTGTGGCTGGCTGGAGATCCTCAACAAGGGCAAGGACAACAACTTCGCTCAGTACGTGGACAGCCTACTCGCCGCGAAACGCTTGGAAGTTTCATCCACCACGCTCCCTCAGATGGCGATCCCTCGCATCATGGGGGACGCACGTTATCCCGGGCATCTGGAGAGGCGTGCGAACCAGTTCTCCCAGAGGGCTGATGAGATGAGCGAAGTGTTCGCGGGTTGCGAGCACACCATTGTGAACAAGCCTGGGGGCGCCTTCTACTACACGGTCATGTTCAAGGACGGACTTCTCGACGAAAGTCAGTCTCTCCCCATCGAGAATCCGAAGATCAGGGAAGCCATCGAGCGAATGACTGAGGGCGTAGAGCCCGACAAACGCTTTGTCTACTATCTGATGGGAGCCACCGGCATCGTGGTGGTCCCCCTGACAGGCTTTCAGTGCACACACCACGGCTTCCGTGCCACGCTTCTCGAAACCGACGACAAGAAGCGGGCGTGGATCCAAGAGTCACTCCGTGATGCGATCGACGAATACGTGGCTAGTTCCCGCTGAGGAATTCCGGCCAGGGAGCCGGCGACCCACCGGTCAAATCCGCCAAGCCCATCGCCAGGGAGCAAGCTCCCCTTGCCCCATCCAGCACACGGGCTTGATGGCGGCAGGGTAATACCTCGATCGCTCGGATCATCCGGACCCGAAGCGGCCGGTTCTCTTTGAGCAACCCTCCGGCGAGGGCAACCTCGGGAGTTGCCGGCCAGGGCTCTAGGCGCCGCACAAGGGTCCGGACATGCCCGACCAGTTCGTCCACGGCCTCCTCGATGACGGTCAGAGCGGCTTGGTCCCCGGCTTCCGCCACTTCGAAGATCAGTGGAACCAGAGAAGCCACGTCGGCCTTCTGCGCCGACGCGATCCATTTGATCAGGTCCCTGGGCCCGGCCAAGCCCAGCACCTTCAGGACCGAATCCCGAAGCTCTGTGGAAACGCCGCGGCCGTCCTCGCCACGGGCGAACGCATGAAGGGCGGACATCCCGATCCGATAGCCACTTCCCTCGTCCCCCAAGTGAAGGCCCCAACCCCCGACCCGCAGTCGGGAGCCGTCGGCCCCCCTGCCCAGAGCGATGGATCCCGTGCCTGCGATCAGCAAGATTCCCGGACCGGACGGGAACGCGTCGTAAAAGGTGGCCTCGGCGTCCGCACCGACGGACGTCAGTGAGGATAGCCCCGCTTCTCGAAGAGCCGTTTCCACGACGCTCCTGGTGGGCTCGGTACCCGCCCCCGCGATTCCGGCCCAGAGGCCCGCCACCGGCAGATCCGCTCCGCCTTTCGAGGCCGCCTCACGACACAGATCCGCGATCACGCCAACGGTCGCAGCAGGGTCCGCCGGATCGATCAGAGTCGGTGGACCGTCGGCACGCGCGCATTCAGTGCCCGCTTGGTCGACGAGTGCCACCCGGGTACGAGTTCCTCCTCCGTCGACACCCAAGAAGTAGCTCACGTTCGGGTCAAGGTGATGGAGATGTGTGGGCACGGTCTGATTCAGGAAGCGTGGAGCCCGGGCCCGCCGTCGAGCCCCGCCCCAGGGCCCAGCCTACGGCCATCGTGACGGCCGTGCCGATGGGCACGAACCAGGGCCACGCGACGCTAGCACGAGCAAACCACCAGATGGCCGCGACCACGCTGATGCCGGCGATCATCCCGACGATGGCGCTACGTTGATCAGCCCTCTGCGAACGAATCGCCAGAATGAAGGTCCCCAAAAGGCCGCCATAGACCACGGAAGCGATGGCCAACGCTACCTCGACAGCCGTGTTCCCCTCACTGAGCTGGATGAACAAGATGGCCCCACCCACAAGCAGTGTGGCCCAGACAAGTGTGAATACCTTCCCCGCTCGGAGCGTCCGGGCTTCGTCGTCCTCGGCGCCGGCCCAGGGAGCCCAAAAGTCGTACGCCGAAGCCGATGCGAGCGAGTTGATCGACGAAGAGAGAGACGACATCGCGGCTGCAAAGACACCCGCGACGATGAGCCCGCTGATCCCCGGGCGGAGTTCCTCCACAATAAACCGAGCGAAAATCTCGTCGGTCGTGTCGAAGGCCCTGCCTTCGTAGTAAACCCAAAGGCCGAGACCCACGACCAGAAACAGCAGAAACTGGCCCATCACCACGATACCGCTTCCAACCAGCGCCTTCTTGCTCGCTTCTACGTCCCGACAGGTGAGCAGCCGTTGCACGAGGAGTTGGTCGGTACCATGCGACGCCATCGTGAAGACGGCACCTCCAAGCACGCCCGCCCAAACCGTATACGCCAACGAGAAGTCGAGCGACCAGTCCAAAACGTCCAGCTTACCCGCCTCACCCGCGCTACTCAGAATACCCGTCCACCCGTCTGGCGTGAGCATTTGAAGCGCAGCGATCGCAACCACGGCACCCAGGAGGTACAGGCCCATCTGAACGGCATCCACCCAGACGACCGCCTTGATTCCGCCGAAATAGGTATAAACCAGCGTCACGGCCCCAATCACCGCGATGGATACCGGATAGTCCCACCCCGTGACCAGGGCCAGTGGGATTGCACTGGCGAAGAGCCTCACCGAATCGGCCAGTAGCCGCGTGACCATAAAGACCGCCGAGGCGAACCGTCGGGCCCCCTGCCCGAACCGTTCTTCGAGGAGGGCGTAGGCGGTGCTCAACTCGCCGCGGTAGTAGGCCGGCAGCAGGAACATCGACACGACCACTCGACCGGCCAGGTACCCGAAGGTCAGTTGCAGAAATCCGAGCGTGCCCAGGTACGAAACACCGGGGATGCTCAAGAAGGTGAGGGTGCTCGTCTCGGTGGCGACGATGGACAGCATCACTGCTATCCACGGCAACTCCCGGTTTCCGAGAAAGTAGTCCTGCCCGCCGGTCTGCCCACGTCCTAGCCATGCCCCCCACGCCGTGACCCCTACGAGGTACACCAGGAGTACGCCGAAGTCGAGCGGGGTGAAGGCGTTCAGGCGTGCCCCCGGAGGCTCGACCAGAAGGGGCGTCCGGTGGGCTCAACGCGCACGAGGCGAAACCTCCATGTCGGTGATCGTCAGGGCCGCAGCATCGTGGACCGCACGACGGAAAGCTACGTGTTTCGTATTGTCCCTCGAGGGATTCACTCGGTTGGTCAACAGCACGACGAACATGTCGAGCTCGGGATCGATCCAGATCGAAGTTCCGGTGAATCCGGTATGCCCGAACGCGAAGGGCGTAAAGTAGTCGCCCGCCGAGGATCGATCGTCTGGGGTGTCCCAGCCCAACGCGCGGAAGGACTCGGAATCGAACCGCCTCGTGAACGCCTGCTCGGTCTCTTCGGACACCAGTCGCACGAGATCCGAGATGCCGGGGGCGCAGATTATCTCTCCCGAAGCGTCGGCATCTTGCGACTCGCACCCGGCAATACCCCCTCCATCCAGTAACGTCTGCGCCAGAACCGCCAGGTCCAGGGCGCTGGAGAACAGGCCCGCATGCCCCGCGACCCCACCCATCGCGTAGGCGTTCTCATCGTGGACGATCCCATGGACATGCGTGTTCCGGAAAACCGTGTCGACCTCCGTGGGAGCGATCCGGTCCCTGAGTGATTCGGAGGGCAGAAATCCCGTGTCGCGCATCCCGAGGCGGTCCCAGACTCTCTCCTGCAGAAACTCATCGAGCCGTTGGCCGCTGACTTCCTCGATGATAAAAGCCATTGTCATCGAGCCGATGTCCGAATAGACAGTTCGCGTCCCGGGCTGGTAATCCAGCTGCAACTGGCCGATCGCACTCAGATAAGCGTCTCTGCCTTCCATCTCGAGATAGAAGGTGCGAAACGGAGGCAGACCGCCTCGATGTAGCAGGAGATTACGGACCGTGACGCTCTCCTTGGCCGGATCCCCCGCTGCCCACCAAGGCAGATAATCGACCACCGGTGCATCGAGATCCAGACGTCCTTCGTCCACCAGAATCATCGCCGCCGTGGTGGTTCCGACCACTTTGGTGAGAGACGCGACGTCGTAGATCGAGTTGGGGCCGGCACGGCGGGCAGACTCGGCCCAATCCAGCTTCCCGTAGCCTCGGAGGCGCACGAACCGCCCGTGCCGTGCGATCGCCAGGACCGCCCCAGGTGCTACCGAGTCAGCCAGTGCTGTGGCCACGAGGACGTCTATTTCCGCGAGACGCTCGGCGTCAATACCGACCGACTCCGGATCGACCTCCACCGCGGAGGCCGGACTTGGCTGCACTGAGCGGCTGAGTCCGTCACCGATCACGTGGTAGGGCGGGATGGACACTGGGAGGCGGCCACTGATGGCCGCCCGGCCAAAGAGGGCCCTCACCGCCGCGTTCTGCGAGACGGCGTGCGACCCCCAGGCGATCAGATACCCGGGCGACTCAGGCAGGGAGGTCAGCAGGTAGGGATTGCCGAAAGAGATCACCATCATCGGACGCTCCGGCCCCACCGTCGCAATAAAGTCAGCCATGTCCTCCGACACGGAGACCTCACCCGAGCCCGACCTCGGGGGGACATAAACGCTCACGATCACGAGGTCGGCTGCGCCCGCCGAAGCCCTGAGCGAGTCGTAGACCTCCGACGGAGTTTCGGGACCGACCCTCACTCGGCGCGCCACCTCGACCCTGCCGGCGAGGGCGGGGTCGAACGTGTTACCGGCCGTAAGATCGTCGGTGCGTGCATACGTCAGGCTCAGAACGCTCCTGGACCGGTGTGAATCCACGGGCAGCACACCGTCGCGATCCCGGAGAAGCGTAATGGACCGGGTCGCGACCGTATCCGCGAAGGCCAAGTGGTCGGCCGACCCGACCACCTCGTCCACAGCGTCCAAATCGACCATCCGCCCGAGGTGCAGCCCGGCTCGAGCCTTGGTCTCTAGGACCCGACGTGTCGACCCACGAACGCGTGCCGAATCGAGCCGCCCTTCACCGACGGCATTCATCACCGCGTCGATAGCCTCCGTCACATCGGTCGGCATCAAGAGCACATCACTGCCAGCCTCGAGAGCCATCACTGACACCTCTGCCGCCCCGTACCGCTCCAAGAGAGCCCCCATGACCAGCGCGTCCGTGAAGAGGAGCCCATCGAAACCCATGTCGCCCCGCAGTAGGTCGGTCATGAACCGCGCATCGAGCGTGGCCGGCGCCGCCTCCAACCCCTGCACCCCGGACACGACAACGTGTGCGGTCATGACGGCGTCCACACCGTCGTCGACGGCCCTCCGGAAGGGCACGAGCTCCAGCGAGTTGAGCCGGTTCAAATCAGCCGGTACCACCGGGACCGTGACATGGGAGTCCGTCTGGGTGTCGCCGTGTCCGGGGAAGTGCTTCGCGGTCGCCAGGACTCCCCCCTCATGAGAACCTTCGATGAAGGCGACTCCGAGGCGCGCCACCGCTTCAGGATCCTCTCCGAAGGAACGCGTGTTGATCACCGGATTTTCCGGATTCGAGTTCACGTCCAAAACCGGCGCAAAATTGAGATGCAGCCCGACCGCCTTCGCCTCCAACGCCGTTATCCGGCCGTACTCCCGGGCGAAGCGTTCCTCCCCGATGGCCCCGAACGCCATCGTGGGAGGGAAGCTCGTCCCGCCACCCTGCGGAAGGAGTGACGGCAAGGCATAGGAGTGGTTGATCCGCATACCGGGGCCGCCGTTTTCGAAATCGGACGTCACCAACAGGGGGATCCTGGACCTGGCCTGTAGCTCGTTGAGCTTGGCCGCATACGAATGCGGGAGCCCGATCGACAGATAGAGGCCGCCGATCTCGTCGTTCTCCACCCACCCCGCCCATTCCTGGAACTCGACGCTACTGGTCGACGCGTACGACCCGGGCATCCACTGGATGACGAGCTGGGCCACCTGTTGCCGGAGGGTCAGCGAAGACAAGGTCTCCTCGACCCACCGCAAAGCGTCTGGATCCAACGAGGCTCTGCCGGGAGTCACCGGGCCGGCGGCACCATAAGACGCCGCACCGATTTCGGGCGATCCGCCCGCCGTACCCACCGGCGGCCTAACCCCACCACACCCACTCGACCACAGCACGATCAGGACCGCTGCCAAAGCGAACCTTCTATCGCCCACCGACACCTGCCTTGAGGGGTACCTGTATTCCGTCACCCACCGCGAAGTATGGGTCCATCCCAATGGGGCTCCGGCCGCTGATCGCGATTCCGCCAAACAGGGCGCCCGCCGCCGCCACCTGGCTGACCTGTGCCGAACTCCACGCCAACATATACGCCTGAGCGTCGGGGAACAGCGAAATCAAGTACGGATTCCCGAACGAGATCACGACGTGTGTGACATTCCTTCTTGCCAACTCATTCACAAACTCCACGGTGGCGTCAGGAAGGTCGACCCGGCCGGCGAAATTCGAATAGACCGATACGACCACGAGGTTCGACTGGCCCGCCCGACGGAGGAGATCGTCATACGCCTCCGAATTCGTACTCTCATCCACCGTTCTGGTCACAAGCCGGGGATAGGTCTCGCGCAACCGTCCGTCGAAATACCTCCCCGACAGTACGTCGTTGGGATTGCGGAAGCTCACGGACAAGACGCGGGCCCTACGAGTCCCCAGGAGAGGCAGCAGGTTGCGCTCGTTCTGGATCAGAGTGATCGAGTGTTCAGCGATCTCGCGCGAAATTTCGATATGCTCGGGCACGCCCACAACACGCGGAACCATCTCGAGCGCTACTGAACGCTCTTCAGCGAGGCCAAGGTTCTCCTTGAGGCGCAGCAACCTGCCGACCGATTCATCGATACGAGCCTCCGTCAACCGCCCCGTGTCGACAGCTTTGACGATCGCATCGATGGCCTGCTTCACATCCCTCGGCATGAGAATAACGTCCGCTCCCGCCAGTACCGCCAGGACCACAGCCTCGCCTCGGGGAAAGAGCCGGTCTACTGCGTCCATGTCCATCGCATCGGTAAAGATGATCCCGTCGAATCCCAGGTCGTTCCGGAGCAAGCTAGTGAGCACAGCCTCGGACAGAGTCGCGGGTATGGTCTCTCCGCTGATCTCCGGCACTGCGATATGCGCAGTCATGATTCCCTGGATGCCCGCGTCGATGGCTGCACGGAAGGGCACCAACTCAACGGCATCGAGGCGTTCACGATCGATTCGGATTATGGGCAAAGCCAGGTGAGAGTCGGTCTCCGTATCTCCGTGTCCCGGGAAATGTTTTCCGGTCGCCACGGCGCCGTGCTCCTGAAGTCCCTGGACGAACGCCACACCCAAATCAGCGACCGCACCCGGATCTTCGCCGAACGAGCGAATGTTGATTATCGGGTTATCGGGATTGTTGTTGACGTCCAGGACCGGGGCGAACGGGACGTGGACACCCATGGTGCGGGCCTCCAGCGCAGTGATTCTCCCCAACTCGTAAGCATAGCCGAGATCACCCGCAGCGCCGAACGCCATCAGCGACGGGAACCTGGTGGCCCCCCCGAGCACGATGTTCGTCGGGATATGAACGGCTCCTCTGAAGCGGAATCCCGCCCCCGTCTCCAAATCGGCAGCCACCAACAGTGGGTACTTGGAGTGTTGCTGGAGGTCGTTGAGCTTGACCGCGACCTCGCTCGGTGATCCGACGGACATGATCACCCCTCCTACGTGTTCCTCTTCGATGACGCTGACGATGCGGTCGTGCGTCTCACTGCCCTCTGGTGCGAAGTTGCCCAGTACGAAGGGCATCATCAGCTGCCCGACCTTCTCCCGGAGCTTCATCCCGGAGAGCGTGCTTTCCGCCCAGGAGAGTGCGGGAGAGGCTGAAGTCGAGGAGGCCGCCGGAAGGTTGGCTTCCGCTTGATCGATCTCAACCGGAGCCTGCTGCTGAGGAGCCGGCACGGTCACTGGAGCTTGCCCGGAGCAGGCGGAAAAGAACAGAACTAGGATCCAGAAGCTTCCCGTAGGGTTACTCAGGGGGAGGCGCAGAATGCTCTGGATTGTCATTAAGTTAACTCAAAGACCTCTGCAACAGTGGAGAAAACTGCCCAAGTGTCTTTAAGAGAGCAAGTTATGAAGTTGTGCAGGGCACCACAATCCTGTTCTTTGTTGCTCCTTCTCGCTTGCTCACGGCCGGACGCACAACTCGACGCTTCATTATACCAGGATGACGGTGCAGGGTTCGGCCTGATTCGCCCGGGAATTGAGGTCCTCCTGGAGGACTCGATTCACCTGGTGGCGGGTCGTAGAGTCGGGCTGATCACCAATCAAACCGGCGTGGACAGCTCGGGCCGTTCCTCGATCGATCGGATTCATGAACATCCTGATGTGGACCTTGTGGCCCTCTTCGCCCCCGAGCACGGCATCAGGGGCACGGCCGACCCGGGAGCTACGATTGCGGACGACGTGGACGTCGAGACCGGTGTGCCGATCCACTCCCTGTACGGCGCGGTGCTCAGTCCGACGCCGGAGATGCTTGACGGAATCGACGTCCTCCTTGTGGACTACCAAGACATCGGGGCCCGCTACTGGACCTACGTATCCACGATGACCCTCGCCATGGAGTCGGCTGCTGAACAAGGGATCCCCGTGGTTGTACTCGATCGGCCGAATCCAATCGGTGGCGCCGTGCAGGGTAACGTCCTCGACCCTGCGTTCGCCACGTTCGTAGGTAGATATCCTCTGGCGATGCGCCACGGCATGACGCTGGGGGAATTGGCTCGATACTATCGAGGGGAGGTCGGAATCGGAGTTGAGCTTCGTGTCGCCCCCGTTGATGGATGGCGTCGGGACATGCCCTTCGCCGAAACCGGGTTGCCGTGGATCCAGCCATCCCCCAACATGCCGGACGTCGAGAGCGCCACGCACTACCCCGGGACATGCCTTTTCGAGGGCACCGTTCTATCCGTCGCCAGGGGCACCGCGGCGCCCTTCCAGCAAATCGGTGCCCCGTGGTTGGACGGCGAGGCCCTCGCCGAAGCCATGAACGGCTACGGACTGAGCGGAGTTCGCTTCGAGCCGGTCACGTTCGTCCCATACGCGCCCTCCGATGGCAAATTCGACGGTGTGGAGGTGTCGGGTGTCCGCCTGGTGGCCACGTCGCCCGAGTACGATCCAACCCGCGCCGCGGTCGCACTCCTGGTCGAGACTCACCGCATGTCCGGTGCCCAGTGGGGATGGCTCCAAGCCCACTTCGATCGCCTCGCTGGCACCGATCTTCTACGGCAGGCCGTCGACGCCGGAGCAGGGGTCGATGAGATACGGAGTAGATGGCAGGAAGAGTTGGGGGCCTTCATGCGGGTTCGGGAGCAGTACTTGATCTATCCGTGAGTCCCTGCGAAGCGGCAGCGGGCGAAGCCGTAGCGCCTTCCGATCACCCACCTGACCCTACCTAGGCCTGAGTCCCCGCTTGGAAGGCCTCGTAGAGAGCTCTGGCGACGGGTCCTACTTTGCCGCTCCCTACCGGTTGGTCGTCGAGTCGAACGGTTGGCCGGACCTCGGTGGTCGTGCCCGTAAAGAAGATCTCGTCTGCAGCCCGGATCTCCTCCAAGGTCACCGGCCTTTCCTCTACCGGAAGCCCCTGCCCTTTGGCCAGTTCGATCACATATGCGCGAGTGACCCCGTGCAGGATCTGGTGCGTGGTAGGATGCGTGGTCACGACACCATCAAAAACCGCGAAGAGGTTGTTGTGGGAGCCCTCGAGCGCGACACCGTCCTTCACCAGAAGAGCGTCCGCCACCCCTGCCTCCGCGGCCGCTTGTTGCGCCAGCACATTGGGCAAGAGGCCGATCGATTTGATATCGACTCGAGCCCAGCGGTCGTCGGGAACCGTGACGGCCTCGTAGCCCTGCTCCCAGCGCGCCGATGCGGGCCGGTGGTAGGCCTGGGCGAAGGCGTACACCGTGGGCGGAGTTCCCTCTGGTGGAAAATGGTGGGTTCTCGGCGCGGCCCCTCGTGTGATCTGGAGATATACGATCGCGACGTCTTCAGTATCGAGCGAGTTGGCGGCGATCAGGTCTGCGTGCATCTCCGGTAGCCCTGCCGAATCGTACTCGATACGGAGGGCATCGAGCCCGTGCCGTAACCGGCGCATGTGCTGCTCGATGCGGAAGAGACGGCCCCGATAGGCAGGGGTCACCTCGTAGATTCCGTCCGAAAGCAGAAATCCCCGGTCATCCACCGAAATCGTTGCCCGGTCCTTGGGCAGGAACTCGCCGTTCAGGTAAACCGTGCTCATGGCACGTAGACCGTGCTCATCTCAATCAGATTTCAGTCGCTCGTCTCCAACTTGTCGAGCTCTTCGATGAGCGTCGCTTCATGAATGACCGACTCCTCGGACGGTGGTGACGAGGCCGACCCGGCCGAATCAGCAGCACCGGCAGCGTCATCGTCGTCACCCGACTCCAGTTGCATGGGCGCCTCGCCCTCAGGCGCGGCGATCAATCCCATCTCCTGTTTCAACGACAGGAGACGGTCTTCGACGTCACCGCCGTCACCCCCGCTCTCTAGCGCTTTGAAGTCGTCTTCGAGTGTTCCGGGACCGAGCGCCTCGTTTACCTCCTGGTGGGCCAGACTTTCGCGCTCCTGCTCATCGACCTTGTCGGCCATGCGTTCGAACGCATCGAACGCCGACGTGTTGGAGAGCCCCGACATGGTTTCGTGGATCCGCCGCTGGGCTTGAGCCCGACGCTGCTTCGCCACGAGAAGATTCCTCTTCCGCTTTGCCTCTTCGATCTTGTCATTCAACTGGCGCAGCGAGCCCTTGAGCTTCTCCATCTCCGCAGCCTGAGTTCTCCAGGTCTCGTCGAGAGTGCTAGCCCGTTCTTTGTGCTCTTGTTGCCTCACCAACGCCTGCTTCGCCATGTCGTCCCGACCCTCCTTCACGGCCAGCACGGCGCGGTGCTCCCATTGACGCACCTCCTTGTCCTCGGCGTCGAGCGACGCACGGAGCTTCCGCTCATCCGCGATGGCCGCCGCCACTTCCCGCTTGGCCTTCGCGAGCTGGTCCCGCATGTCCAGAATGATCTGGTTCAACATCTTCTCGGGATTTTCAGACCGGGAGATGAGATCGTTGATGTTCGACTTGATGACCGTAGACAGCTTCGTAAAAATGCTCATGGCATCAGCCCCCTCCTTCCGAACCGCTGTCGGCAGCCCCAGCGAGATCCTTGATTCGTCCAAGGTGACTCGACGCCGCATACTGGAGGCTCTCCACCGAAGCCTGTAACTCCTCGAAGTCCAGATTCTGCAATTCGAGGGTGTCTGTCAGAATCAACTCGCCGTCTTCGATTCCGTACGCCCCGTGCACGACGTCGGTGGCGTTCAGCTCGAGCAGAGCCCGGTAGAGCTCGCCCAAGTCCGACTCACCGTTCGGAAGGTCCATTACCTTGAGGCGCACCAGCAGCACCGGATCGGAGAGGTGGACGACCACACCTCCGCTCTGGCCCTTAATCAGAAACATCCCTTCATCCACCTCATTCCAGTCCAAATCCATCCGGATCAGGAAGCTCTCGAGATCCTCTCGAGTTACCATGGTCGACTCCGTGCTCTGTGCAGCTCGTTATCGGAGCCGCGGCCAGACAGTTCAACGATAGACCCCAATCCTGCGGGCCCTTTCCCCACGGAAAACTGATGTACGCGGTTTCCGCACCGTGCGGGGCACGCACCAAATTCCGGACTAGGGTTCTTATTCTAACACGAATGGCCGGGCCCCTGCGACTCTAGGAGGGTGATCCGGCACTCCTGGCAACTCCCAGAAGCGGCGCGAGATATCTCCCGGTGTGTGAACCCGGCACCTCGGCAATCGACTCAGGTGGGCCCTCGCCCACAACTCGACCGCCCGCCTCTCCGCCATCGGGGCCAAGGTCGATGATCCAGTCCGCTGTCTTGATCACCTCGAGATTGTGTTCGATCACGACCACCGTATTACCCTTCTCCACGAGCCGGTGGAGCACCTCCAACAGGACCCGGATGTCCTCGAAGTGGAGGCCGGTCGTGGGCTCGTCGAGAATATAAAGCGTGCTCCCAGTGGCCCGCTTGGACAGCTCGCTGGAAAGCTTCACCCGCTGAGCCTCTCCACCGGAAAGTGTGGTCGCCGACTGCCCGAGGTGGATGTAGCCCAAGCCCACGTCCGAAAGTGTCTCGAGCTTGGCCCTGAGCCTTGGCACGGGCTCGAAGAAACCGAGGGCCTCGTCGACCGTCATGTCCAGCACGTCGGCGATGTTCTTTCCCTTGTAGAAAACGTCCAGAGTTTCGCGGTTATAACGCCTTCCTCGGCATACGTCGCACGGCACGTACACGTCGGGCAGAAAGTGCATCTCGATCTTCACCAGGCCGTCCCCTTTGCAGGCCTCGCAGCGCCCTCCCTTCACGTTGAAGGAAAAGCGGCCGGGCCCATACCCCCTCATCTGGGACTCGGGGAGGCCGGAGAACAGCTCCCGGATCGGCGTAAACAAGCCCGTATAGGTCGCGGGGTTCGACCGCGGCGTACGGCCGATCGGCGACTGGTCGACCTCGATCACCTTGTCGATCAATTCGATTCCATCGATTCCATCGTGGCGCCCCGGGACCACCCTGCTCCGATACAAGTGACGGGCCAACACCCGATAGAGCGTCTGGTTGATGAGCGTCGACTTGCCCGACCCGCTCACGCCGGTCACCGCAACGAAGCAGCCGAGCGGGATGGCCACGTTGAGATCACACAAATTGTGCTCACTCGCCCCTCGCAGATAAAGCGAGCGATCTCCATTACCCTTCCTGCGTCCATCAGGAATCGGAATCTGCCGCCGACCCTCCAGATACGCTCCCGTGAGAGAAGCCTTTTCTGCGAGCACATCGGCCAGGCTCCCTTGCACAACAACCTCGCCACCCGCACGTCCGGCTCCGGGTCCCAGGTCTACGATGTGGTCGGCAACCCGGATCGTCTCCTCGTCATGTTCGACCACAATCACGGTGTTGCCCAAGTCACGAAGCGCCTGAAGGGTCTCCAGAAGCCGTTGGTTGTCCTTCTGGTGGAGCCCCACCGAGGGCTCGTCCAAAATGTAGAGCACACCCACGAGACGGCTCCCGATCTGCGTGGCCAAGTGAATACGCTGAGACTCACCACCGGACAGAGAGTCGGCAGAACGGCCGAGTGTCAGGTAGCGCAGGCCCACGTCCTTGAGAAAGCCAAGCCTCTCCTGGATCTCTTTCAGGATTGGCGTCGCAATCTCTCCGTGTAACACATGCCGGTCCGCCCCGGAGCCTATCGGCTCGTCCACCGCCAGGCTCCGGAAGAACTCGAGTACGTCGGAGATGGAAAGGTCGACGATCTCACCCAGGGATCGCCCCGCGATCGTCACGGCCAGGGATTCCGGCCTCAGCCGGCTCCCGGAACAGGCCGTACACCTGAGCGTAGACATGTACTCATGAAGCTGCGTGCGGACCGCATCAGACTTGGTCTCCTGATAGCGAGACTCCACATTTTCGATGACACCATCCCAGGTGTCCTCATAGTGGCCTTTGGCGTTTCCGGACCCCGAGCGGTACGGGAAGCGAATCTTCATCCGACCCGAACCATACATGATGGCGTGACGCGCCTCCTCCGGAAGTTTTTTCCAAGGACTCCCTGGGTCGAATTCGTAGGCCTCCGCCAGCCCCGCGATCACCGAGCTCCGAAGGTGTCCCGAAGGTTCGCCCCATGGCAGCAAGACACCTTCCAGAAGAGAGAGAGTCCCGTCCGCCAGGAGTAGGTCCGGATTGACGTGTTTGCTGGTCCCGAGACCACCGCACTCTTCACAAGCCCCGTAGGGCGAATTGAAGGAGAACTGTCGAGGCTCGATCTCGGGGAGGCTGATGCCACAGTGGGCACAAGCGTAGTGCTCGCTAAAGAGGTGTGACACACGTGAACGGCCCTTTGCCCCCAAGATTTCCACCGTTCCCTCGGCGGCCCGCAGCGCAGTCTCCACCGAGTCGGCCAGCCGCTCGCGTTCCTCCGACCGAATGGCCAGCCGATCCACCACGATCGCGATGTCGTGGTTTTCATATCGATTGAGCGCGGGCGGGTCGGAGAGATCGATCATCTCTCCGTCGACGACGGCCCTGACGAAGCCGCCCTTTCGAGCCTTCTCGAAGAGATCGCGGAACTCGCCCTTCCGACCTCGAACCAGAGGCGCCAGCACCTGGATCTTGGCACCCTCGTCCAGAAGCAGCAGCCGTTCGACGATCTGGGACGCCGACTGCCGAAGAACCGGCCTGCCGCACTCGGGGCAGTGCGGGACGCCGACACGGGCCCAAAGGAGCCGCAGATAGTCGTAGACTTCCGTGATGGTCCCCACCGTCGACCGTGGGTTTCGACTCACCGTCTTCTGTTCGATGGAGATCGCCGGAGAAAGGCCCTCGATCGAATCGACGTCGGGCTTCTCCATGAGCCCCAGGAACTGGCGGGCGTACGCCGAGAGGGACTCCACGTAGCGGCGTTGACCCTCGGCATAGATCGTGTCGAACGCCAAGGACGACTTTCCGGATCCGGACAGTCCCGTGATCACGATCAAGCCCCCCCGGGGGAGCTCGACGTCGATGTTCCGGAGGTTGTGCTCCCGGGCTCCGCGCACGGCGAGAAATTCTTGGGCCATAGCCTTATAAATTATCGAAGTCGGGGTCTTGCTTCAAAGGGGGGCCGCTTGAAGCGCTCAGCTGTAGGCGGGCAAGTGCCGAAGAGTCGGCTGAGGCCGCGGGATTTCACTCGCGCGGAAGAGCCACAGGCTTTCCGATGGCAGCGTATGGGTCCCGAACGGTGGTTGGGTCAGTAGGCCCAGTTTCGGAAGATCGAGAGTCCCAACCCCTTCTTTGTCTGCACTCCGAACGCACCGAAGCCCACAGAACGACCTCTGAAGAACTGGTCTTCGAAGTAGGATTGGATCGTGTACCCCCGGGACGCCACCCACTCCATGCGGATTCCGGGCCAGTTTTCGAGGCCGCCTCCCTGTGCTGCCGCAGGCCGGAAGAGCAACGTCAAGAAGAGATCGTCGGCCACGTACAGGCCAGTCTCGACCACGGTCGTACTCAGGGCCCCTTGCCCGCTGTTCGCGCTGAGCGACCCCAGCGAACCCAGACTCTGCTGTGTGATGGAAAGGTAGTCCAAGAAGTCGAGCCCCAAGCCCTGTGTCATCACCGTGCCTAGCCCGCTGTTGAAGACGCTCAGGCCCACGGCCATCCCTGCGCCTACCAGGTCGCTCTGACCCGAATTCAGGGCGTAGGTCGGGCGGCCGAACCAGAGGTAACTCAGCAGGTCGTCTTCACTGAATCCCGGCTCGTCACTGCTGAGCGTGACCCGCGGAGCCAGGAGCGTTCCGGTGACTCCGGCGACGATCGTGAGCCGGTCCCCTTCCGGCGTCCTGACGGGTTCGCTTGCGGTGATATCGAGGTCGGGATTGAACACTGACGCCCCCAGGAAACGCACGGTACCCCCGTCCACCTGGAACTGCTTCCGGAGGCTCCGGGGGCCGAACGACAACGATCCACGTACAGCCTCCAAAGCTCCAACGAGAACCAAGTCCTGAGTCTGCCGATCATAGAGCAGGTCGAGGTCACCTTCCAACTCGACGTTCATCTGCTCACTGCGGATCCAATTGTCCCGCCGTGCGGTCAACGTCGTGTTTTCCATCCGGATGTTCTGGATGAAAGGATTCTCGACGGCAACGAACGGGGCGAAACCGGAGGCCGTCGTATCGACGACCTGGAAGTCCGCCAGCCCGGAGGAACGCGCGAAGAACAGATCGGCCGCCTGAGCCGACCTCTGGAACTCCTCGTAGAAGAGGGTTCCCCCATCGAGAAAAAGATCGCCGGAGACCACCGGCCGCGAGAACGATCCTTCCAGGCGAAGATCGCCACTCACCTGACCGGCCGCGTCACGGCGGTCCAAGGCCTGAAACTCCTCGAGGTGGATGTCGATGTCGAATCCGGGGTCCAACAAGGTGGTCACCGTCACGGTGCCCCCAATGCTGGCCGTTCCCAGTGCCTGCGCACCCAGGTCCACCACCACTCGCCCATCCGGAAACCAATCGAGTGTGCCGTTCACCGCCTCGTACCCCACGCCGAGACCACTCAAGAAGGCTCCCCCTCCATCGACGGAAATCTGGCCTCGGGGAGCGAGGCTTCTCGACGTCCCTCCCACATCAACGCTCCCGGACATCGTCCCTACGACCTGTCCGAAGACCGGGAACGGCGCCATCAACAGAGAAAGCGGCAACCGGTCCGACACGACCACCAGATCGATCACCTCCTGGGGAAAACGGTCCTCCACGGCGTTGAACGACAGATCCAAAGGAAGTTCCCCGTCCAACCTGAGTATCGGGAGCGAGTCGCTCCATAACCCCACCCCACCGGTGGCCCTTCGGTCTGCGTAGTCCACGTTGGCCTCGAGTCGGTCGAGCACATACTCACGAAACCGGAAGCCATCGGTCGAGAGGTCCAAAACCATCACCGGCTCCGCATCGGTGCCCGTCGCGCGAAGGTCCAGATCCACCACGCCCTCAAGTACTTCGTCAAGTTGGAGGAGATTGGCGATCCAACGGATGTCGAGAGCTTCGGCCTCCAGCACAAAATCGGCCTCGCCATCGAACGGCACCCGACCCTGAGCCTGGAGCCGCATACCACCCACTCCGGGACGCCTCATACGGAAGTCTCTGAACGTGAGGCCATCGGGGTCCCACGCGATCGTAGCGGGTCCCCCGAGATTCCAACGCTCCCCTGGGAAGCGGAACACCAGCTCATCCAGATGGAGCGTACGTAGGTCATCCTCCACGTCAAAGGCCAGGAGTCCTGAGTAACCCTCGTCCGGGGATCGCGCCACGAACACATTAAAGATCCCCCTCGGCTCCTGATAGCGCACGTTCACCGAAACCGAATCGAACTCCCTCTGAAGAAGGCGTATCGCACCCGCATCGATCTGAGCGGACGCCTCACGTGCGGGGGAAAGCAGGTCGGTCGCCGAGAACGAGATCGCGGCTTGCCGCACACGATTTCCTTCGTAGAGGACGTCGTTCACCACGGTCCGTCCTCTGACGGAAACGTTTTCGAGCGAACCACCCACCGTAAACTCACCTGTCATCCTCCCCGAGAACAGCACTTCGGCAAGCGTCGGAAGTGTGTCCGGATCGATGCCCTCGAGTTCGAGGATCTGGCGCTCCAGGGCCGTGAGGGTATCGCCCGCAATCACGTCGCCGTCGCCCCGCAGCAACGGACGAAGGCCTTCGAGACTTTCCGTTCCGAAACTCACTCGCACATCCTCGGGGCCGCCACTCCCTGATACCGGGAGTTGCCCGGCCGCCTCCACTGTCACACCCCCGACGAGACCCTGAAAGTCGTCCACGGTTAGGATTCCGTTCGAGGTCCCCAGCTGGATCGTGACGGAGTCGAACGTCAAGTCGGCGAGACGTGACTCATCGAGCCGCACAGTCCCCACCAGTTCTGCCGTCCTCAGATCGTCGCCCTCACCGGAAAGATCGAAGCCGCCGGACAGTACGGTTCCTTCCGGGAGCCAGGGAGCCACCTCCAGGGGATCGAAATTATCGGCTTCGCCGCGAAGCCGATAAGACGAGAACGGGGATCGGGCATCGAAGCGGCTCTCCAAGGTGAGTCGGCCTTCTTCGCTCGTCAGGTCGGTCTGGAGCTGGAGGTCCTGCAGAGATCCCTCCGCATGAGCCGTTCCGCGAACCGGTCCGAACCGGGACAGGGAGGACTCCTCCGAAAGCACTCCCGTGATGGACAGCGGGGTCAGCTCGGCATCGAAGGAGGCCCGAATCTCCCCTTCGACTTCGGTGACAAGTCCCTGGAGATAGACGTTCGACGGTTCCGACGGTGGGTCGCGGTCGACCGCCACCGCCACCACGCGCATACCACTGTCCAACCGACCATCCACCTGCACATCAATGATCGCGGAGCCGTCCAGTAGCAGCCCTTCTGCAAACCGGTTGACCAGTCCGAGGTCCAGCGGAATCAGCCGGGCCGTCAGGCCGGTCACACCCAACGGGCCGCGAAGGTGAAACACACCGTCGATCTCGCCGCTGGTCGGGCCCAGATCTGGTTCCACCAAGTCCATCCGGCTTATCACCCTCATGGCGTCCATGGTGCCCGAGAGCTCAACCGTTCCACTCAACCGACCCTCCAACGGCAACACTAGCGGGATAAATTCCTCCAACGTCGAGACGGGGACTCCGAGTACCGCCAGGGTCACGTCCTCAAACGAGGTTTCTCCACCCTGAACAACCCTGACGGTCCCCTCTCCCTCGATGTTTCCGCCGTCGATGGGCAGCTGCCCATCGGACCACGTGGCACGCAACCCCTCCGATCCGTACTCCACCCCGATACGGGCACTCGCGCGGGCATCCGGAAGGCGGGGTTCGAGCCACCGCAACTCGGACAGATCCAAGCTCTCCACGACACCGTCGAAGGTGAACTCGACCTGATCTCCGTCCCCAAGATCGACCGCACCCGATCCTGTCGCGGTGGCGCCCAAGAGACCCACGGTCTCCACGGCGACTGAGATTCTATCCCCGGACCATACAATGCTTCCGTCGAGATTCTCGACCTGGACCAGGTCTTGAAGAATTCTGCCCTCGAAGGCGAAATCTCTAACGTTCATTGTTAGTCCGCCCACGGCTGGATCCGCCACGACCACGCCGTCGACGTGCCCATCGATGCCTTGGAACCCGATAACCCGCACGAAGCCCTGCCCCTCCGGCCCGGGCTCACTCAGGAACCGGGAAGTCGGATCAGGCGGAGCCGTCAGCGGGTACCGCACGTCGATGCTCCCGTCGCGGATGTCCACGTCCTCGAACAGGAAACGCACCCCAGCCTCAGTGAGCTCGTCCGTGTCACCGAGTTCCAACTCCAGTGACTCGGTGCCGTCGAGGAAGGCCGCCAAGTTGAATGGCTGGTCCGGCGCCTCCCTGGTAATCGTCAGTCTGGGCCCCCAGAGAGTGAGGCCGGTAAGAGCGACATCACCGCTGAGCATCGCGGCCATGGAGTACTCGGCCTCAACCGAGTCCACAGCCAATATTTGGCTGCTATCGGGGGCGGTGACCCGGAGGTCGAGCAGCGTGGCCGCCCTGTGGAGTCCTGGTGAATGCAGACCGGCGATCGTGATTTCGCCGTCAAAACTGCCCTGCATTCGCCGGAGCGCCTCCTCCACCACGAACACCTGCCCGACATTCGTACGGGTGAGGACGAGCACGCCGGCGACCGCTCCCACGGCGAGTGTCACCAGGAGACCAGCGGCAATCTTCAACACCGTCCACACGCGGAGCCCCTTTCCGATCGCCACCCTAGAACGCCTGTCCGATGCTGAGGTGGATCTGAAAACGGTTGATGGAAAAGCCGCTCTGCGGGCCGTAGACCACCCGCGGATCGAGCACCGCGAGATCCTCCGTGATCACGTAATCGATCGGCTCGCCTCCGCCAATAAGCCTGATTTTGTCCGCAGGATCGTCACCTGGCTCGAACGGGCGAATCTGCGTCGTGACAACTTGCAACGGCTCGATGCCACGGAATCTGTAACCCAGATCCACACGAATGGGCCCGACGGGACTCAGATATCGCATACCCACTCCGGGAGAAATCTCGAACTGGCTCACCTTACCTGAGCCCGTCTCGGGAAAAATCCGCCCGAAGTCGACAAAGATGGCAGATTCCAGATTCCGCCCCAACGCGATCCGGTACTCGAGGCTTCCCTCGAGCAGGACGCCTCCGCCTGTGGGACGCGGTGTTGCAAAGGACCCGTCGTCCAACGCGTTGGCGTTACAGGTGAGATCTATGACCTCATCCGGAGTGCACGCCGCCGGTTTGGTGCCGATCGGGAACAGGAGCGACGAAGGATCTACCGTGAGCACTCTCGGTCCGAGCTGGTTCTGCGCGAACCCCCGCACGCTATTGGCCCCACCCGAGAAGAACCTCTTCTGGGGGTGTACGACGGCGGCGTCACCCGCCGGGAGGGAGAACGCGCCCGCGCCGATCCATCCCGACCGGACCCGAGCCGCCAGGACATGGCCAGGCCGTGTCGATATGTAGGCGGTCGCTTCGCCCAACACCCGATTGTACTGAAATTCGGAACCCGTCAGGGAGGATGCGTGCTCGAAGCTGGCCACGAACTGGTATCCGCGCGTCGGGTTCAAGAGGTTGTCCGTCCTCCCCTGTACGAGGTTCACGGATACCGGGGCCAACCAGGCCGGTTCCTGAAGGGCGGCTATGTCCTCGGGCATACAGACCTGAATCGACGTACAAAAGAAGACCGCGGCGGCCTCCAGCTTAGTGAGTTCCGGCCGGTACGCGAAGGTGATGGACGTGTTCGCGGCAACCCGCTGAAAGAGGGAGAGGTCCACACCGACGGCTTCGCGAACGAACACGTCCTGGACGCTCTGCCGCTCCCAGAACAGGTTGACGCCGAAGGAGACACTCCGACGGATCAGCGGCTGCGCAAATTCCGCCGAAAGCAACCAGTTCAGCCCTCCGAACTGGTTGATGCCGGCTTGGCGACAAATACTTTCCTTGAGTGGGTCAGCCGCCAGGTTGGACAAGCGCCCCCGGAGTTGCAGTTGTCTCGCTCCGCCGTAGAAGTTCCGGCTCGTCCAACGCCCTTCCACGTTCCCGCACTCCAGGGTGCTCCATCCCCCACCGAGTTGCACACTGTGAACCTCCGCCTCCGTGATCTGAACCTGGAGTGGGACCACGGTGTCGGGCACGATACCCGCTGGATCCGCCGCCTCGACGATCGATGCCCGCTGAATCATCTCGATGGAGAACAGATTGCGCTGGGCCTCGAGGGTACGCACCTCGGAATATTCCTGCCCCTCCTCGAATGGGAGGAGCTGGCGGATCACGTCATCGCTGAGCTGTTCGTTTCCACTAAAGGTGATGGGGCCAAAAAAAGAATGCGGCCCCACTTCGACCTCGAAGGTCACGTCCGCCTGGAAGGGACTCCCCACCCGCACGTTCCACGAACGAGATACGTCGGCCCTGGGGTACCCGCGGTTTCGGAACCGCTGGATCAGCGTGTCTCGGGTCGCCGCAAGATCGATCACGTTGAGCAGGCCATCCACCTGGACAGGAAGGTTGGCGGTAGGGTCGAATTCTTCGAAGACGTCCGCCCACTCCACCGTCAGGTTGGCGATTCGGACGGGTGACCCTTCGTCTATCTGAAAAGACAATTCCACGACGTCCTCCGACGGACGCGTGATCAACGTGTCGATCCGGACCTCTCGATAACCCCGGATGTTATAGAAGTTCGTGAGCCGTAACATGTCCCGAGACAGCTCTCGCTCATTCAAGTCTTCACGCAGGGCTCCGAAGGGGCAGAACTCACCGAACCCAAAGGCACGACACCTGGTTTCACGATTGACGATGGCGCGCTCCAGGGAATCGGGCGGAAACGCCTCGTTACCGACAAAGTCGATACTCCGGACCTGGACGGAAGGCGCTTGGGCGAGGAGGGGTGCGTGGGCCACCAACAGGATGAAACAGGTGAGCGTGGACGAGATCCGCATGCGACCTCTACTTGAGTCCTTCACTTCGAGCGCCCCGGAGACGTCCGGGGTCCGCGGCCACGTCAGGCAGTGCCTTGGATTCCAAATCGTCGCGGGCAAGAAGCATCCGGGTCAGATAGAAAGACAAGCCGCCGACACCCAAGGCGACGGCTAACGCACTGACCGTTTCGCGTATCCCCGCCTCCCTTTTTACGTAGAACCTGGTCATTCGCTGCGCCGGATGTTGATGGGCTCACGTGCCACGAAGCCCGCCACATGCTCCTGGAACCAAAAGGGCATCACTTCGATGCCCTCAGCGCGGATCTTCAACACGTTCACACTGTTTTCCCCCTTCTCGGCCTTACGACCCCGGTTGGACGTGGCCGTCCCGCTGTGGACGATAGCGATGTCGCCGCGGTCTCTGTGGTCCGGACGCACTTCCGACGAGCTGGTCACAAAGCCGCGATGAAGATGTCCACTGAGAATCAAATCCACTCCCAGCTCCCGGAATCGGTCCAGAAGAGACGCGTTTCTCGGAAGGACCGCGTCCGACCCCCCGTCGGGCGGTGGAGCCAAAGCATGGTGTATGACTACGATACGGACATCCGCATCATATGTTTCCTGGAAGATACGTGCCAGAAAACGGAGTTGGCCGGCCTCAATGCGTCCGTTGACGAGTCCTCGGTAAGGATCGGCCGAGTTCAAGGCCACCAAAACTGCTCCGTCGACCCGAGTTGCGGTGTCGAGTTCCTGGGATATGAAGGCCTGATAGTTCCGGAACGGAGCGAACAGACGCTCATGTACGCGGTAGAGAGGAATGTCGTGGTTTCCGGGGGTGACCACGACCGGCGCAGGCCCGAATTCACCGAGGTACGCGTGGGCCTGCTCAAATTCGCGGACCTTGGCCCGCTGCGTCAGATCTCCAGCCAAGACGACAACATCGGGCGACACGCGTCGCGCCAACTCGAGAAAGCCGGCGGCTACACTCGGTCGGTGAGGATTGCCGAAGTGCACGTCCGACCCGTGCAGGATCGTCAGCATTTCCCCGTCACCCTGTCCGATTCGTCAGGCTTTTTCTCCTTCCGACTCCGCTCCCACGGACCACGATTGGCGTACTCCCCAAAGACCGACGAGCACGAGGGTAATCGCGATGCCCTGCGCAATGGTGAGGGGCCCGAAGAATCGGTCGTCCTTCACCCGAACGAACTCGACCAAGAAGCGTTCGACGCTGAGCAAGGTCAAACAAATCCAAAAGAGCCAGCCAGCCGAGTGATTGTGGACCCGCAGCTTCCAGAGAACCAGAAAGATGATGGAGGCCATCGCGACCTCGTAGAGCTGAGTGGGATGCACGGGGACGACCTGTCCGAAGCGCTCGACCAAGGCCGGATCGACCTGAACACCGAAGTTTCTCTCGAGAGCTTCCACCGTCGTGGGCGGCGTGCCGTCCGGAAACCTGATCCCCATCCAGGAGCCCGTGGGACGCCCATAGTCGTCTCCGACCAGGAAACATCCCATCCGGCCAACGGCATACCCGATGGCGAGAGTCGGCGAACAGAGGTCCGCGACCTGTCCGAGTGGCAGATCCCTCCGCTTGATCTCGATGACGATGAGAAGAAGCGCCCCCGCGAATCCGCCGTACCATACCATTCCGCCCCGTGAGAAGATCGCCGACAACGGGTTGGCCAGAAGCGCCTCGTAGTTCAGGAGCACGTAGTACGCCTTTGCTCCAATGACACCCCCCAATACCCCCATGAACACCAGATCCCAAGCCCGATCGGGATCGTGGCCGGTCCGCTCCATCTCGGAGCGCAACAAAATCCCGCCTGTCAGGAAGGAGAGGAACATGAACACGCCGAAGGAGGTGATCGGCGCATCCCCCATGAAGGGCAACCAGCTCGGGAGACGGAAGAAGATCGGGTACACGCTCAGTCCTTAGAAGGTGCTCCGCTCGGAGGACACGATCACGCGAAAGTTTTCAACAATCCGGGAAACGGCAAGTTAGGGTCGGGCGAGGCATCCAACGACGCAATCTCTCCTCGCCCGAGGCGAAACGCACCTGCGCGAGCCACCATCGCACCATTGTCCAACGAGAGCCGCGGAGATGCGTTCAGGAGCACGCCGTCTGGCTCGAGCCGCGTCGCCAGTGCTTCACGGAGTCGCCCGTTGGCCGCCACTCCACCTCCGAGCAGCACACGCGGGCAGTCCATTTCTTCCACCGCACGCATCGTCTTCTCTGTCAGGACATCCACGACCGCCGCCTGAAACGACGCGGCAACGTTTTCTCTCTCCGGCTCGAGCGGTCGATCTTCCTCGATCTCTCGGACGACGGTGACGACAGCCGTCTTCAACCCACTGAACGAAAAATCGTAGAAATCGTCGTCTCCAGGGCGTTGATTCCGCCGCAACATCGGTCGTGGGAACCGGTACCGTTTCTCGTCACCTCGGGATGCGGCCGCTTCGATGGCCGGGCCGCCCGGGTACGGCATACCCAGAAGCCTCGCGACCTTGTCGAAAGCCTCACCCGCCGCGTCGTCCCGCGTTTGCCCCAACCAATGATACGTGCCCCATTCCGGCACGTGAAGGAGAAGCGTATGGCCTCCCGAGACCAGCAACGCCACGAACGGCGGCACTGCGTCGGGGTTTTCAAGCGAGGGGGCGAAGAGATGGGCCTCCATATGATGGACAGCCACGAGCGGCCTCCCCAGACCGAAAGCGGCGGCCTTCGCCCAGCAAACACCCACCAGCAGCGCTCCGATGAGGCCGGGCCCGGCGGTGACGGCCACAGCGTCGATATCGCTCAACGTACACCCAGCCTCGACCAGCGCACGGTCGACCACCTCGTCGATACGCTGTATGTGGGCACGCGCCGCGATCTCCGGAACCACACCGCCGTACAAGATGTGCTCGTCCTGAGAGTAGATCACATGGCCTTTGAGTGTGTCTGGGGCCTTCAACACTGCTGCGGAGGTCTCGTCACAGCTTGTTTCGAGTCCCAGAATGAGCGGATCGCTCACTGCTCGACTCGCCTTACCGAGACCGTGTCGACCGATACCACCACGGACACATAGGAGGGAACACCCTCCACGCGGATCGGAACCCGGCGATCTTCAACCTCCCCGAGGTCCAGAAGCTCACCCGACGGCACAACGGCTCTCAGTATGTCTGGGTCCATGGCGGACACGCGGCTGCGCGCGCCCGTCACCGTGACCCGGACATTCTCGGGGAACACCTGGACCGGCCCGGTTCCTTCCACCAAGTACGTAATGACCCGAACGCCGGTAAACACTCGCTCGGTGGACTCCTCCGCCGGAACTCTCAACGCGATGGTGTAGGGGTCAACCGTCACGGGGCCCATACCTACGGTATCCACGAAGGTCCCCACCCTCGCCGGCCCGTCAACATCGCTGAGGCTCACGGGAACGATGTCCAGCGAGTCGAGCCTGTCAACGAGACTCGCCGGCCCGTCAACCTGCACGACGTCAGGCGTCAAAGTAAAATCACCCTCCAGCACCAAGTGATCTGGCAAGGCTCCGCTGGTGCTGACGCGAAGCGGAACAGTCCTGATGCTCCGGCGATCGAGGCGAACGTTGATCTCGCCGGGGACGATGTCATCCACTTCCACACCCCGGTATCCGTCCACCGACACCCACCCCGGTTGGAGTTGGATCACCATCTCCTCATCCGACATCTCGGTGATGGGCACGGTCACCGATATGAGGTCGAAGTCGGTGATTCTGAAAATCTCGCTTTGGGGGCCTCGGAAGAATATGCGCACGGTGTCGGGAACCGGATCCGTAAGCACGACCCAGCTCGGGTCGGCCGGACGGATCTCGACCGGAATCACCAGATCACGCTGGGCAGGATTTCCGACGCGGCCCAAGACCCAAAGGAACACGGCCAGTCCGAACGCAGCCAGCTTGAGTTTGCCGTCGCGGGCCAGGCTGGCGAAGAGGCGCCGGGCGCTCACTGTGGAGCAGCCAGCAAACGCTGGATTAGCTCCTTGTGCTGGGCCGCGTCCCACTCGGTACCACCCGCCACCTTCTTGTAGATGATTCCATCCCTACCGATCAGAAAGGTCTCGGGTACGGCCGTCGCACGGTACAAGCGCATGATCTCGCCTGAAGGATCGTGGAGAATCGGGAAGGTCAGCCCGAGCGACTCGGCGAACTCCCGAATGTCGCCTCCAACATTGCCGTCGAGGCCGAAAAGCCCCGCCTCCGCATCGATGCTGACTGCCAGGATCTCGAACCCGTCCCCACCAATCTTCTGATAGAGACGCTCCATGGAGGGCATTTCCTGCAGGCAGGGGAGGCACCAGGTGGCCCAGATGTTCACCAGGACGACATCACCACTGTGGTCGCTGAGGCGAACCAGACCACCATCGAGATCGTTGACCTCGAAGTCCGGAGCGACGGTTCCGATGGTCACCGGCGGAATACGATCCTGGNNCNTCCAGGCGAGGCCTATCAATAGGGCGACTCCAACCAACGCGTAGGCGTAGNGCCGGTTCGAATATCCGGTNCTCGGTGTCGGTTCAACCGTCATGTGTTCANGNGCCTGTGTAGAGCTAGAAGGTAGTTCTTCAACAACCTTCAACGCGCTGGCTCCAATTTACACTAGTTTCCGCATACGCGCCGGGCTGAGTTTCGACTCCCGACGGACAACCTCACGCGACTGCCGGGGATCACGAGGCTGTCCGAGGGCGGAAACTGCACGACCACGCGCCCCTGGTCCTGCCCAAACCGGAAACAATCCTCCACTTCCAACAACACGAAGCCGAGGGAGTCGATCAGGACTTCGGCAATTTCCTGTTCGATCCCGAGGAGGAGCGGCATGTGAATCAACGGAGGACCGGTGCTCACGGAGATTGTGACTTCCATAGGAAGCTCCACTTCGGTACCGGGCTCGGGGAGTACCTCAACGACCAAGCCCGCCGGCAATTCAGCCTCGAGTGCATACACGGTGACCGTGAAGCCACTCGCTTCCAGAACCGTCCTGGCGGCCGTTGAGCCGAGGCGGACCACATCCGGCACAGACATCCGCACCGCGCCCAAGCTCACGGTCAGAACGACCGTATCGGTCGCCGTCGAAAGTTGCCCTGCAAGGGGAGTCTGACCGAGAACTTCGCCACTCAGCGCAGTCGGGTGCCGAAAGGAATCGGTCACTACAGCTTGAATGCCAGCCGCCTGAATCATGTCCAGAGCTGTCGAGCGGTCGAGTCCTCCGACATCGGGCACCTCGAAGAGATCTCCTGGCCGCGGGGGCGCCGGGAAGAGCAGACGGGTAGTCCCGAAGTAGCCGAAAAGGAAGCCGACGAGCAGTACTCCACACACCAAGTAACCAGCATCTCGGGAGAGCCTAAGTGGGCCGCCACCCGCCCACCACTTCTTCTTCGGCCACTCAGAGCGTCCGTCACTTCGGAACCTCCGCCTCCGAATCGAGCTTCCCAGTCTCATGCCGGCGTCTCTCGGCTCCTCTCTTCGGGAAAGCTGAGGCTCAACTGACACGGATACACCGCTACACCCTCCTCAAGCGGGCGGCGAACGCCCCGTCGAACCCGTGGACCTGTGGCATAAGATAGAGGTACCCCCCGTCGTTCAGAAATTCTACGTCCACCCCGGCACCGGGGTCCATCTGAAAATCCGGCCGGCGGACCATGAAGGCCTCGATTTGTTTTTCGTTCTCTTCGGGCTCCAGACTGCAGGTTGCGTACACCAAAACCCCTCCGCTCGGTACCACGTCCGCGCACACGTCCAACATGCGGCCTTGGAGGGCCGCCATCTCGTCCAGCCGATCCGGAGTGAGCTTCCAGCGTATGTCCGGGTTACGTCTCAGCGTGCCCGTGCACGTGCACGGAACATCCAACAACAACATGTCCGGGCGGCTCACTGCCGGTGCGAGCGCATCGGCCTGCACCGTACTCACGCGGACGGGGCGTCTCCCCTGCTCTCTCACTCTATCGACGTTCTCCCTTACAAGGCGCAGGCGCTCGATCGAGCGATCCGCCGCCAAGACCACGTTACCTCGCGCTGCAAGCGCCAACGTCTTTCCGCCCGGCGCCGCGCAAAGATCTGCGACGCGGGCCTCCGGGCCAGGATCGGCATAGGAACCCACTAGGGCCGCCGCGGGGTCCTGTACCACGGCCGGAACCGCTCTCATGGCCTCTTCCAGTGACACATGTCCAGGGATCACTACACATCCCGTGCCAAGACCGACCACCCTAGCGTCGATCTGTCGGATCTCCAGCGCCTCCTTGGCCTCTTCTGGGGTATCCCAGAGGCACCGAAGGCTTAGCGGCGGCACACCATTGTTCGCCTCGATCAGCTTCCGAACCTCATCAGCGGACCATCGTGCGAGCCACCGCTCCACCAACCAGCGGGGATGTGAACCCCATGTGGACAAGAACTCCACGGGGTGGGTTTCGGGGTCGGGGAAGTGCTCCGGGCCACCGCCGTCGCGCGCAATACCTCGAAGCACGGCGTTCACGAATCCCGAAACACCTCGCCCACCCTTCGACTGGGCGAGGTCGACCGCCTGGGAAACCGCTGCGTACTCGGGTACACCACCCATATAGAGAAGCTCGTACAGGCCGATCCGAAGTGAGTCCAGCACGCTGGCTTTTACACTTTCGAGACCGCGCTTCACCTTCCGGTCGAGAAGGTAGTCGAGCCGGCCTCGAAGCCGCTGAATACCGAACACCAACTCACGGCACCACGCACGATCGCGGGCGTCGAGCGAACGAGTAGCGTCCGCGAAGGCCCGGTCGAGCCTCCGCCCACGGGCCACCGCCGCGAGAATATCCGAAGCCGCGAGTCGGCCCTCCGTGGCGGGCGCCGTGCTCAGTCCAGCATCCCTCGCGTCGGCGACGAGGGAATCCCGATCTCCCGGGCCTCCATGCGGCCGGCCAGATAAGCGAGCCGTCCGGCCTGCGTCGCAAGCCGCATCGCGTGGGCCATCGCCACCGGATCGCTAGCGGTAGCGATGGCCGTGTTCATCAGCACGCCGTCCACTCCCTGTTCCATGGCGACACATGCATCGGAGGCGGTCCCGACCCCGGCGTCCACGATGATCGGAACGTCGCACCGCCGCTTGATCTCCCGGATGAAGTACGGGTTCACGATACCAAGACCGCTACCGATCGGGCTGGCGAGGGGCATGACGGCAACACAGCCGGCGTCCTCCAGACGCAATGCGGTCACTAAGTCATCATTCGTATAGGCCATCACGTTGAAGCCCTCAGCCACCAGCGTCTCCGCAGCTTCCAGAGTGGCCTGCGTGTCGGGTACGAGTGTCGTTTCGTCTCCAATGACCTCTAGCTTGAGCCATTCGTTGAAGCCTGCCGCGCGGGCCAGTCGAGCGTAACGGATCGCATCTTCCGCCGTGTAGCACCCCGCCGTGTTGGGAAGCAGAAAGAACTCCTCAGGGTCCAGGTGGAAGAGGATCCCCTCGCTCTGGGTACGGTCTAAATCGACCCTACGCACGGCCACCGTGACCATCGCCGTGCCGGATGCCCGGATCGCCTCCACCATCGTTTCGTTGTCGGGATATTTCCCCGTACCCACAAAGAGGCGGGACTCGAACTCCTGATCGGCGATCCTCAGATTCCCGGTGAGAGCCCCCTGCTCCGGCATCAGCCTCCTCCGACGAAGTGGACCAATTCGACCGCGTCTCCCTCCGAGACATGGACGTCCTTGAACTGGTCACGGCTGAGAATCTCCCGATTGAGCTCGACCACGATGAGCAGCGGGTTGAGATCGAAGGATTCCACAAGTTCATGGACCGAGAGCCCAGACTGGACTTCCCGCTCCTTCCCGTTCACCTGTACCTGAATACTTCCCAGCTCACTCATCCCAGCTCACTCATTACGTTTCTCCTGGATCGCCCGTTCCACGGCATCAAGATAAACCTGGACGGCCTCCCGCGGAGAGGGGGTGTCCCAGATGCCCCTTATGGCGGCCACTCCGTGTGCGCCGGAGGCGATAACCGTCGCCGCCCGCTGCGGTGTCACCCCGCCGATTCCGACCACGGGCAGGTCGACTCGCGACAGAACTCTGTCCACGACTTCGGCCCCGCTGGACGCCGCGCCAGGGTGCGAGGGCGTCTCGAACAGGGGGCCGAAGAACAGATAGTCCGCTCCCGACCTTGTGGCCTCCACAGCCTCGCTTTCTGAATGCACCGACACACCCAAGAGGAGACCTCCCCCCAACAAACGCCGTGCCTCGGTGGGCGGTATCGAGCGGGAGCCCAAATGGACACCCGACGCCTCGACGGCCAACGCGACGTCCAGACGATCGTTCACGAGAAGAGTGACCCCGCAAGCGGCAGCAGGCTCGCGCAGAATCCGCGCCAATCGAGTGAGTGTTCGCCCGCTCGTGTGAGGCCCGCGTATATGAAGGGCTACCTCGCGCGTCTCCAGCGCTTCGCAAACTTCGAGTGCGCTGGTCGCGAAATCGGGCCGGGCCAGGACCTGGTCGTCGGTGACGACATGTAACCTCGGGATCACTCGAAGCGTTGGCCGGCTGTCGCGCCACGCCCCAAAATCCACGCGCTCGAATCCATCCGTTGCTTGCCCGGCGGTTGGACCTCGCCTATGCGTACGGCTCCCTCGACCGTCGCCACGAGCAGGCCCACGTCCCGGTCCGCCTCCAGGATGGTGCCCGGTCGGGCCTCTGGCACGACCTTAGGGTCGGCCTCTGGTCGGAAAAGCTTGACCGGGTGGCCTTCGAGTTCCGACCACGCACCAGGCACTGCGTCCATCCCTCGTATGAAGTTACTCACCGCAACAGGTTCACCGGCCCAGTCTACGCGGGCGGTGGCACGATCGACCTTGGGCGCGTATGTCGCCCGTGACTCGTCCTGTTCCAACTCCTCGATCATGCCGGCCTCCAAAAGCACGAGCGCCTCCACCAAGGCCTCAGCCCCGATCTCAGAGAGCCGCATCCTAAGGTCGCCGGCCGTCTCTTCCGGATCGATCGGCTCCTTTGTCTGGAAGAGGATCGGTCCAGCGTCCATCTGTTCGACCATGCGCATGACCGTGACACCCGTCACGGTGTCGCCTCGGATGATCGACCAGTTGATGGGTGCGGCCCCGCGCAGAGCCGGGAGAAGCGACGCGTGCAGGTTCACCGAGCCGAGCGCGGGAACGTCCAGGACTTCCCGCGACAGGATCTGGCCGTACGCTACGACCACGGACAGGTCGGCCCTGAGACCCGCGATCTCCTGGACAAAGTCGTCACCGCGTGCGGACTCGGGCTCCAGAACTCTGAGGCTCTGGTCGAGAGTCTCTGTCTTGACCGCCGACGCCCGGAGTTCTCTGCCTCTCCCAGCCGGGCGATCCGGTTGGGTCACGACGCCCACGATGTCGTGCCCCTCCTCACTGAGCGCCCGAAGGGACGGAACCGCAAATTCCGGCGTCCCCCAGAAGAGGATCTTCACCCCTTCGCCTCCTCCTTCTGGCTCTTCTTCCATTTCTTGAGCAGGGCGCGCCGCTTGTACGTAGTNAGCCGATCGATGAAAAGAACCCCGTCCAGGTGGTCGATCTCGTGCTGGAGCGCTCGGGCCAACAACCCNTCCGCCTCGACCTCTACGGCCTGTCCGTCGGCGTCGAAGCCCTGGACCGTGACCCGGGCGGGCCGCGTGACGACCTCCTCCATCTCGGGGATACTCAGGCAGCCTTCAGACGCCTTGTCCTCTTCGTCGCTGGACTCGACGATCACCGGATTGACGAAGACCCAGCGCCCGTCGTCGGGGTTGTCTTCGTCGTGTAGGTCGAGCACGCATACTCGCCGAGAGACGCCGATCTGGGGAGCCGCCAAGCCAATCCCTTCAGCAAAGTACATCGTCGCCAACAAGTCTTCGACGAGGTCATGCAGTTCGTCGTCGAACACCTCCACCTCGACACCCGGATCACGGAGGGCTTCTTCGCCGAGCAGCAGAATCCTGCGAACCGCCATTCCTACCTTCTCGCCATTCCTACTTCATCTCCACACCTATTCGGACTTATCGTCACCTATTCTGACCGGTAATTGGATCAAATTCGGACCTATCGTCCGCCGAAGACTTCCGGGCGATGTGGCTCCGCTCGACCGTGATCTTGGTCTCGCCCCCGGTCTTGATGATCAAACGGTCCGGATCCGCTCGGATTACGGTGCCCACGATCCCGCCGGTGGTCACGATCTCATCACCCTTGCCGACGGCCGCTATCATCTGCTTCTGCCGTTCCTGTTCACGCCGCTGTGGGCGAATGAGCACGAAGTAGAAAATCAGGATCACGGCAGCCATGTTCACGAACAACACGAACCCACCACTCGCCCCCTCCCGGGGGACCATCACAACTGCCAGTAGGGCTTCAGTCAAAACCGATCTCCGCTCTGTGTTGCACTTCGCTGTTACGTACCACGGCGTCTTGTGCTTCTAGATTCCCGCCTCTTTCGAACCCCGGTATCTCTCGAGCCAGTCCCGCGACCAGGACTGGAAGGTACCATTTACGATGCGCTCCCGGGACTCCTCAGCCAGCCGGACCAGAAATCGGATATTGTGGATCGAAACGAGCCGGGCACCGAACAGCTCGCTCGACACACAAAGGTGTCTGATGTACGCCCGATCATACCCGCGGCACGCGTAACAGTCACACTCGGGATCGATCGGTTTTCGGTCACGGATGAAGCGGGCTGCCTTGAGGTTGACCTGACCCTCCACAGACGTCCACGCTGTCCCGTGCCGGGCGTTTCGGGTCGGTGCCACGCAGTCGAACATGTCGTATCCGCGGGCCACGGACTCGAGAAGATCGTCGGGATAACCCACCCCCATGAGGTAGCGCGGAAGCCCTTCGGGAATCTCCGAATGGAGGTCCTCCAGAACCCGCCACATGTCGTCCTTCCCCTCGCCCACACTGAGTCCTCCGATACCCATCCCGTCCCAGTCCCCGAGATCGAGGAACGCCCGGAGGTGCTGCAGGCGAAGGTCGCTGTAGATGTTCCCCTGAAGGACGGGGAAAAGGCTTTGCTTGCCGCCGCCTTCGTCGTCTTCGGACGCATGGAAGCGATCCCTGCAACGCGACAACCAATCGAGGGTGCGCCGGTTCGCGGCCTCGGCCTCTTCGTGCGTGACACCTCCTGGTGGGCACTGGTCGAACGCCATCACGACATCGGCGCCCAACGCCCGCTGGATGTCCATCACACCCTCGGGTGTGAAGAGGTGACTGGACCCGTCGATGTGGCTCTGGAACACCACACCGTCGTCCCGAATCTCGTTGCTGGCCGAGAGTGAGAAGACCTGGTAGCCGCCCGAGTCGGTGAGGATCGGCCCATCCCAGCGCATGAACTCGTGTACTCCCCCTAATTCCCGGACCAGCTCGTGTCCCGGACGTAGGTAAAGGTGGTACGTATTGGCCAGGATCATCGACGTGCCGGTGGCCTCGATCTCCTCGGGCGACACGCCCTTGACCGAGCCGTTGGTGCCCACGGGCATGAAGGCGGGAGTCTCCACGTTCCCATGGGGTGTGGTAAACGTCCCGGTGCGGGCGGCACCGTCGGTGGCGTGAAGGGTGAAGTCGAACATGCCTGGGAAGCTCCTTGCTCCGTTGCTCCATCGAGCGCACCCTATGATAATCCTGTTTCGTCTTCCGGGGACATCGTGGCCGCGCCAGGCACTACGGCCGGTGGCCCACGTAGCCAGTATGGACAAGCAAGGGAAGGGTAAAGTCGGGATGAAGCTCGGAAGATGACACTCGGAACACGACGGACTCGCCGCCCTCTGCCGTGGATGACCGTGCCCTTCGCAGCCTGTCTGGCCTCGGCCATCCTGACGGCACGACCGGCGCAGGCGTCGATCTCAGCGCAGTTGCCCGCACCGGATCAGGCCGCGCTCGCCCAGGACGCACCCGGCGTCCTCGTCTCCGTGGACTGGCTCGCCGAACACCTCCAGGACTCTTCAATCGTCTTACTTCATGTAGGCATGCCCTCAGCGCGTTCCTCCGGTGAGTTCATCCCGCGCGCCCGGTTCATGAATTACCAGGAGATCGTACAGGTTCGAGACGGCCTGATCGTGGAGATGCCCCCGGTCGACGAGCTGATCGAACCCTTTGAGGTGGCGGGGGTCTCGGACGCATCACTGGTGGTGCTCTACGGATCTCCTGCGCACCTCCCTGCACGGGCGTATGTCACACTCGACTACCTGGGGCACGGCGCCCGCACGGTGGTCCTGGACGGTGGCCTGGAGGCATGGAAGGCCGCCAACCACCCAGTCGAAGCGACCCCGGCTCAGGGACCCCGCGGCCTGTTCACACCGATTACCCGAGACGATGTGCTCGTGTCGGCCGAGTGGATTGAAGAACGGCTGTTCGGCCCCGAGATCGCACTCATCGACTCACGGCCCGAGGGCGAGTACACCGGTCGCCTCCCGACTCGTGTCGGAGCGCGAGCGGGCCACATCCCCGGCGCTCGCAACCTCTATTGGGAAGATCTTCTGGTGGCCTCAGAGAACCCGGTCTTACGTGATTCCACGGACGTCGTGATCCAGTTCCTGCAAGCCGGCGCGAACGACCGAGCGACAGTGGTCAACTACTGTTGGGTAGGAATGCGGGCCAGTTATACCTACCTCATCGCCAAACATCTCGGGTATGACACTCGGCTCTACGACGGCTCCTGGAACGAGTGGAGCATGAACGATTCACTCCCGGCCGCGCTCGGATCGTTGCCATTCTAGGCGACGCCCTTCGCTAATCCCTCTTCGTGAACACCACGAAGAACTTGTCGTCGAAGAGGTCGAACTCCTGCGTCAGATCAAAGCCGGCGACCGACATCCATTCCCGTACCTGCCGTAGCGTGATCAGCATCTCTGGTTGGCCGCTGTGGGGGGCACCGGGTCGGTCCCCGTGGTAGTCGACGACCACAACGCGACTCCCTGGCCCCAGATATTGAGCCGTCGCCTGGAGGTAGGCCTGCCGCCCCTCGATGTGATGAATGACATCGTGGAAGAAGGCCACATCGAGGTCGCGTCTGGGCAGTTTGGGGTCCGTGAACTCGCCTAGCACGGTCTGGATGTTTTCCACCCCGCCGTCGACTCCTTTCTGGGCGATCATGGGCAGGAAGCCCGCGTCCACTTCCACCGCCAGGACCGTGCCAGTGGGCCCCGTGGCTCGCGCGAGCGACACGGAGAACACACCCGTGCCCGCACCCACATCCGCAACCACATCACCCGGCCGGATCCCCATGCGGGACACGACCGCGTCGATCTCGAGGCTCCCGAGCCTTCGCCCGCTCTCTAGAACGACGGCCCACTCTTCCGCGGGACGCCCGCCGATCTGGAGGGCGGCGACGGGCACCATCGGCGCGGACAGCGCGAGCAGGCCCAACGGGGCAAGAAGCCGGAGATTTACGGAACGCAACACGGGGTTACCTCCTGTATGCACTTTCAAGTGCGTCTATGCGCGGAAAGAGAGTCGAAATGGCGAACCCGAAATAGTGCACTCCGGCCGACCGAAAGCCAATGCCTCGGGGGGTGCCGCGGCGATCGGCTGACACAGTTGGGGTGCCTTTTAGGACCACCCGCTCCGCCCCTATCTTCCGCCGAGAGCGTCGAAAGACCCTGCCCGTCCGCGGAAAGGGCCGTGCCCACCTTCGGGCAGGACCACACAGTCGTATTGCGACCCTCTTCGGCCTGTGTATGCGGACAATGGGCTATGTGAAGGAGGTCGTGCGGTTACTGGAGAGGTGCTAGCGGCGCGCCGGCATCACGACCCTGGGCAGATCGCTTTCTTCCGATACCCAAGCGTATCTTGCACGGGATAAGGCCGTTCACCTACAACCACGAGCGTCATGCGCACCTGCAAAGCCACGACGCAGATCGCCGTCTCTGCGTTGATCTGCCTCGCCACGTCCCTTGCGGCTGGATGTGCCCCACCGGATTCCGAGCCTCCCCCAACAGGGACCCTCCTCTTCGAAGGTGCCCGCCTCATCCTCGGCGACGGAGACGTGATCGAAAACGGAGCTCTCCTCGTGGAAGGTGACCGAATCGTCGAGGTGGGGACCACCGGAGAGCTCACCGCACCCCCCGGAGCCACCTCGATCGATCTCACTGGAAAAACCATCATCCCCGCCCTGATCGACGCCCACGCGCACCTCGGTTACGAAGGCTACACGAGCTGGGGGTCCCAGAACTATTCCCGTGAGAACCTCATTGAGCACCTCGAGCGATACGCGTACTACGGATTCGGCGCGGTCTTTTCGGCCGGCAGCGACCCCGAGGACCTCGCGATTGAGATCCAACGTGCGCAGCGGGATGGGGAAGTCGAGGGCGCTCGATTCCTCTTCGGCACCGGGATGGCACCGCCCGGTC